>JASLDF010000114.1 GCA_030151635.1 Bacteroides sp. | reverse complement strand
TGATGTTAGGTTTACTGATGGGAGCTATTTGGGCTAAAGAAGCTTGGGGGCACTATTGGTCCTGGGATCCAAAGGAAACTTGGGCTTTTATTACGTGTGCTGGGTACTTAGTGTATATTCACATGCGCCTTCAAAATAAGTACCCACGGTTTACGCTTTGGATGTTACCTATCTCTTTTATCTTGTTGATGATCACGTGGGTTGGGGTAAATTATCTACCAGCAGCTCAGAATAGTGTACACGTATATTCATAAAAAACTATTTTATAATATTTAAGGTTCGAAACGTTTGTCAATGTTTCGAACCTTTTTTATTGCCTTATTTACACCAATTAATGAGAATTAGCTTATAGGACTTGTGAATTATAGGCAGATGTTAAAAACGTGTTTGTATTCATCTTTTTGAGTGTGTGATTCTTTATAATATTGCCATAGATAAGTTTAAATGTAAAATAAATTTACTATTTTTATCTACCGATTGATAAACGATATTTAGAATATAGACGACTACTTAAGGTTCTCAAAACTATTGTTATGAAAGTAGTACAGAGGAGTTGATAAATGTTTTATTCCATCATGTTTTCTTCATATATTTTATTAGTACATATGTGATACTTAAAAAATGTGTGTGTCAGTTTATTAGAAATTGATGCTATGCTGTGTTTGTAATTGTAAATAGAATATGGCTTGAGAAATGACTTAAGTAGATTTTAAAGAGAAGAACCGAGATTATAGATAAGCGTATCTCTTTCGGTCTTTAGTAAATAATTAAGTTAGTAAATAAGTAAGTTTTATTGTCTGGTCGGGTTAATTTTTCTTTAATTTAAGAGAGGTTGACCCGACTTTTTTACTTCTCACATATAAAACATGTAAGCTTCCCCAAATTAGAACCACTTATAATTCCAATTTCTCAATATAGTTATTAGCTGTGATTCTTTTGGGACTAGTCCCAAAAGAATCACAGCTAGCGTATTTTATAGGGGACAAATTTCCTAATGCCTGGTGTGGTCGGTGATTGTTGTAATCATTCATCCATATTCTTGTTTGCTGTCTAACTTGCTCTAAGGTTTCAAATTTGGACTTGCTAACTTTATCCGCACAAGTAGTTAAGGGATAAATAACTATCATTATCCAATGCAACAATGAAAAGTATACGACCGAGGGTTTAAAGAAAACGCAGTTAAGATTAGCTATGAAAGAGATAACTTGAGTCAGTTTGCTCGTGAGCTAGGAATCTCGGTAAAGCAACTTTATAGTTGGCGTAGCCAATACAAGTTTAAAGGTTCTGAGAGCTTTCCTGGCAATGGTAACTCAGCCTTAAGTGAGGATGCTAAAGCATTAGCTCAAATCAAGAAAGAGTATGCTCAGCTACAACAAGAGCATGAGATTCTAAAAAAGACTATGGGCATCATTTCCAGGAGCGATCTGTAATCTATCGATTCATAAATAAGCATCGATCTAGATGGCGGATTGAAATGATGTGTCGAGTCTTAAATGTATCTCGTAGCAGTTATTACTATTGGCTAAAAGAGCCTAGAAACCAGTGTAAGGAGCAAGTGAAGGTTTAAAAGAAAAGATTCAAACAGTTTATTTTAAACCCAAAGGACGTTATGGTAGCCCACGTATCAAAGAAGAACTATGTAGGACAGGCACAGCAGTGTCAAGACCAACAGTAACTAAATATATGAAACAGATGGGGTTGAAAAGTAAACTAGTTCAAAGATTTAGAATAACTACAGACTCCAATGACAAGGAGCCAGTGACTGGCAATATCCTGAATCAAGATTTTTTATTCTTTTTCACCGTTACAAAAATGTGTTTCGGATATCACTTACATCTCAACAAAGAACAGATTTTTGTATTTGACAATTGTAATGGACTTGTTCAATCGTGATATTATAGGCTGGAATCTAAGCTCAAACATGACCACAAAAGACACTGTTTTAGCAGCGATAAACAAGGCTGGTGCACAATATAGTTTTAAGGATGGAATGGTGTTTCACTCAGATAGAGGAGCTCAATATGCTTCTAAAGCAACTCGAAACACTTTGAAGTCGTATAATCTAGTTCAGCGGGTGGGTAGAGCTGGGAACTGCTGGGATAATGCTGTGGCAGAAAGTTTCTTCAAGTCCCTAAAAACAGAATTAATTTATGGGGCGAAACTTGTTGGAGCAAAACAGATGAGAAATAGAATTTTTGAGTACATTGAAATTTGGTATAGAAAGCAAAGAAGGCATTCATACCTAGAGTATCAAATTATTGAAGAATTTAATAATAAATACAGAAAACAAAATATTAACAATGTCGCTTAACTTTTTGTCCGAAGTTGGTTAGGAACTCCAGATTTAACAAAACACGCATGTAGACAGTTATTTTACGAAACTATATCGTGTTTTGTTCTTAAAATATCAATTTAAGTGGCAAGAAAAAGGCGATTAAGTTGTGAAGACTAGTAAAACGAAAAAAATGAAAGTAGATATAACGTTTAATGTTTATACAGACGCAAATGGAGGCGACCCAGACAGCACAAGTCCTACACTTCGCACATATCATAAAACATTATGGAGTAAACCATTACCTAATGGTCAAATGTTTGAATTGGATAACAAAAAAAGCGGAACGTATTTATACCATAAATCGGAGCTTGGAGAATTTAATTTGGGGAGTGATGCTATAACTCACTCGTACAGAACCCAGAGGAGAAAGCAGTGGTTGATAAATCAAATTCCAAATGAAGTAAATGAACTCTTTGATATTGGTACGACAATTGGTGGTTACACGCTTTTTCCGAAAAATAAAATAGATAATAAATTTACAATTAATCAAGCTCGTGGAGTACATAGCTTAATTGACGACAGGTTTGATTTGACTTTGGAATGCATCAGACTTTTTTATAAAGGACAACAAAGTCCACTTTACGACACGTTTTTAAGATATAAAAACTTCTTCGACTTGTTTGTAAAGTTTAAAGGTTACATTGACTTTTTTTTACTCAATGACCTTGTTGACGAAAATGAAAATATACGGTTTTATTTACCTTTTGACGACTTTAAAACTAAGCCGACTTTTGCAAACGTTGACGAATATTTAGTTTATAAGAAAAAAGTAACAGACTTTATAAATGCACGAAATAAGCGAATTTACAATTATGCAAATCAACTGCCATCAGAATAGCTGTTACGGGTTGATAAACATTCTACCACACATCAATATTTGTGTTTAATGATTGTTTTTGTGCGAAAAGACACAGCCTCTAACCGCACTAGAATATCATCTATAATAGGCAACCAAACAAAAAAAACCCAGCGAAAGACAATCGTCTAACGCTGGGGTTTTGTGATATTATAAACTAAACGGGTTATTCTTCGCCAATTAAAGCAAGGAATTCATCTTCGTTTAGGATTCTGACACCCAATTTTTCTGCTTTCTCCAATTTCGCAGGCCCCATATTCTCGCCCGCCAAAACATAGGTTGTTTTACCCGAAATACTACCCGCATTTCGTCCCCCGTTTTGTTCAATAAG
>JASLDF010000113.1 GCA_030151635.1 Bacteroides sp. | reverse complement strand
CTTCTTTTAAAAGCTGTTCTATTTTAGCTATCATATCTTCGTGTTCTTATTTTTATTTTCTCTATAATGTGCAAATATACAATTTTATCTACGAATATAGAGGACTCTGCCTTACTTTTCTAATTTTCTTAATTGCATTCTCTCATTTTATTCTCAAGCCACTTTCTATCTATAGATTCCTTAATAGTTCGGTTCATTATTTTAATGTGTAGTGTTCGTTTTCCTTCCTCCCTATGAAAGGAGAGTTCTCTTAGGAAGAAGACTGAGTTCTCTTTGAAAGAGGACACTGTCTTTTCAGGGAGGTAAAAAAGAGTTGTTTGGGAGGTTTATGGGAGAGGTGGGGGAGGTTAAGTGTTTTTTTAATTAGAGCCAAAAAAAGCCTTCTACAAATAAATGTAGAAGGCTTTTTGTTTTTTAATCAAATGATTATTATTTGTTAGGCTTAATGTTAAGCTTAACAGGTTTAATCATGTTTTCTGGTTTAAGGATTGTATCCAAATCTTTTTTAGATAGAATATTGTGTTCTAGGACTAATTCGTAAACACCTCTACCTGTTTCAGCAGCTTCTTTAGCTATTTTAGTTGAATTCTTATAGCCAATAATAGGGTTAAGAGCCGTAATGATACCAATGCTATTTTTAACTTCTGTTTCACAGTGTTTTGCATTCGCAGTAATTCCATCAATACAACGTATGCGTAAAGTATCAAAAGCATTCATTAGTAAATCTGCCGACTCGAAGCAGCATTGAGCCATAACAGGTTCCATAGCGTTTAACTCCATTTGTGCAGCTTGTCCAGACATAGTAACGCATAGGTCATTACCAATCACTTTGTAAGCAACTTGGTTGGCAACTTCTGCAATAACTGGATTCACTTTACCAGGCATAATTGATGATCCAGGTTGCATCGCAGGAAGGTTAATTTCACCTAAACCGCAACGAGGGCCCGAAGATAATAGACGCAAGTCGTCACAAATCTTGTTTAATTTAACAGCAACACGTTTCATTGCTGCAGAATAACCAACCATACAAGAAGTGTCCGAAGTAGCACCTACAAGGTCTTCTGCCAACTTAATATCTAGTTTCGTGATTTTAGCAAGTGCAGCTACACATTTTTCAGAATAGTCTGGTTCAGCACAGATACCTGTACCAATTGCTGTCGAACCCATATTTACAGTCAAGAACTCTTGTGCTGCAAAGTCTAGGTTATTAATTTCATGTTTTAAAATACTAGCAAAACCACCAAAAGTTTGTCCTAAAGTCATAGGCACAGCATCTTGAAGCTGAGTTCTACCCATTTTTATAACCTTTTTAAACTCCTTAGATTTCTTTTCTAAAGATTTGATTAATGCGGTGAAATGAGTAATAAGTTTTTGGTGTGTGTGGTACAATCCGATGTGGATGAATGTAGGATAAGCATCATTAGTCGATTGCGAGCAGTTTACGTGGTCGTTTGGAGAGCAGAATTGGTATTCACCTCTTTTATGGCCCATCAACTCAAGTGCACGGTTAGCGATAACCTCATTGGCATTCATGTTGGTTGTTGTTCCAGCACCACCTTGAATCATATCAGTAGGAAATTGTTCTATATGCTTTCCATCTATGATTTCGTCGCATGCTTTAATAATACTGTCGGCAAGTTCTTTAGTCAATAATCCTAAGCTTTGGTTTGCAATTGCAGCACCTTTTTTGGTGATACCAAATGCTTTAACGAATAGAGGGTAATCACAAACTTTAAATGCACTAATAGGGAAATTTTCGATACCTCGTAGTGTTTGAACACCATACAGCGCTTCTTCTGGCACTTCTTTAGAACCAATTAAGTCGCTCTCAACACGCGTTTTTTTTGTTTCCATCATAAGATCAAAATTTTAAGGTCGATTGTTATCTTCTTAATAAATGTGAAAAGATAACTAGTACAGCCCATTTTATTTGTATTATATTTTGTTTTAATATTCGCCTAACTTACTTTATGCTACAAGTTTGTAGTATTTTGACTAGTCGAGTATGCAAAAGTAAAGGTAAATATAATAATTTATTAAATCCACTAACAAAATGACAATTTTTGCCGGTTTTTCATTTTCTAAGCCTTAATTTTGTATTGTTGTTATACTTCTGTTAAATTAATTAATATTTTATAAATATACACATATGTTACTACAATTTATTTTTGTAATGGTCGCAATTATAATCGGTGCTCGATTGGGCGGCATAGGACTAGGTGTAATGGGAGGTATTGGTCTTGCCATTCTGACGTTTGGTTTTGGCTTGATGCCCACATCTCCCCCCATTGATGTTATGTTGATGATTGTTGCTGTAATTTCAGCAGCATCGTGTATGCAGGCTGCTGGTGGTTTGGATTATCTGGTTAAACCGGCTGAAAAGCTATTACGTAAAAACCCTTCAAAGGTGGTATGGCTTAGTCCTCTAGTTACTTATTTATTTACGCTCGTGGCCGGAACAGGGCATGTTGCTTATTCTATACTCCCCGTAATATCGGAAGTTGCTACAGAAACTAAGGTTCGTCCAGAACGTGCACTTGGTATTTCTGTCATCGCTTCGCAACAAGCCATTACTGCATCACCTATATCGGCAGCTACGGTTGCATTGTTGGGTATGTTAACTGGATTTGGTATTTCATTGTTAGATATTCTAATGATTACGGTACCAGCAACATTGGTAGGTATTATGGCTGGTGCTTTAGTCTCTATAAAGAAAGGTAAAGAACTTGCCGATGATCCTGAATTTCAAAGACGTGTACGTGAGGGATTATTTACTCAAGAGAAAGCATCGACCGTTAAAGTAGAGAATAGTACGAAAGCACTTATCTCAATTATTATATTTGTGATGACGACTGTATTTATCGTATTGTTTGGTTCGATTGATGCTATGCGTCCAGAATATATGATTGATGGAGAAATGACACTGTTGGATATGCCTATCATTATTGAAATTTTAATGCTTACGGCTGCAGGTCTTATTCTTTTAATTACGAAAACCGAGCCAATCAAGGCGACGCAAGGATCGGTTTTCTCGGCAGGGATGCAAGCTGTAATTGCCATCTTTGGTATTGCTTGGATGGGCGATACGTTTATTCATGGTAACATTGAACAATTAACGGGGTCAATAGAAAGTATGGTGCATAGTTTTCCTTGGCTGTTTGGTGTAGCTTTATTTGCAATGTCTATCTTATTGAATAGTCAAGCGGCTACAACACGAGCAATGATGCCATTGGGGGTTGGTCTAGGAATGGCTCCTCCTATGTTAATTGCTTTGTTTCCAGCTGTAAACGGCTATTTCTTTATTCCAAACTATCCTCCTTTAGTTGCTGCAATTAATTTTGATAGAACTGGAAGTACTAAAATTGGAAAGTATGTATTAAATCACTCATTTATGATTCCAGGATTGGTGGCAACCATTGTTTCTGTATGCACGGGTATGTTATTAATTCAATTCTTATTTTAAAGAATAGAAATATTTAATCATTTAAATCTTAATAGTATGAATTTCAAGAAAATTAGTTTACTCTTTACTGTGTTATTCTTATTTGCTATTAGTGCAAATGCTCAAAAGCCAAAGATTCACATCTTGGCAACTGGTGGAACTATTGCGGGAGTGGGTAGCTCTGCTGCTCAAAGTAATTATACGCCAGGTCAGGTTGCTATTGGTACGTTGCTTGATGCAGTGCCACAAGTAAACGACGTAGCAAATGTAACAGGAGAACAAGTGGTTAAGATTGGTTCGCAAGATATGATGGACCATATTTGGTTAACATTGGCAAAGCGTATTAATGTTTTATTGGCTTCGGATGATGTGGATGGTATTGTGATTACTCACGGTACAGACACGATGGAAGAAACGGCCTATTTTTTAAATCTAACGGTCAAGAGTGACAAACCAGTGGTATTGGTGGGTGCTATGTTACCATCGACAGCGTTAAGTGCTGATGGTCCTCGTAACCTATTTAATGCTGTTGTTACTGCTGCAGCAAAAGAATCAAAAGGTATGGGTGTTTTGTGTCAAATGGATGCAAAAATTTTAGGAGCGCAAAGTTTAACGAAAACACATACTCTTGATGTTGCTACCTTCCAATCTCCAAATGATGGTGCATTGGGCTACATTCATAATGGTAAAGTGTTTTACAAACACCGCCCGTTAAAGACACACACCACGAACTCTGTTTTTGATGTAACCCATTTAGATAAACTTCCTAAAGTAGGTATTGCATATAGTTATTCAAATATGGATCCAGATTTAGTTAAGCCGATGTTGAAAAATGGTTACAAAGGTATAATTCACGCTGGTTTGGGTAATGGAAATATTCACAAAGACATTTTCCCATTGTTAATCAAAGCGCGTGAAAAGGGGATTGTTGTAGTTCGTTCAACTCGTGTACCTTTTGGCCCTACTACTTTGGATGGAGAAATTAATGACGATGAGTTTAAGTTTGTTGCTTCTCAAGACTTGAATCCACAAAAGGCACGTGTGTTATTGATGCTTGCTTTAACTAAAACTGCCGATTGGAAAGAGATTCAGACCTATTTTAATGCGTATTAATTAAATTTAGATTGATATGAAAAAGATAATAGCAACTCTGTTAATGAGTTCGGTTTGTTTCTCGATTTTCGCAACAACACCTCCCGAAGATACGAATGAAGCTAAAGAAGCTTTTATGGCTGATGGAAAATCTTTGTTTGAAGAAGTATCGGGTATCAAGAAGAAAACCGATAAATTCAATCTGCTCTTGAATATGCAAGGTAGTGGCGATTTGAATTTTAGAAGTGGTGATGGACTTGATAATGGTGTGTTTAAAATGCGTCAGTTGCGCATTGAAGCGAAAGGGCAATTGAACAGTTGGTTGTCTTATCGCTGGAGACATAGGTTAAACCGCAGCAATGATGGAAATGGCATGATTGATAATCTTCCTACTTCAATTGATATTGCTGGGATAGGTTTACAATTGAATGATAAATTCTCACTTTTCTTAGGTAAACAATGTGCTGCTTATGGTGGGATTGAGTTTGATGTTAATCCGATTGTTATTTATGAGTATAGCGACATGATTGACAACATGAGTAATTTCCTTACCGGTGTTAATCTGGGTTATGCTGTTACCCCAAAACAAGAGTTGAATTTTCAAATCTTAAATAGCAGGAACAACAAATCGATTTACGATTTCTATCACGTAGATAAAGAGTTTTCGGGCTATGAAGATGCGAAATTGCCATTGGTTTATTCGTTAAACTGGAATGGTAATTTTAAAGATATCTTTAAAACGCGTTGGTCTGTATCGTATATGAATCAAGCAAAAGATAATAAATTGTTCTACTTGGCTTTAGGGAATCAGTTGGATTTAGGAAAGTTTAGTGGATTCTTTGATGTCATGTATTCAAAAGAAGATTTAGATCGAAAAAATGTAATGCATGCAATAATGTCTCATGGTCAAGACAATTCCAATTTTAATATGGGAGCAGACTATTTATCTTTGGTTTTGAAATTAGAATATCACATTACGCCAAAGTGGAATCTATTTACCAAGGGTATGTATGAAACAGCATCTTTGCCTAAGCAAGATCCTTTGATTGGAGGTACTACACCTGAAAAAGGTAAATACCGCACATCTTTAGGTTATTTGGCTGGGGTAGAGTATTATCCTATGGCCGATGGTAATTTACACTTCTTTTTAACTTATGTAGGTCGTGCTTATAAGTATAAAGATAGAGCCAAGGAATTGGGTTTGGTTAATTATAATACAGATCGACTATCTGTCGGTTTTATTTATCAGTTACCGATGTTTTAATGGTTGATTAATTATTAAAGATAAAAGCACTTTAACCTCTTGTGGGTTGAGGTGCTTTTCTGTTTTGGCTCGATTTTATAGAATGACTTACTACTATCTATAAAATAAAATATTTTACTGTAGTTCTTTTTAATATTAAAGGGATTCAATTGACTTATTAGTTTTGTAAATAAAATTATTAGTTTACATTTGTTAATATTCACTTTTAAAATTTACACATTTATGAAAAAACTATCTAGTATAGTTCTACTATCAGCATGTGCATTATTTTCTTTTGGGAATAAAGTAGTTGCTCAAGAGGCTAGTGTTGCCCAGACTTTGAAAGAATATCTTAGTGATGAAAGCTCTCTATTTGAAGAGGTTTCTGGAATTAAGAAGAAAACAGATAAGTTTAACTTATTATTGCATATGCAGGGTTCGCTAGATGGTCATTTTGATGATTCTCGTTTTCAGAATGGTAATTTTAATATGGAACAGTTGCGAATTGAAGCAAGAGGAAATGTGAATAGTTGGTTGTCGTATCGTTGGAGACAAAGATTAAATAGAACGGCCGATGGTTCTAACTCCGTAGATAACCTACCTGATGCGATTGACGTGGCAGGGATTGGATTGCAATTATCTCCAAAATTCGGGATGTTTATTGGTAAGCAGGGTGCTGCCTTTGGTGGTATTGAATACGATTTAAACCCGATTGAAATATATCAATATGCGCAGTTTTTAGAACGAACAGGAAGCTTCTTCACGGGTGTAAACTTTAATTATGCGTTTAATGCCAAGCATGAGTTGAATTTCCAAATTGTGAACAACAGAACGGAGGGTACGGCGCAAGAGCTTTATGGTGTTGACGATATTAAAGAGGCAAAAGTTCCGTTTATATATTCGTTAAATTGGAATGGTGAGCTGTGTTCGCATTGGAAAACTCGTTGGTCGGTGTCGTTTATGAATGAAACTGCCGATGATAATAAAATAATGGTTATGCTAGGTAATGAGTTTAACTTTGGTAAATTTGGCGGTTACCTTGATTATATGTATTCTCGTGAGCAATTGGATCGCAAAGGTTTTGTACGTGATGTTATTAAGAATGATGCCGATTTAACGGCAATTCGTAATCTTAGTACAAGTTATCATACTGCTATTCTACAACTGAATTACCGATTCACTCCACATTGGAATTTGAAAGGTAAGGGGAGTATAGATTCTGCGCGTGCCTACGATGATGTTCAATATGAAGCAGCTGATAAAACTGTTGATGTATCAGCAGGTACTTTTATGAATACATTAAGCTACACCGTGGGGATGGAATATTATCCAATGAAGGATTCTAACCTTCACTTTTTTCTAATGTATTCGGGTAAAAAAGCTTTTATGAAAGAAAAGGCTAAGAATTTTAATTTAGAAAATACGTGCGTTAGTAAAGTATCGCTCGGATTTGTATATCAAATGAAGATGTTTTAAGAACATATAATTTCAACCCTAAGATTGCTGCAGTATTCATTTATTGCAGCAATCTTTTTTTGTGCATACCATCTTGGGGCATACACCAAAGATTTCAGCGTGGTGCTCTTTTCCACTAGGTTCAACATGTACAACAATATCGTAAACATAATCAATGGATTGTTTGATACTTTCTTCAACCTCATTGGCTATTTGGTGAGCTTGATAGAGTGATAGATTGCCGTCTACCTCAATATCAAGAGCAATCATATACATATTCCCAATTTGTCTGGATCGTACACGGTGAGGATTCTCGGCACCTTCTATTTTATTTACAGCATCAAAAATCTTGTTGTATATGTTTTCGTCTACCACACCATCCATAAGTTCGATGTTCGAGTCTTTGAAAATATCTATTGCCGATTTTATAATGACAATGCTAATGATAAGTCCTGTAACAACATCAAGTATTGGGAGGTTTAGGAAGAAAGTGAAAAGGAGTCCACATAATACACTTGTAGAGATTAGTACATCGTTGCGCATATTGATGGCATTTGCAATGATTAATGGGCTGTTAATTTGCTTCCCTTTTTTATACTGATAAAGAGCTAAAAGGAGTTTGCCAACGATAGAGAAAACGGTAACATATATGGCTAACATTCCTGGTAGTTCTCTCTCTTCGCCAGAAATAAGTGTACTTACAGACGAGATGAACATTTGTATGCCTGCATAGAAGATGATGAGAGATAGCGTTTTGGTGGCAATGCCCTCGGCTTTCTTGTATCCGTAGGGGTACTTTTGTGTGGGAGGTTTATTGACGATATTGGCTGTGAAAATCATGACAATAGAAATAACGACATCAGTAGCAGAGTCAATTCCATCGCTTAATACGGCTAGACTGCCAGCCAAAATACCAATAACAATTTTTAATATGGAAAGGACTAGGTTTCCTAAGGCACTAATCCAAGAGGTTTTAATAAGTGTTTTTTTCGCTTTGGCATCTCTTTCCATGTGTCAAGTTATTTGCTTGTTGTTTTGTGTTATTTTGAGGGCGTAAAGATAATGTTGTGAAATGGTATATCTAATTATTCTAAGATTGTTTAACATCATAAAATGAAAAATGGACTTCTCTATTCTATCCTTTAAAAGTGTTTGTTTGTTGTATGTGTTTGATTGATAGTTTAATATATTGAGTGGGTTCTTTGAAAATGAGTTTGCGGTAGGTTATTAATACCTGGATTATAGGTCTTCGTAGCTCTTCAATTCTAAATTATGAATATGATTGTGCTTTTTCGTAAACTTAAATTTTGGTTAGTTGTTATTTTTATAACTACTTTTAGATGCAGTACGTCTAAACGAACAAAAGCAGACGATTTTCTGTTATTTAATTAATAAAAATATAAAATATAGCGCTTGCAAGTAGATGGCTCTATCTTGCAACCTTAAAAAATAGAAAGGATATTATGCAGAATAAAACTAATATTGGTCTTATTGGATTGGCCGTGATGGGTGAAAACCTAGCTCTTAATATGGAAAGTAGAGGCTGGAATGTATCTGTTTACAATAGAACTGTGCCAGGTATTGAAGAAGGTGTCGTTGATCGATTCATTCAAGGAAGAGCTAAAGGTAAGAACCTTCAAGGATATAACGATATTGCAGAGTTTGTAGCTTCAATTGAAACTCCTCGTAAAATCATGATGATGGTGCGTGCGGGTAGTCCTGTTGATGAGTTGATGGATCAATTGTTCCAACATTTATCGCCAGGAGATATTTTAATTGACGGTGGTAACTCGAATTTTGAAGACACTGAGCGTCGTGTGAAAGTAACAGAGTCTAAAGGATTCCGTTTCGTAGGAGCTGGTGTTTCTGGTGGTGAAGAAGGTGCTTTGAATGGTGCTGCAATCATGCCTGGTGGTTCAAAATCGGCATGGTCAGAAGTTAAACCAATTTTACAAAGTATTGCTGCAAAAGCAGATGATGGTACTCCTTGTTGTGAGTGGGTTGGACCAGGTGGCTCGGGACACTTCGTGAAAATGATTCACAATGGTATCGAGTATGGTGATATGCAATTAATTGCGGAGTCTTACTGGGTAATCAAACAATTACTACATGTCTCTAATGATGAATTGGGTGATATCTTTGGTAAATGGAACGAAGGTAAATTGAGTAGTTATTTGGTAGAGATTACATCGGCTATTCTTAAACATAAAGACGCTGAAGGAAACCACCTAATTGATAAAATACTTGATGTTGCTGGTCAAAAAGGTACAGGTAAATGGTCTGTGATTAATTCTATGGAATTGGGAATGCCACTGGGCTTAATTGCGTCTGCAGTGTTCGAAAGAAGTTTGTCAGGTCAAAAATGTACTCGTGAAACTGCTGCTGGTTTATTCCGTGAGAATAAAGAACAAAATCAATACAATAAAGCTGAAATGCTAGAAGATGTTGAGGCTGCTTTATATGCTTCGAAACTGATGTCTTACGCACAAGGTTTTGCTGTGTTACAAAAAGCTTCTGATGAATTTAATTGGGACCTTAATTTAGCTTCTGTAGCTAGAATGTGGCGTGCTGGTTGTATTATCCGTAGTGCATTCTTAAACAAAATTGCTGATGCATTCGAAGCAAAGGAAAAACCAAAACACTTGTTGTTTGATCCTTACTTTATGAATGAGGTTAAAACATTGTTGTTCGGCTGGAAACACTTGGTTTCTCATGCTCTTCGTGAAGAGTTGCCTATTCCTGCATTTTCATCAGCATTGAACTATTACTTCTCATTGACTTCAAAGAATCTTCCTACAAATATGGTTCAAGCTCAACGTGACTACTTTGGTGCTCATACGTTCGAGCGTGTTGACAAACCTAGAGGTGAGTTCTTCCACGAGAATTGGACTGGTAAAGGTGGCGATACAAAATCGGGTACTTATAACGTATAAAAAATGAACTATGAAGAAAACTGAAAATAAAGAAACTCACCCATTAATCCTTGTGATTTTTGGTGCTTCGGGCGACTTGACTAAAAGAAAACTAATGCCTGCGTTATATACCATCCATCGTGAAGGACGTATTAAACAGGACTATAAAATAATCGGTGTTTCTCGTACATCATATACTGATGAGAAATACAGAGAGTACATCAAAGATAATTTAATGGAGTTCGTTAAAGAAAATGAACTCGATGATAAAATTATTGAAGACTTTATTGGTCATCTTCACTACGAGTCTATGGAAATGGGCGAGGGTGCAGATAAGCAATATGAAAAGTTAAGAGAGCGTCTTCAAGAATTAGCGGGAGCAGAGGCAGAATTGGATAACTTGTTATTCTATCTATCTACTCCACCTTCTTTGTACAACCAAATTCCAGTGAACCTTAAGAAGGTTAAGCTGAATACAAAGGGCTCTCGTCTAATTGTGGAAAAACCTTTTGGTTATAGCTTAGATACTGCTCAAAAATTAAACAAGGTAATCAATACCGTATTTAAAGAGGATCAAATTTACCGTATTGATCACTTCTTGGGTAAGGAAACTGCTCAGAATATGTTGGCTATGCGTTTTGCTAATGGTATTTTCGAGCCCTTGTGGAATCGTAATTACATTGATTATGTAGAGGTTTCTTGTATGGAAAGTATCGGTATTGAAGGTCGTGGAGGCTTTTATGATAATACAGGTGCCTTGAGAGATATGTTACAAAACCACTTGATTCAATTGGTTGCATTAACAGCTATGGAGCCACCGGCAGTGTTCAATGCTGAGAATTTCCGTAACGAAATTGCTAAGGTTTATAATTCTCTAATTCCATTGACCGACGAAGACTTGAAAGAACATGTTGTTCGTGGACAGTATATTGAGAATGGTAGTAAGATTGGTTACCGTGAGGAAAAAGGTGTAGCGCCTGATTCTAGAGCGGAAACTTATGTAGCGATGCGTATTGGTATTGCAAACTGGCGTTGGGCTGGTGTTCCATTTTATTTGAGAACAGGAAAGCAAATGCCAAGTAAGGCTACTGAAGTGGTAATTCACTTTAGACCATCTCCTCATCAAATGTTTAATTGTGATGGAAATTCTTGTCCTACTCATAACAAACTAATTCTTCGTATTTCTCCGAATGAGGGTAGCGTACTTAAGTTTGGTATGAAGGTTCCAGGTTCAGGATTTAATATTAAGCAGGTAGAAATGGACTTTACCTACGATTCATTAGGTGGTTTGCCTACTTCAGATGCTTATTCTAGATTGATTGAAGATTGTATAAATGGTGATCAAACACTGTTTACAAGAATTGATGCGGTTGAGGCTTCTTGGAAATTCTTTGATCCAGTACTTAATTACTGGGAAAATGATGCTGATGTACCATTGTATGGTTATCCTGCTGGTACTTGGGGACCACAAGAGAGTGAAGAAATGATGAGAGAACATGGTGCAGAGTGGACTAAGCCAACTAAAAACTTAGTGAACTCGGATCAATATTGTGAATTATAAATATGAAACTGAAAGTATTTAAGTCGGCTACAGAAACAGCGACTGCATTGATTGAGTATATTCAAGAGTTGATGAGTCAAGATGAAACGAAAGGTTTTCATATTGCATTTAGTGGAGGCTCAACTCCAGCCTTGATGTTTGATCTTTGGGCTAATGACTATGCAGAATCTACAGATTGGAAAAGATTGTTTATCTATTTTGTAGATGAACGCTGTGTACCACCAGAGGATTCTGATAGTAACTATGGCTTAATGAAAAA
>JASLDF010000093.1 GCA_030151635.1 Bacteroides sp. | reverse complement strand
GAGAGCACAGAGCTTCTTGATGAGGTTGTTGTCGTTGGTTACCAAACTGTAAAACGTCGTGACTTAACAGGGTCTGTTGGTCAGGCAAATGTTGACGATATGACAAAGACTCCTGTAAGTAGTATTGACCAAGCGCTTGCTGGTCGTGTTGCTGGAGTTCAAGTTTCATCAGGTTCAGGTACTCCTGGTGGTGAAATGAGTATTGTTATTCGTGGTAAATCTACACTTACTGGTAGTACTGACCCTCTTTATGTTGTTGATGGTTTCATTACAGATGGAGCTGTTGGACGTTCAATTAACCCGAATGATATTGCTTCTATGGACATCTTAAAAGATGCTTCTGCAGCTGCTATTTATGGTAAACGTGGTGCGAATGGGGTAATTATGATTACAACCAAGCAAGGTAAAATGGGTAAACTTCAAGTTACTTATGATTATGATGCAGGTATTCACTGGGTACCAAGTAAAATTGAAATGATGGATGCGTATGAGTTTGTTAAACTGCAACAAGAAATCTTGGCACCATCTGAAATGAATTCTTCTTACTTTAAAGAGTTTGAAGGACGTAAATACACGCTAGAAGATTATAAAAACACACCTCAATACGACTGGCAAGATAAAATCTTCCAATCGGCATGGCAACAAAGCCACAACATCCGTATGACGGGTGGTTCAAAAGAAGCAAGATACAATGCTTCATTTAGATATTATGACCAAGATGGTGTTGTTATCAATTCTAATTTTAATAGACTTCAAGGAAACATTGGCGTTAATATCCGTCAGAAAAAACTGAAGATTGCTTTAAATAGTTTCTATGATAGGAGTGTGAAGATGGGTAGTGATCCTTCTCAAAGCTCTCATAGCGGTATGAATAACCTATTCTTTAGTGTTTGGGGATATAGACCAGTAACTGAACCTGGTGTACCTTTACAAAGTTTAATGGATAATATTCGTGACGAATCGGTAAGTGCTACGAATGACTATCGTTTTAACCCGATTATGTCTTTGAATAACGAGTATAGAAAATTCTCTACTACTATTATTCGTTATAATGGTTTTGCTGAGTATGAACTTGCAAAGAATTTATTCTTAAAAGTGAGTGGTAACTATACAAGTAATAAATCAAGAAACGAAACATTTAATAATTCTCGTACTAGATATGGTTATGCAGGTTCTGTAAATGGTATTAATGGTCAGCTTTACAATCGCGAGATTTCAACTTGGTTGAATGAAAACACTATTAGATACAACACCACTATCAATAAAAAACATAATTTGAATGGTGTAGGTGGTATTACTTTTGATGGTAGAACTGCTAAAATTAATAATTTACAATCAACTCAAATTGATCCGGCTTACGAAAGTCTAGGTATGGCTTCTCTTCAAAATGGTAAGTCTGACTCTCACGTAGTTTCTTCTGATATTTCAAAAGGTCGTTCAATGTCTTTCCTTGGTAAGATTAACTACGACTATGATAGTAAATATTACTTAGCTGCATCTTTTAGAGCGGATGGTTCTTCGAACTTTGCGAAAAAGAATAGATGGGGTTTCTTCCCTTCTGTGTCTACAGCATGGAACTTCACTGCTGAAGAGTTTGCTAAGAATTGGAAAAAAGTAATTTCTTCTGGTAAGCTTAGAGCGGGTTGGGGACAACTAGGTAACGATAACGTATCTATGAATGCTGTCTACGATGTCTTGGGACAGAAAAAAGGGATGTGGAGTTATACAAGTGCTGGTCAATACGGACACGCTGTTTATCCAGTAGGTAACCGTCCAACTGTTGGTGTTGTACCAATCGGCTTTGGTAATGAAAATTTGAAATGGGAAACAACAAGTCAATATAACGTAGGTCTAGACCTTTCATTCTTAAGTGATAGAATTACTTTCACTACCGATTTATATTATAGAAGAACTAAAGACTTATTAGACTTTACTAACCTTCCAATGACAACTGGTCATGGTGGTGCTTGGGTAAATATTGGTGAGGTAGAGAATAAAGGTATCGAGCTTGCTTTGACTACTGTGAACATCCAAAAGAAAGACTTCCAATGGACTACTAATTTTAATATTTCATTCAATAGAAATAAACTAGTAAGCTTGAACCACGGTCAATCTGCTAAGATGGCTTATGCCCAATTTGACCAAAACTACAATGCTCAACCTAGCTACATTGCTAAAGTTGGTGAGTCTATGGGTATGATGTACGGTTACCAATATGAAGGAACATACAAGTATGATGACTTCAATGAAGTTAACGGTGAGTATTCATTAAAATCTACTGTTCCTGCATTCTCTGGCGTTACAAGCACTCAACCAGGTTATCCTAAATATAAAGATATTAATGGTGATGGAATTATCGATTCAAATGATAGAACTATTATTGGTAGAGGTGATCCTATTCATACAGGTGGTTTCACAAATAACATTCAATACAAAGACTTTGACTTGAGCATCTTTATGCAATGGAGTTATGGTAATGATATTATGAATGCCAACCTATTGATGTTCGAATCGGGTAATAACAAGCAAAAGAACTTAAATCAATTTGCTTCGTATGCAAACAGATGGACTGTCGATAACCCAGAAAGTAATATCCCAAGAGCAAGTACATCTGCATCGAATCAAGTGTTCTCAACTCGTATTGTTGAAGATGGTTCTTTCTTAAGAGTTAAGAACATTACTCTTGGTTATACTTTGCCTCGTAAATTAACAAAAAAAGCAAATATTGAGAAGTTTAGAGTTTATGTGTCAGCTAATAACTTGATCACATTCTCTAGCTACAGTGGTTATGATCCTGAAGTTTCTATTAGACCTAGTGCTTTGACTCCAGGTTTAGACTTCTCTTCTTACCCACGTTCAACATCATTCCACTTAGGTGCTAATATTGAATTCTAATATTGAAAACACGTTATGAAGAAGATATATTTAACAATAGCAATAGCTCTTTTAGTGTTGACATCCTCTTGCAATAGCTTCTTGGATGTTACGCCTGCACAGCTTACACAAAAGACATTTTATAAGACAGAGAACGATTTGAAATCGGCTCTAGTTGGTGCATATGCTCCTTTAAATTACGAGCACTTCTACGGAAACTTTTATCCATTATATCTAGCTGGTGGTGATGACTTGTCATTCTATCAACGTGCTACTTCAAACAACCCTTCAACTAGTATATTGTTGGGTAATGCAAACAGTAGTACTGCTGAGATTGCAACTTTCTGGAAAGCACTTTATGAAGGGATCAATCGTGCAAACCTTATTATTGAAAACATCAATAATAATGGGGAACTTTCTCAAGAATTACGTAATAATGTGAAGGCTGAGGCTAAATTCCTTCGTGGTTTCTACTATTTCAATCTTGTTCAAGGTTGGGGTGATGTTCCTTTGATTGATAAAGCCCTTAAGCAAATTGATGCATCTATGTTCAAAGGAAGAACACCTAAGAACGTTGTATATGATTTCTTAATCAAGGACATTGAGGAGTCTATTGAGTTTTTGCCTAGCATTGTAGGATTGGGCCATACCGGAACAATTACTCAAACGGCTGCTCAAGGAATGTTAGCTCGTGTTTATTTATTCCGTGCGGGTGAACATTTAAGAGATAATACTGCAGAACCAACAGAGGTTAAATCTTACTATGAAGCGGCTAAGAAATGGGCTCTTCTAGTTAAAGAAAGTGGTATCCATGACTTGGCTCCTTCGTACGAAAAAGTATTTATTGACCTATCAGAAGATAAATACAACTCTCAAGGTGTTTACGAAAGCATGTGGGAAGCAGAAATGTTTGGTAATCGTGAAGGAGAAATTCAAGCAGCTGGTAGAATTGGTAATACTTTAGGTTTTGGTAGTAAGGTTGACTTCTCTCAAATGGACGGTGTAAAGGAAAATTCAGGTATGAAAAATCCTGGATACAGCTACCGTTTTATCTACGGTTCTCTTAAACTTTATCGTATGTACGAGGAAGAAAAAGATACTGAAAGAGGAAACTGGAACATAGCTCCTTTTGAATATACAATTTCTGATAAAGATCCAAAAACTGTAGTTGGTAGAACTTATTATTTCGGTAAGAAGCCTGCATCCTTAACAGAGGTAGAAGGCATGCCATGTATTGAGTTAGGTGAAAAAGATTTCAAGGGTTACCCAGACAGCCAATACAAAACTAGATGTGCTGCCAAATACAGAAGAGAGTATGAAAAGGTGCTTCCTAAATCGAAGAACTTTACCCCCATCAACTTCCCTATTCTACGTTACAGTGATGTTCTTTTAATGTTGGCTGAGGCTGATAATTATTTGAATGGTCCTACAGAATTGGCTTACGAATGTATTAACAAGGTACGTACTCGTGCTAAGGTAAAAGTGCTTGAAGGGTTAAGTCAAGCGGACTTCTTACAAGCAATTAAAAAAGAACGTGCTATGGAGCTTTGTTTTGAAGCAACTCGTCGTTGGGATTTAATTCGTTGGGGAGATTTTTACAAGTATATGAAAGACATGAAGAATTATGTCAACGACAAAGAGTGGAATCCAGCACATAACTATGCTGCTTCATTCTATAACATCACTCCATCTTATACTTATTTCCCTATTCCAGACCTAGAGATTGGTGCAAATCCACTTCCTCAAAATCCAGGTTGGTAATTTTTAAACTAGAAGACGTTATGAAAAATATATTAAGATTTAGCTTAGCACTAATTGGTTCTATTTTAATCTCAGGATGCTCAAACTCTTTGGAAGAAAGTGTAAAGTTTAGTGTCGATGCAGATAAAGAAATATCGGATGGTGTCATTACCATTCAAAAAGGTGAACCTATCACATTCCTATTCAACGGCGATCCAGATTTCATCACTCTTTATAGTGGTGAATCGGGTAATGTATATGCGAAAAGAGATCAAACAGAATCGTCAGTAGATGATATTAATTCAGTTCTTAAGTTCGATGTGTTTACTCAATATGGTTTTCCTGAAGGAACGCTGAAAGTGAAGATTTCTAAGAATTTTGAAGGTTTGACTAAGGATGCAACTGTCGATTCAAAAGCAATTGAAGCTGCAGAATGGGTAGATGTCTCAGAATCTTGTAATCTACCAACTAAGTCAACTGGAAAAGCTAGTGTAGAGCTACCTCTCGATGAGTTCTTGAGCTCTGATTTGAGCATTGCTTTTCATTATAATCCTTGGGATGATAGCTTTAAAGGTCCTCAATCAATTTGGGAAATTACTGATTTAAGAATTGAAAACACCGATAAAAAATCAGGAGATGTATCTCAGTTTATAGTTAATGACATGGGCTTTACTCCTTTTGACTTTAACCAACTAGCTGTTGAAAATGGTGATCCTTACAAGACAGCTAAGGCAAATAATGAAGCTGGTGTTTGGAACCTAATGAAATTGATTGAAGTTCCAGCCATGTTAAGAATCCATTCCACTCCTCCTGCTATTAAGGTGTTGAATAACAACTGGTTGATTTCTTACCCATTGAAAATCAATACAAGAACTCCAGATAAAGGCGTATCAATTAAAACAATTCACAATTATGTTAATGAATATACGCATGAATACACTCGTGCGGGTGAATACGATGTAACCTTTATTGGAACAAACGGAAACTACAAGCACACCTCTCGTGTGATTAGAGAATTTAAAATTATAGTTACAGAATAATATAGAATTAATTATGAGAAAAGCGTTGTTGGCATTTTTATTACCAGCTGTGATGTTTTCTTGCGCAGGCGAGACATCAGTTAAAGAAAAATCATTGTGCGAAAAGATTGACGAGACTATTGAAGTTGCAAATCTTCAAATGGGCTATCAAGTAAAATTGATTGAAGACCATGGTGAGTTTATCAATCCAAGAACTACAAATAACAATGAGATTGTTTATGTTCCAGCAGATGATTGGACTAGTGGTTTTTTTCCTGGAAATGTATGGTATATGTATGACCTTACAAAAGATAACAAATGGAAAGAACTTGGTATTAAATATACAGAAGCTATAGAGTCTGTTAAGAATCTTAAATGGCACCACGATGTTGGTTTCATGATTAACTGCAGCTTTGGGAATGCTTACCGTTTAACTGGTAATGAAGCTTACAAAGAAGTCGTAATTGAAGCTGCTAAATCTTTATCTACTCGTTTTAGACCAGAAGCAGGTGTAATTCAATCTTGGGATGAAGATAGAGGCTGGCAAGGTACTAGAGGTTGGATGTGTCCTGTTATTATTGATAACATGATGAACCTTGAACTTCTTTTTGATGCGTCAACTTTCTCTGGCGATCCTATCTATAGAGAGATTGCGCTTAGCCATGCTGATATGACTATGAAATATCAATTCAGAGATGACTATAGCTGTTATCACGTTGTGGATTATGATAAAGTTAAAGGTGGTGTTCGTAGCAGATGTACGGCTCAAGGTTATGCAGATGAGTCTGCATGGGCTAGAGGACAAGCTTGGGCTATTTATGGATATGCTGTTTGTTACAGAGAAACTAAAGATCCAAAATATCTAGAGATGGCTAAAAATATCTACAACTTTATGTTCACTCATCCTAACATGCCAGAAGACTTAGTGCCATACTGGGATTATGATGTTCCTGAAATTCCAAATGCACCAAGAGATGCTTCTGCAGCGTCGTGTACAGCTTCTGCTCTATATGAACTATCAGAATTTATTCCAGAGTATAAAGCTACTGCCGATAAGATAATGGAATCATTGACTAGCCCAGCATACCGTGCTATCGTTGGTACTAATGGTAACTTCATCTTGATGCACTCTGTTGGAAGTATTCCACATCACACAGAAATTGATGTTCCATTGAACTATGCAGATTATTATTTCCTAGAAGCTATGGCTCGTAAAAAAGCTTTAGACTGCAAGTAACTCTTGCTACGACTAGTGAAAAATTAAACAATATATTTAAAAATTTACGTATACATGAAGAAAGTAGTCACTTTTGGGGAGATTATGTTGCGTTTGGCAACTCCAGGATACAATCGTTTTATCCAATCAACTCAATTAAATGCCACATTTGGTGGTGGTGAGGCTAACGTTGCAGTCTCATTGTCTAACTACGGTATTCCCGCAGAGTTTATTACCCGTTTACCTCAAAATGATGTAGGGGATTGGGCAATATCAGAACTTCGAAAATATAATGTAAACACTTCATCTATCGTTCGCGGTGGTGATCGTGTTGGTATCTATTTCTTAGAAACAGGAGCTGTTGCTCGTGCTTCAAAAGTTGTTTATGATCGTGCTCATTCTTCGGTTTCGGAGATTAAAGTAGGTATGATCGATTGGGACAAAGTTTTTGAAGGTGCTCAATGGTTCCACTGGACTGGTATTACTCCAGCTATTTCTCAAGGTGCTGCCGACGTTTGTCTTGAAGCTATTAAAGCTGCAAATCGTCTTGGTATTACAGTTTCTTGCGATATCAACTTCCGTAAAAACTTATGGAAATATGGTAAGAGTGCTACTGAAATTATGCCAGCTTTAGTTGAAGGTTGTGACGTTATTCTAGGGAATGAAGAAGATGCAGAAAAGGTATTTGGTATTCATCCAGAAGGTTTTGATGTAACTCAGACTAATGGAGAAGTGGATAGTGCTGCTTTTGAATCTGTTTGTGTTCAGCTTAAAAAACGTTTTCCACGTGCTAAAAAAGTAATCATTACTTTACGTGGTTCTATCAATGCAAACCACAACACATGGGGAGGTTGTCTTCACTCGGATAAACTATACGAATCGAAACGCTACGACATAACTCACATTGTGGATCGTGTTGGTGGTGGTGATTCATTTATGGGTGGATTAATCTACGGATTGATTTCATATCCAAATGATGACCAAAAGGCACTTGAATTTGCTACAGCAGCATCTTGCTTGAAGCATACTATCTATGGTGATTTCAACCTTGCACAAGTATCAGAAGTTGAGAACTTGATGAAAGGTGATGGTTCTGGACGTGTTTCACGTTAAGAATTTTGAAATTAATTATAACAACAAAAAGTAAAATAACAATGAATAATATATTTGATTTAACAGGTAAAGTTGCCCTAGTAACGGGTGGTACGTATGGTATTGGTATGGCTATGGCTAAAGCTCTAGGTAAAGCAGGAGCTACAATTATCGTAAATGCTCGTCGTTCTAACATGGTTGCTGAAGCTGTAGTTGAATTTGAAAAAGAAGGCATTAAGGCTTATGGTTTTACATGCGATGTAACTAAAGAAACAGAAGTTCAAGAGATGGTTGCTAAAGTTAGCGCTACTGTTGGTGATATCGATATCTTGGTTAACAATGCTGGTATTATTAAACGTATTCCAGTTCTAGAAACTACAGTTGAAGAGTTCAAAGAAGTTATTGATATTGATCTTGTAGGTCCTTTTATCGTGTCTAAAGCAGTTGCTCCTGGTATGATTAAAAAAGGTGAAGGTAAGATCATTAACATTTGCTCTATGATGAGTGAATTGGGTCGTGAAACAGTTTCTGCTTATGCAGCAGCTAAAGGTGGATTGAAAATGTTGACTAAGAATCTTGCTTGCGAGTGGGCTGAACACAACATTCAAGTTAATGGCATTGGACCAGGTTACATTGCTACTCCTCAAACTGCACCACTTCGTACAAATGGTCATCCATTTAATGACTTCATTATCTCAAAAACTCCAGCAGCTCGTTGGGGAAATCCAGAAGATCTTGAAGGACCAGTGGTATTCTTGTCTTCAAAAGCTTCTGACTTTGTAAATGGTCATATTCTTTATGTTGATGGTGGAATCCTAGCTTACATTGGTAAACAACCTAAATAATTAGAATTGATTATGGCAAATTTTTCAAGATTAGATGTATATCAAACCATGGTCAAAGTACCAATGGTCCCTGTTTTTTATCATAAAGATGTAGAAGTTGCAAAACAAGTGCTTAAAGCTTGTTATGAAGGTGGTGTTCGTGCATTCGAATTCACTAACCGTGGTGACTTCGCACATGAAATATTCCGTGAATTAAATCTTTGGGCTCGTGAGAACTGCCCAGAGATGGTTCTTGGTATCGGTTCAATTCTTGATGCTGGTACAGCTGCTCTTTACCTTCAATTGGGTGCAAACTTCGTAGTTGGTCCAATGTTGAATCCAGAGATAGCTCGTGTTTGTAACCGTCGTCAAGTGGCTTACATTCCAGGTTGTGGTTCTGTTACAGAAATTAGCGAAGCTCAAGAGTTGGGTTGCGAAGTTTGTAAAGTGTTCCCTGCGGGTAATGTAGGTGGTCCTTCATTTGTTAAGAATGTAAAAGGTCCTATGCCTTGGTCTCGTTTAATGGTTACTGGCGGTGTTGAACCAACAAAAGAAAACCTTACAGGTTGGGTTAAAGCTGGTGCTGGTTGCATTGGTATGGGCTCTATGCTGTTCCCTAAAGAAGTAATTGCTTCTAAAGATTGGGCAGCCATTGCTAAAGTGAGTGAAGAAGCATTAGGTTACATTTATGCAGCTCAAGCTTCAAAATAATCATTTAGTTTATGGATTTTTTAGCATATATTGAAAACGGTATTAGTTATGTAATTGGATTAGGTCCGAGCGTAATGATGCCTATTATTTTTACCATTATTGGCTTGTGCTTAGGTGTAAACCTATCAAAAGCAATCCGTTCTGGTCTTTATGTAGGTGTCGGATTTATTGGCTTGAATGTAATCACCAATTTATTGACTAGTAACCTAGGACCAGCGGTTCAGTCATTGGCTGATATTTATGGTCTTCAAACTGACATTTTAGATATTGGTTGGCCTGCAGCCGCCGAGATTGCTTACACTTCTTCGGTTGGTGCATTGGTTATTCCATTGTGTTTAGTGGTGAACTTAGTTCTTCTTTTAGTTAAGGGTACTAAAACTGTAAACATTGATATTTGGAACTTTTGGCATCATGCATTTATCGGTTCAATCGTAGCAGTAGCTACAGAGAGCGTTATGTTTGGTCTATTTGCAGCCCTTATCTGTTATGTTTTATCGTTGGTTATGGCCGACTTTACTGCAGAGCGTTTCGCTAAGTTCTATGACAAGATGGATGGAATTTCTATTCCACAACCTTTTGTTGTTGCTTATGCACCATTTGCGTGGATTATCAATAAAGGTTTAGACTTGATTCCAGGTGTAAACAAAATTGATATTGATGCAGATGGAATGAAGAAGAAGTTTGGTCTGTTAGGTGAACCTATCTTCTTAGGTGTTATCATTGGCTGTCTTCTTGGAGCTTTAGCAAAATATGATGTGGCTGCTATCTTGAAACTAGGTGTTATTATGGGTGCAGTTATGGAATTGATTCCCCGTATCACTTCGCTATTTATCGAAGGATTGGTGCCAATTTCAGAAGCTACTAAAGCTCTTATAGCTCGTAAATTTCAAGGTAAATCTAGTGGCTTTTATATCGGTATGAGTCCAGCTCTAGTAATTGGTCACCCTGCAACATTAGTGGTAACTATCTTACTTATCCCAGTGTTATTGTTTTTGTCAGTAGCACTACCTGGAAACAAGTTCTTGCCTCTAACCAGTCTTGCGGGGTTACTATATGTATTCCCAATGATTCTTCCTTATACAAAAGGTAATGTATTTAAAACCTTTATTATAGGATTAATTATGATGGTTGTTGGTAACTATATTGCTACTAGTTTAGCAGGAATATTTACCCAAGCAGCTCATGCTACTGGAACGATTGCCATTGCCGATGGTCAGCAAGTTGCTGCTATTGACTTTGCGGCAAGTCCGTTAACATGGGTTATTTATCAGTTAACTGCCAATTTGAAGATTGCAGGTAGTGTCGTTTTAGGCATTATTACGCTTGGTTTGGTGGTTCTGAATCGTAAAAAGAATGTATTAATCAAAAAATAAGAATAGAAATGAGAAAATTAATGTTATTAGTGCTATGCTGCGTTTTTGGATTATCTGTTAAAGCACAACATATTCAGTATGAAGTACGTTATTCACATCACCCAGAAGATGTAAAACACTATGATACAGAAAAACTTCGTAAAGAGTTTTTATTTGAAAATGTTTTCGAGCAAAACAAAATCAACATGCTTTACACAATGTACGACCGCTTCATTGTTGGTGGTGCTTTGCCTGTAGGTACTGTTTTAACTCTTGACGCTATTGATCCATTGAAAGCGCCTAACTTCCTACACCGTCGTGAACTTGGTATTATCAATGTTGGTGGTGAAGGTATCGTTAAAGTGGGTAAGAAATCTTACAACTTGAACTTCAAAGAAGCATTATATGTTGGTGCAGGTGACCACGAAGTAACTTTCGAGTCAGTGAATCCTGATAA
>JASLDF010000054.1 GCA_030151635.1 Bacteroides sp. | reverse complement strand
TGGACTAAGTCTAGACTTTGCTGGTTCATACAACAAAACAACAAGCCATTCGGTAGATACTTGTTCTAGGGTGTATAACTGGGATGGATCGTACGGATACCGTGGTTCTGCCGATCCTAATCAAGGCGAGTTGGGCAATAAGACGCACTATGTTTACAAAGAAAATGTGTGGACTACCACTTCTAACTTGAATTACTTCTTTGCCAATCATCATACGGTAGCGTTGAATCATACGTTTTCGGACTACCGCCGAAGTGAAAAAGATCTTTTTAAACCACTAGATAGAAGGGGTGAACCAGCAATCCGTAAGCACAACCTAGGTTTGAGCTATCTGTATAGAGGACTGGATAATCGTTTGAATGTATCTGCTTTCGGAAAAATGTATAGTATGTACTCCGAAATGGCATCAAAAGAAACTCCTCTCTCATCTAAAATGTTGCACTGGGGGTATGGATCTGCGGCATCTTATCAGATTCTACCTCAACTTCAAGCTAAAGTGTCTTACGAACATGCTTATCGTTTGCCCGGACAATTGGAAATGCTGGGTGATGGAATTTATGTGCAGAGTAACATTGACATCAAACCGGAAAGTAGTCATAATTTAAACTTTGGTTTTGCGTACAACCAAAACATCACTTCCAAGCATTTCTTGGGGTTGGAAACTAACTTCATATTCCGTAGAGCCAAAGATTTTATCAAAAGTAAGTTGGCAGGAGTAACAACCAAATATGTCAATGAAACAGATGTTAAAGTGGTTGGAGTTGATGGTACATTGCGTTATGCATACTCGAATTGGTTGCAGTTCGAGGGTAATGTAACTTGGCAAAAGAGTACGAATGCAAATCGTATATTGCCGGGAACCAATACGTCAAACTCGCTATATGGCGATCAAATGCCCAATACTCCATCGTTCTATAATAATGCGGATTTAAGTTTAATGAAGCACAAATTATTTAGTAAAACAGATAAACTAACCTTCACATTGGGCTACAATTATGTGGGGCTGTTTTACCTTGAATGGCCGTCTTTGGGCGATAAACGAACCAAGAAAACCATTCCGGAGCAGTTCACACAGAATGCTTCTATCACTTATTCTATGGCTAATAACCGTTATAACATCAGTCTAGAGTGTTTAAATATTTCCGATCGCAAAGTGTACGATTATTACAAAGTACAACGTCCGGGAAGAGCCTTCACGGTTAAATTTAGATACTTGTTAAATCAATAAGAACATTAAAAGATGAAAATCAATAACATATATACTTCAATTCTCTCTTTTTCTTTACTACTGATGGGGTTGACAGCCTGTGAAAAAGAGCATACCTACACAGCTATTCCAGAGGGAAATCAGCAAGGAAAAAATAAAATGTACGCTTTTTCATATTGGGCTTTTGATTATGCTCAATACATTTGGTCTGTAAATTCTTTGGACGATTTGATGACTGGAACCATCAATATGAAAGGGTTGGGCATTGAACAATCGGGTAATATGATTCCTGCTGGGAACCGATTCTTTGCTTGCTCAACTGGCGAAGATGGTGGACGTTCTTACTATGTAAATACAGATGGGCATTTGGATACGGGAGGACGAGAAGACCGAATTTATGTGGACTCGCAGTATGCATATTGTACGACTCACGACAATAAAGCCGTGATTGTAGGTGCTTCTTGGTTAAGTACAACGACGACCAATGAAATTTTGGTTTATGACCCACAAAGCGTATCGTACACCAATCGTAAGGTTCATGACTTTAGTATGCCCTATCAGAATGATTTGAGTGTGCAGTGGCCTTCATCAGCAGAAACCTTTGGCGATTATCTTTTTGTTTCGTATTACCCAAAGCCCTACGATAAAACGGGTTGGGAGCTTGTGGCATCGGATACGGCCTACGTTAAGGTTTTAAAATATCCGTCTCTGGAGTATGTAAAGGATATCAAAGACACACGTACATCTTCGTTGGGTATGTATTATTCTAACACCAATTTTGTACGTACCGATAATGGTGATATTTATGGTTTCTCTTCGAATGCGTATGCTTCTGGTTTTAGACCCTCTTCAAAGGTGTCTGCAGGTGTGGTGCGCATAAAGCATGGAGAAACTGAATTTGATTCCGATTACTTTATGAATACCCAAGAGGGGGAGCTTGGAGGAAAAATTATTGCAGCTTATGCAGCAGGTGGTAACAAAGCTTTTGTAACCTATATTAAGAATGAAGACGATACAAAAGAGGCTAACTTTTCGTTTTTATATGGTGGGTCTTATTTGTTTCATGGTGCAATTATTGATTTGCCTTCTCAGAAAATTACTCGTGTAACTAATCTGGCGAATTATGGTGGCGATAATTTCTATGGGTATGCCAGCTTATTTGCTGAAAATGGAAAGGCTTACAAAAGTTTTATTTTGAAAGATGGGGGTGCTCATGTGTATGAAATAGACCTTGAAACAGGGGTTGCCAAGCAAGGTGCTCGATTAGAAGGTGGGTCATATTTACCTGTTATTACTGGTTTTAATTACTAATTGTTGAATAATGAGCAAGAGGTTTAAAAAGATTGCGTACCACATCCATTTATGGCTCGGTGGTTTATCCGGAATTGTCATGTTTGTTGTTTGTATAACCGGTGCCATTTGGGCTGTCGGCATTAATAATTGGCTAGGTACTGCCGATGATTCTATTGTGGTTGAGGCCCCTTATGGACAACCCCTTTTAGCACCTTCTGTTTTAATTGAGCGATTGCAAGAGCCATTACAAGGACACAAGCCGTCATCCATATCGTATAAAAAAGATGAACCTTCTACTTTGAGGGTGTATGCAGATGGGGTGAATCTTTGGATGTCTGTAAATCCGTATACTGCAGATGTTATCAGCCTAAAAGATTACAATGCAAGGACGGATCACAGCCTCACGTTTTGGGACTATATGCGCTGGGGGCATCGGGCGTTGTGGTTGCCGTGGGATGTAGGACGAGTTATTGTTAATTACGGCACGCTCATGTTTTTGCTGGTATTGGTATCGGGGCTGATTCTTTGGTTTCCAAAGTCTTGGAAAGGGGCTAAGAATAGGTTGCTTCTCAATTGGAAAAAGGAAACCAAGTGGAAGCGTAAGTTCTACGACCTACATTTGGTGTTGGGTTTCTATGCTAGCTTTTTCCTAATTGTTATCTGTTGTACTGGCATGGTTTGGGGGCTACAGTGGTGGAGTGCAGCTACGTATAAGTTAACTACTGGTAATGATTTACCGGATTGGGGGAGCGTAGAGTCTACTGCTAGTACATCTTTACCACATGAAGGTACTATGGAAGAGAAGCTTGATTTGTTGTTTGCTGATGCTTTACTAAAATACCCTACTGCACAAACACTCACTTTAACATTGCCAGAGCCTAGCAATTTTAAGGCTACGATAGGATTAACAGTGTCTTACAATGAGAAAGTTTTATACGACTACGATAGCTTCTATTATGATGCACAGAGCTTGCAAGAAATAAGTGCCGAGGGTTATCGCCACGGTAAATATAGCGATAAAAGTTTTGGTGAAAAGTTGAGACGACAGAATTACGACCTTCACATCGGGGCCGTTTGGGGAGAAGTAGGGCGAGTTTTGATGTTTTTCGCCGCCTTGTTTGGTGCTTCACTTCCATTGACGGGCTATTATATCTTGTTTGTAGTGAAGCGTAAAAAGAGAAAGAAATAATACAGTTCAATTGAATCCATAAATTCGACAGGTGTAATCTGTCCTGTATTAATGTGCGATAGGAGGAGCTTGTGAAAGTTCCTCCTATCTTTTATTTAGTAATATTTTTTAATGGAGTTGAAGTCAAAACATTAGAGTGGTTTAGATTGTGTTTGTGAAGGTTCTCCTATCTTTTATTTAGTAAATCTGATTTGATGGATTTGAAGTCAAAACATTAGAGTGGTTTAGATTGTTGTAATTATAGTAAGGGTATATTTAAAAGTATCCTTTGCTAGAGCTAACATGGTTTCACATCTAAACTAGGAATTATGACTACACTAAAAAGAAAACTAGGACAGATTCTTGAGGTAACCATTGTAGACAAAGCATTTCTTATCTACCTTCTTCTCACTGTCCTTTTAATTGCAGAAACACCAGGTACAAGTCTGTTTTTCTTGCACTTGTTCGCAACCTTGGCTTTCATCGGGTTTGCGGGATTGATGGTTATCCGTGATTGGAAGCAGATGTCAAAGTTTAACATCACCAAAGCTCTCTTATTCATTCTTTTGGCAATGGAAAGTTTGTTCTTGAAGATGTAAATCTTGCACAAATTTAGCATAGGAGCAGAGTAAATTATCTATTACGTATGGGTGGTTTATCTTGCTCCTACTTGTTTGGCAACTTGCTTTATCAGGAATATACAGATGATTGCGGCCACACAAACA
>JASLDF010000043.1 GCA_030151635.1 Bacteroides sp. | reverse complement strand
AAGAGCGTTTCAAAATGAATTGAAACGCTCTTTGCGGAAGCTGGGGGATTCGAACCCCCGGAACAGTTGCCCGTTCGGCAGTTTAGCAAACTGCTGGTTTAAGCCACTCACCCAAACTTCCTTAGGTGTTGCATTATCTCTTAAATGCGATGCAAATATAGGGTGAAGTTTTCGTCTATGCAAATAAAATAGTGAAATATTTTATTAAACTTTTCGAAGTTTATTTTAGACTATTTATAATCAAATTGTTATCTGTAAAAATAATTTATTAGATTTCTTCGCCCATTGATTCTTTAAGCATTTCTTCTTTCACTTTTGCAGATGCTGATTCTGAAGAAATTTTATCTTGCTCTGTAATTAGTAACAAAACATCGTGTTCGTGAAGTATTAGTGATCCATTTGGAATTAAAAAATTATCACCACGTTTCACAATCATCACTAGTGTTCCATGGGGTACACTCATTTCTTTAAGTGTATTTCCCATTTTAAGCATGGTTTCGTTTACTGTTATGTCGAAAAGATGTGCATTTAACTCTTCTGGTATTTCGATTCCAAATGAATTGGCTTTTTCTTCAGCAGGGGATGATAGGTGGAGTATCTTCGCAACGAATGATATTGAAGTTCCTTGAATAATTAGTGATAGAATCGTAATAAAGAAAACAATATTAAAAATAATGTGAGCTCCTTCAACTTTGTGCATTACTGGGTATGTTGCAAAAATAATTGGTACAGCACCACGTAAGCCTACCCACGAAATAAAGTGTTTTGCATTTCTAGAGATTTTGCGGAATGGTAGTAAACAAAGTATAACGCTAAGAGGTCGTCCAATTACAATCATAAAGATACCGATTAGGATAGCTATTGGTGCTACTGTAAGCAACTCTGTAGGGTTTACAAGCAGTCCTAATGATAAGAACATAATAATCTGGAACAGCCAGCTAAAACCATCCATAAAGGATGCAATTTCCTTTTTATATAGCAATCGGGCGTTACCAATAAGCATACCTGTAATATAGACAGCTAGGTATCCATTACCATTGAATGCTGTAGTAATTGAAAAAGTAAAGAAAGCAATTGCAACTACAAGAATAGGATATAAAGAAGCATTTGCAATATTAATTTTATTAATTACCCAAACTGTAGCTTTACCCATAATGTAACCACCCAATCCACCTACAACAAATTGTGTGAAAAACGATAAGGCTACTTCACCAGCACCCATTCCCGATGTAGTAATCATTTGAATCAACACGATGGTAAGCATATAGGCCATTGGGTCATTACTACCACTTTCTAGCTCCAACATCGGACGTAAATTCTCTTTTAGGTTGATGTTTTGTGAACGTAGAATGGCAAATACCGACGCTGAGTCTGTTGAGGACATGGTGGCTGCCAATAGTAGTGAAGTCATTAAAGGCAACTTAATGTCGGTCCAGTTGGTTAAATCAAGTAGATAGAATATGAAGAGTCCGGTTAGAATACATGTAAAGAATACTCCAAATGTAGAGAGGACTATACCAGGGGCTATAATTGGTTTAACCTCTTTGAACTTGGTATCCATCCCCCCCGAAAATAGAATAATGGTTAATGCAACCATACCTATAAATTGGGCAGTACCAGCATCGTTGAATTGCAAACCAACACCATCGCTGCCGAAAACCATTCCGACAATTAAGAAAAGTAATAGTGTAGGAACACCAAATCTGTAGCCAGTTTTACTCACTACGATACTGATGAATAGTAGAATAGAACCAATTAATAAAACGTTTTCACCTGTAAAAGCCTCTGTCATAATATCTATGCAATTTTGTTTATGTTAATAATTGTGTTTTGGGTTAAGCCATAAAACACGACTAAAATAATTAAAACTATTGGTTTTCTTATTCTAGTGTAGCTTATATATTTGTTCATTAACCAATTTATCGTAATCTTTGTTGTAATATTTAGCTGTTTTATTATAAAAGATTACATATGATAGTATTATTTGATTTTGATGGAGTTATCATGGATACGGAAACTCACTATACTAATTTTTGGGATAAAATTGGTGAAACCTATTTAAGTAGATCCAATTTTGGTATGACTGTAAAGGGGCAAAGTATGAACCTTATATACGGTAAATACTTTATTGGAGAATATGAATCTTTACGTGATGAAATGACTGATAAAATCAATCGTATGGAGCTTGAAATGGAGTATAGTTACATTACAGGTGCTTTATCGTTTATTAAAGAGTTAAAAGATAAAAATGTACCTACGGCTATTGTAACTAGTTCGGATGATCGTAAAATGAATCTTGTTTTTAAACAACATCCAGAATTGCCTAATCTTGTTGATTATATCGTTACTGCCAATCAGTTTAAGGAATCTAAGCCAAATCCAGAATGCTATTTATTGGCGATGAATAAATTAGGGGTAAAGGCTAATGATTGTGTGGTATTTGAAGATTCAACGTATGGTATTGAGGCTGGCAAAGCGGCAGGTGCATTTGTGGTTGGTTTAGCTACTACAAACGGAAGAAATCAGATTGAACACATTACAGATGTAGTCATAGACGATTTTAAGGGAATGACTTATGCAAAATTGAATGCATTATTCTCTAAGAAATAATTGAATTAAAGATAAAACAACTAAGGCAAGCTCTAGAGCTTGCCTTAGTTGTTTTATTCTTCTTCTTTATTAACTCGCTTGGCTGTTTCAACACCTTGCCTAATTCGATCGGCCATGCCAATACCTCCGTTTAAATTTCCTACAATAAATAAGCCTTTATGTTCCTTTTCGACACTGTTAATTGTATCAAAACGCTCTCCACTATTTATCTCATATTGTGGAATTGCTTTTAAATGTCGAAAGATGTGAATCAAATCGGGTTGTTTTTCCTTCGGGAAATGTAGCATACTGTGAAAGTTTCGTATGACTAATGCTTTTAAATCGGCATCTGAAAGTTCGGTTAACTCACGATGTTTTACTCCTCCGATAAAGAAAGAGAATAGAGCACCATCTTTTGGAGCACGGTTTTCGAAACATGCCGAAGGGAAAAGAATCCCCAAAACCTCTCTGTCTTCTTTTGAAGGCACAAGCCCACCGAAAGCATTAAATATTAAACCATCGGTATTTTTTACGCCTACACTAACTTGCACCACAGGAGCATAGGTTAAATTCGTTAATCTACGCATCGCTTGGTTGTCAATGAAGGGGAATAGTTTCGGTAAAGCATAGCTTCCTGCTGCCGATATTACTTGTTTACTCTCAAAAATACGGGTTTGATCTTCAGTTTTAAACTCAGTTATCCATCCATCCTTAGATGGAATCACTCGAATCTCTTTTGACGCAGTATAGATGTTTTCAAATCCAATCTTTTTGGTTAAGGCATGAACCAGATTTTCCAATCCCCCCTTAGCAGAAAAGACTTGCTTTGTAGCCAGTTTGTCTCGTTCACTTTTGGGTATCTTAGCCTTTTTAATTGCTCCTTTAATAAAACTACCATATTCTTGTTCTAAGTTGTAGAGTTTAGGAAGAGCATATCTAGTAATAAGGGTTTCTGGATCACCAGCATATACGCCTGATAGAAAAGGGTCTACAGCATAATTTAAAAAGCTTTTACCCATTCTTCTTCGAGTTAAGGAAGCTACAGATTCATTTGGATTTGACCCTTTTTTTCGGAATGGTTCTCCGAGTAATCTAAACTTGTCTGCTAAAGTAAATAGGGGCGTTTTAATTCCTCCAAAAAGGCTTGATGGAATGACATGAAACTTATCATCTTTCCAAATGAGTCGTTTTTTAGCTTCTTCTTTCGCAGTTTCTAATTCACAAAATGGAGCAAGGTCTTTGAATAGCTCAGCCACTTCCGGATAGGATATGACTCCTGTATTAGGACCTTTTTCAAATAAAAAGCCATTTTTTTGAATCGTTTCTATTTGCCCACCACATCTGTTGCTTTGTTCCAATATGGCAACCTTTATACCTTTCTTTTGTAGATAAAATGCGGTAGTTAATCCTGTTATCCCAGCACCAATAACAAGGGCATCATAAGCTTTTTCTGCCATAATTATACAGGTTTTGAAAATTGTTTGGTTGTATTGATCATTAAAGGATCCAATGAGGCTGCCACATTGCGCACAAACAGTTTTCCTTCTTCAGTCATTTCGATTCCAGTATTTGTAAGCGTAATTAGTCCATCTTCTTGGAACTCTTTCAATTTGATTTCGTCGTATTGAAGTGCCTTTAAAATATCGACCTTAGTCGTATTGAGATGTGCAGATGCCTCTTCCCAGTTTACGGCATAATTGCACATTAATGATTCAATTACAAATCGTGCAATTTGCTCTTGTGCATTCAATTGATATCCTTTAAATATTGGAAGAATATTAGACTCAATTTGTGTCATGTATTCTTCTATCGTTTTGGTGTTTTGGATATAAGCTGTGCTTAATTGTCCAATTCCGGTTACACCAAAAGCATAGACTTGTCCCGTTGTTCTTCGGGTACAATACCCTTGAAAGTTACGGTGTAACTGTTTGTTTTGTGAAGCAATAAACAATTCATCATCGGCTTTTACAAAGTGGTCCATACCAATGGTGTGGTAGTTTGCCTCTTTTAAAAGTTGACAAGCAGTTTCAAAGAGAGCTTTTTTTGTTTGGCTATCGGGTAGCCCAATCTTTTCTAATATCATTTGGCGTTTGCTTACCCAAGGTACATGTGCATACGAAAAAGTTACTAGTCTATCGGGTTGCAATTGAATTGCTTTTTCTATTGTTTGAGCAAATCCATCAACAGTTTGTAAGGGCAAACCGTAGATGAAATCCATATTTATACGAGCTCCATTGTTCCTTAAAATTTGATATACATCTTCAATTGGGATTAGAGAGGGTTTGCGATTTACAGCCTTTAAAACATCGGAATTGAAGTCTTGGACTCCCAAACTAAATCGGTTGAAGTGAGCTTCTGTCAATCCCAGCCAATATTTTTCGTCTAAATATCCCGGATGGCACTCTATGGCAATTTCAGGTCTATCAATCGTGTCAAACCCTTCTAAAAGCTTTTCATTGATTGCTTTTAAAACATCAACGGGTAAAACGGTAGGTGTTCCTCCTCCGTAATGAATTTGTGCAATTTTACGATTCTTGTTTAATAATGGTTTGATTAGATCAATCTCCTTAAATATAGCTCGAACGTAGCGATCTATATTTTCTTGCTTCATCATCGGAAAAGAGTTACATCCACAGTAATGACACATGTGTCTACAAAAAGGAATGTGTAGATAAAATGATATATGTGATGGATTAGATTGATTTGATGCGTTAATTGCCTCAAGATAGTTTCCTGCAGTAAAATTCTCATGAAAGAAATTTGCTGGAGGGTAACTGGTGTATCGAGGTACGGGGACATTGTATTTCTCAATGATTTCAGGTGTTATCATATTTATTTTTTAAATGCGATTAGTATATATATAAGTGAAAATGTAGCTAGTAGTATTCCAAAATGTGATAATACTTGGTAGCCATAGCTTTCGGCAATGAAACCACTCAATACAGCAACTAACATAGAGCTGAGGTGTGTGATGACGGTTTGAATTGTAAAATCGGTACCTTCTTTACCAGGGCGAACATAGGTCATTGCCGTGGTATAAACGATAATAGTCGCCATACCATAACTAGTCCATAGTAAGATAATGCCGATATATAGTAAAATGGGAGAAAACTCAACGCTTATGGCGATAGAAAAATAGATTGTGGCGATTAAAATCATCACGGCAAATAAAATTCGAGATTTGTAATGTCCTAATCTACGCACTATAAATCCACCTGCAAATGAAGCTATAAACCCTATTGCAGTTCCTACAATTCCAAACATAAAACCAATTTGAGCCATGTTATATTTCAAATCGACTAAGTAGGGCTTGAGCATGGCTAAAGTTCCGATTATTCCTGCATAATAAAGAAACAAGAATCCAATTTGCCTCCCGATGGGTCTTTTCTGGGTAAAGAAATAGAGAATATCTTTTGTTGAGGCTTGTTGTTTTATCTTTCTGTTTCTGATGGTTAATCCTTTATTGCAAAATAGGGGGATGAGGGCCAGTAGGACAAAAACTGCCAAATAGGGGAGTAAGCTACTCCAGCCCATCTTTTGAAAAAGCAGTAGAAGTAACCCGGATCCAATCATTACTCCACCAAAGCTACCCATTGACTGCATACTGTTGACTAAGCTTTTGTCTCGATCTTTAAAAGATAAAACTGCCAATGCATCTGTTGCAATATCTTGTGTAGCCGAGGCTGCAAAAGAGATAACGACCAATGTTATGACCGTATTGAAATTTACGGTGTAGTCCAAGAAAGCAACTGCAAATATGCAACACGCATATACAATTTCGGAGCCTAAAATCCACGCTTTGTAGTCGGACAATGTATTGCACTTCCGATCTACATAGGGGGACCATAAAAATTTTAAAACCCAAGGTAACTTTATTAATTGCATGATGCCAATGGTTGAAAGTTCGAAGTTCTCTTGACGCATAATTACTGGAATAATGGTCGAGAAAAAACTTTTTGGTATGGATTGAGCTATATAGAGAAAGAAGAAAGTGAGTAGGTTAAATTTACTCACTTTTCCAATATTGGCTTGTTCAATTAGCTGTTGTTCTATTGGTTTTGACATTTGTTTATGCGATTGTTTGGATTAAAAAGAATAGGTGAATGTTCCTCCTATTGTGAAAGGGCGACCTTGTTGGCCATGAAGTGCATTTGTCATAAAGCAATAGGAAGCATAGCTCGTATTAGTTATGTTTTTTGCCCAAATTGAAATGCCTATTTGATTTTTCTGAATTGCAATTCGTCCGTTTAACAGGTTGTAATACCCTTGATGAAATGCATTGTTATCTGTCCAATATATCTTCCCTGTCCCTAAGTAGGTAACTCCTAGTTCAATGCTGTCTACATATCGAAGTGGTCTAAAGGTGTAAGACGCATCAGCAGATACGGTTTGGTTGGGTAGGTTTGGAATCTTCATCTCCTTGAAGTCAACAACTTGTTGATCTTTCGGATTGATGTAATTATATCTTTTATAAATGGCTTTGGTGTAGCCATAGTTTGCCCTCAGAACAAAGTTTTCTGTAAATTGGGCAAGCATTCCTAACTCCACACCTTTACTTACGGATTTACCTGCATTACGAATTACTCGGCCTACACCAGTAGGCATAGGTTG
>JASLDF010000042.1 GCA_030151635.1 Bacteroides sp. | reverse complement strand
TGTACACTACTGCCCTTTACTATATTTTATAAAAATGTTTTATTTTGCAAAACTTACAGAGCGAGTTTCTCTAATCACAGTGATTTTAACTTGCCCTGGATAAGTCATCTCATCTTGAATCTTTTGAGCAATTTCACTTGATAATTTCTCAGAATCAAAATCATTTAATTTATCAGCACCTACAATAACACGAAGTTCTCTACCAGCTTGAATTGCGTAAGTTTTAGTTACACCTGGGTAAGAAGATGCGATTTGTTCAAGGTCATTTAAACGCTTGATGTATGCTTCAACGATTTCTCTACGAGCACCAGGTCGCGAACCAGAAATAGCATCACAAACTTGTACGATTGGAGCAATTAAACTAGTCATTTCAACTTCATCGTGGTGAGCACCAATAGCGTTACAAATATCAGCTTTTTCTTTGAATTTCTCAGCTAATTTCATTCCAAGTAGTGCGTGTGGTAATTCTGGCTCCTCATCAGGCACCTTACCAATATCGTGCAGCAGACCAGCTCTTTTTGCTTTTTTCGGATTCAAACCTAATTCAGATGCCATAACAGCACATAAATTGGCAGTTTCACGAGAGTGTTGCAGTAAGTTTTGTCCATAAGAAGAACGATATTTCATTTTACCAATCATTCTTATTAATTCAGGGTGAAGACCGTGAATACCTAAGTCGATTGTTGTTCTTTTACCAGTTTCAATAATTTCTTCTTCAATTTGTTTCTTCACTTTAGCAACAACCTCTTCAATTCTTGCAGGGTGAATACGTCCATCAGTAACCAACTGGTGTAGTGCTAAACGAGCAATCTCTCTTCTAACAGGGTCAAAAGCAGATAATACAATTGCTTCGGGGGTATCATCAACTACGATTTCGACACCGGTTGCAGCTTCAAGTGCTCGAATGTTTCTACCTTCACGACCAATAATACGTCCTTTAATCTCATCAGATTCAATATGGAAAACAGTTACTGAATTTTCAATAGCTGTTTCAGTAGCTACACGTTGTATAGATTGTACAACAATGCGTTTTGCTTCCATATTTGCTGTAAGTTTAGCATCGTCAATAATATCATTGATATAGGATTGAGCTTCACTTTTAGCAACTTCTTTTAGAGATTCAATAAGCTGAGCTTTTGCTTCTTCAGCCGATAGACTAGACAGGTTTTCTAGGATTTCTATTTTTTGGTTTGTTACTTTATCTAACTCTTCTTGTTTCTTATCAATTATACCCAGTTGAGTTTCTAGATTTTCGCGAATAATATCTACTTCCGAAAATTTCTTTTTAACATCTTCTTGGCTTTGTTTAATACTAAGTTCTCTTTGTTTCAGTTTGTTTTCTACACGCTGAATTTTTTGGTTACGAATTGCCACCTCTTTCTCTAGGTCAGACTTTTTATTTAAGAACTTTTCTTTTACTTCAAGCAGCTTGTTTTTCTTGATAGCTTCTGCCTCATTTTCGGCATCCTTGAGCATATTTTTCGCTTTATCTTCAGCCTCCTCAAGCATCTTGAGTTGTTTCTTTTTAAAGACTGATTTATTGAGTAGGTAGACTAACGCCGCACCTACAATAAAGCAGATAATTGGTATTAAGATTGTTGTTGTCATTTAAATTATTGTTTTATATAAAAAAACAAACGCACTGCATTATTTTTAATCTTTAGATAATTAAAAATAGCAGTGCGTGAATTTCGTAAATAGTTAATATTTTTTGTTATAAAATAATATTATTCTACCTGTAGCAGGTAAATTTTATTTTATAAGTTCTTACTGTCATTTCTTAAGAGTCTTTCTAGTTCTTTTTCGACTTTTGTAATAGACTCTTTATACGGATTGTTTTCATATGATTTGCTTTGTCTTAATTCATTCATTGCAAATTGATATGCCACAAGCGTAACTTTCTGTTCCATGCTGATCGTATTCGGATCATACATTTCGTTGACAATATTTATTAAATTATTCACCTTCATGGCTGCCGCACGTACAATTTCTTCATCTTCACGTTTAATTGTAAGTGAATACATATTGCCATTTAGGTTTATTTTGATATTCAAATTATCGTCTATAGGTGATTTCATCTTAATATTTTAATAATCTGATACACTTATCGACCTCACGCACTAATTTAGCTAGTTGAGCTTTGGTTTCTTTAATGTCTTTTCGGTTCGGTTTAATAGTTAATCCAGTTTTTAAGTTCTGATAATCTATCTCTAAACTTCGATGTTTATTAATTAGTTCCAAATGGGCTCTTTTTTCCTCCTTTAAAAGTTCTTCTAAAGTCTCATTATTCTCTTTTAATTTTCTAAAAGAGAATATGAATTCTTGCATTTTATCATCAAATGTGCTTTGACCTAAATTCTCTGTTTCCGCCATTTTATTACCACATTTAATTACAAAAATACAACAATCACGTTAATATCAAAAACATTTAAAAAGAATTTATAAGGCTAAATATACTAATTAAATATTATTTAAAGAGGTTTTATAGGCTATTTATTTTAGGAACTGCTGGAGGTGAATCTTTTTATTTTTATCTCTTCAATATAATAGGAGGGATAATGGAAACTTTATATTTTTGTTTTTCTAACTAAATTATAAAATGTAATGAAAAAAAGAAGTCTAATATTCGCCTTTATCATGTTGGTTAGTTTGGGAAATTTAGCAAGTGTTTTTGCACAATCTAATAAATACTCAACATTCTATTATCAACGTAACACTCTATTCGAAAAATTACCTATAAACAAAAAAGATATTATATTCTTGGGAAATAGTATCACTAATGGTGCAGAATGGGCTGAGTTATTTAATAATAAACACGTAAAAAACCGTGGCATAAGTGGTGATATTTGTGCTGGTGTTTATGATAGGTTAGACTACTTAACTAAAGGACAACCTAAAAAGATTTTCCTTCTTATTGGTATCAATGATGTTAATCGAGGTTCTTCGGCTGAAGAAATTACTGAAGGAATTGAGAAGATTGTATTGAAAATAAAACAGGATTCTCCTCGTACTCGGGTTTATGTTCAGAGTTTACTACCAATGAATAAGACTTTAGGAATGTTCCAATCTCATACATCAAAAGGTGATGTAGTTCTTAAAATTAATGAGCTTTTACTCTCTAAAACTGAATCATGGGGAGCAGAATTCATAAACTTATATCCACATTTCGTTGATTCGGAAACTGGTTTAATGAATATAAAGTACACTAATGATGGCCTTCATCTATTAGGTGAAGGGTATTTATTGTGGGTACGGTTAATGAAAAAATACATTTAATATTGTTGGTTTATTAATGAAGCTACTAGGATAATTATTTAACAATGGAAGAAGACGAAAAAAAAATATTGGTTACGTACGCAGTCGATCAAGAACGTATTGAAATCTTGTGGGATGACATGGAGTTCTTATATCTAAAAACGGGTATTGGAAAAGTAAAATCGGCACACTATTTAACTCAAGTTATTGAAAGCTTTAAACCAGATGCAGTTCTTAATATTGGTACTGCTGGGTCTGTTAATCATAAAGTGGGTGATGTTATTTGTTGCACTCAATTTATTGATAGAGATTTGCGGTCTGTTGCAGATGCATTGCGTTTAGGATGTACTCAAGATACAACTTTGACACTACTGGAAAAAAATGTAGCAATGAGCTGGCCTAAAGGTGGTGTGTGTAATACTGGTGATAGTTTCGTAACAAATAATTTGGATGTAGAAGGAGATGTAGTGGATATGGAGGCATATGCACAAGCTTTTGTTTGTGAACAGTTAGATATTCCGTTCATCTCTGTTAAATGTGTGACAGATATAATTGGTGAAAATTCTGTTGCCGACTGGGAGTCTAAATTGGCGATGGCACAATCTAAACTACAGATTTACCTTAACGAAAAGCTGAAAAGCATTCTCTAAAATCAAAATAGATTCTATCTGAATTGTTTATATTGCAATCTGCATATATCAATTGGATATATTTAATTAAAGGGCATTTTTTATGAAAAATGCCCTTTTTTATGTTTAATAACAACTTCATTCATTAATGATTCCTTTATGATTATTGTAAATTTGCTTCGTTATCTACACAAAACATAGATAAAAACAGAAAATAAACTACAAATAGAAATTTATTACTACTATGAAAATTGGGTTATTCATTCCTTGTTACGTAAATGCAATTTATCCAAATGTTGGAGTTGCTTCTTATAAATTACTAACAAGTTTAGGAGTAGATGTTGACTATCCACTTGACCAAACATGTTGTGGACAGCCAATGGCTAACGCAGGTTACGAAGATAAAGCAGCCGATGTGGCAAAACGTTTTGAGGAGCTTTTTAAGACTTATGACTACATTGTAGGTCCATCAGCTAGTTGTGTTGCTTTTGTTAAAGATCATCATCCAGAAATTTTGGAAAAAGAAGGTCACAAGTGTGAGAGTGCAGAAAAGATTTACGATATCTGTGAATTTATTCATGATGTGGTTAAACCAAAATCATTGCCTGCTAAATTCCCTCACAAGGTAAGTATCCATAATAGTTGCCATGGTGTAAGAGAGTTGAAACTATCTTCGCCTAGTGAGTTGAATATACCTTATTATAATAAGTTGAGAGACTTACTAGGCCTAGTACAAGGCATAGAAGTTTTTGAGCCTAAACACATTGACGAATGTTGTGGCTTCGGAGGTATGTTTGCCGTAGAAGAGCAAGGTGTTTCTACTTGTATGGGTCAAGATAAAGTAAAAGATCACATGGCTACAGGTGCAGAATATATTACAGGTGCAGATAGCTCTTGTATGATGCATATGCAAGGTGTAATTAAACGCGATAAACTACCAATTAAAACAATCTCGATTGTTGAAATTTTAGCTTCAGGATTATGAGTACAAAACATTCAAAAGCAGCCGATCGGTTTTTAAAAGACACTGCTCGAGTAGATTGGCATAATGAAACACTATGGCTAGTCCGCTCTAAAAGAGACAAAATTAGTAAAGATGTCCCAGAATGGGAAGAATTACGTAGCAAAGCCAGTGAAATCAAAAAATATTCTAACAGCCACCTTGGAGAATTGTTAGTTCAATTTGAAGAAAACGCGAAAAAAAATGGTGCAATTGTGCACTGGGCTAAAGATGCTGAAGAGTATAGAAATATTGTTTACAAAATTTTAAACGACCATAAGGTTAAGAAATTTGTGAAGAGTAAATCAATGCTTGCAGAAGAATGTGAATTGAATCCTTTTTTAATAGAGAAAGGAATTGATGTTGTTGAAACAGACCTTGGTGAACGTATTCTTCAATTAATGAACCTTGCTCCTAGCCATATTGTGCTTCCTGCTATCCACATTAAACGTGAACAAGTTGGAGAGCAATTTGAAAAAGACTTGGGAACTGATAAAGGAAACAATGATCCAACCTATTTAACTCATGCTGCACGTCTAAATCTACGACATAAGTTTGTTGATGCGGAAGCAGCAATGACCGGATGTAACTTTGCGGTTGCATCTACCGGTGACGTTGTGGTTTGTACCAACGAAGGTAATGCGGATATGGGTACATCTTGTCCAAAATTGAATATTGCAGCCTTTGGTCTTGAAAAAATAGTTCCTAATCTAGAATCTCTAGGTGTATTTACTCGTTTGTTGGCTCGTTCCGCTACTGGACAACCAATTACGTCATACACATCTCATTATAGAAAACCCCGTGAAGGTGGAGAATATCATATCATTATCGTTGATAACGGTAGAACTAAAATGCTGGCTAATGACGAACACATCAATACTTTAAACTGTATTCGTTGTGGAGCTTGTATGAATACTTGCCCTGTTTACCGTAGAAGTGGTGGTTACTCTTATACTTATTTCATTCCAGGTCCTATTGGTATCAATTTGGGTATGAGTAAAGATCCTAACAAATATTACGACAACGTATCGGCGTGTTCTCTATGTTTGTCGTGTTCAAATGTTTGTCCTGCTAAAATTGACCTTGGAGAACAAATTTATCGCTGGAGACAGCTATTACCTAAAATTGGTAAGTCTGCTTTTGATAAGAAAATGATGTCTAACGGTATTAACTTTGTTGTTAAACGTCCAAAACTATTTAATGCTGGTTTAAAAGTAGCACCTATTGCAAATCATATGCCTAGATTTATGCTTTACAATGGTTTGAATGAGTGGGGTAAAGGTCGTGAACTTCCAGAATTTGCAAGCGAAAGCTTCAACTCAATGTGGAAGAAAAATAAAATAGAGAAAAAGGGGGGTAAAAAATGAGTAGCCGCGAAGAAATTTTAAAAGCTGTAAAAGAAAATACACATGCTAACAACCCAATGCCTAACTTGGCAATGGAGAAACCGATAACTTTTGATAATAAAGTAGAAAGGTTTATTGAGATTAATAAAATCGTAGGTGGAACAACTCACGTTCTTCAAGAAGGAGAATCTCTTGATGATGTCATCAAGAAAAATTTCCCAGATGCTAAACGTATTGGTTCTAATCTGCCATTTGTGAAATGTGCAACTTTCAATCCAGATGATCTTGCTAAATCTCAAGAGTTAGATGGCACAGATCTTGGTATTGTACAAGGAAAAGTAGGAGTTGCTGAAAATGCAGCAATTTGGATTCCTCAAGAGATTAAACATAAAGCTTTATTTTTTATTTCTGAAGGTCTAGTAATTTTACTTGAAAAGAAAAATCTTCTAAACAATATGCATGAAGCATATAAGTGGCTTGATGATAAAAAATATGAATTTGGAGTGTTTATGTCTGGTCCGTCTAAGACAGCAGATATTGAGCAAGCACTAGTGTTTGGTGCTCATGGTCCAAGACAAGTTTTAGTAATTTTGATGTAATCAAAAAGTTAATATAAAAAACGGCTTCAATTTCATTTTATGAAATTGAAGCCGTTTTCTTTTATAATTGTAATTGAGTATGTTGTTTCCCAATTATTTATTAATAAATTCTGGTGTAAATCGGTAAGCAAAATCCATTCCTGCCGGACTTGCTTTATCAAATTCATGAATTGTCAAATCAGATAGTTTGCCATCTGAAGCAACTTTCCACTCGAAAATATCACCACTTAAGTAATTAGGAGATGTTCCAACGAATAAGTTCTCAGTCGTAGGATGTATCCCCATATACCCATATAAGTTTTTATCATCAGTAGAAATGAGGTCTTTCTCTAAAACTTTTGTTTCATAATTAAATCTAGAAGCGGTATGAATAGTAAAGTCCATAGAAGTAGCCAAATAAATGTGTGGTTTATTAAAGCTAGCAGCTAGACCTATGCCTGGCGACCAAGTTGCAACAGGAAATTGGACATCATTTCCCAGATCGTGTTTGTAGATTTCTATCCCCTCGTGATTTATACCTATAATTTGTGGATTTGAAGTGAATGATGGTGAATAAACAGATCCTGTGAAGTTTCCTGCTACTGCAATGTAGATGTTATTATCTGCTGCTTTTACAATGCCTTTAACTTGACCTTCATAAGTTATTGTTTTGATAACTTTAGATTCAATAGGATCTATAATAACTAACCCACTGCCTAATCCAGCGAAAATCTTCCCACGAGATAAAACCATTCGTCCTTTTAATGCACCATCTTTTGTAAATGCACCATAAGTTCCCTCTATATCTTTAGGTTCCAGTTTCTTGGTTTTTAGATCAAACACGCGAATTCCCGAGCTTAACTCCATATCAGAAGTTGAGTATTGAATAAATAACTTATCTTCAGCTACAATGATATGTTGTGGCCAAGTTGGGATACCTCCATCACTCAAAAAGGCCATTGGGTGTTCATATTCTACTTTCATAGTTCGGCCATCACATATTTCAAATCTTTCTGCACCATCTTGTTGAGGGCCATTTTGGTTGATTAAGTAGATTTTATCATTTGCGATAAATATATCTTGCAGTACGTTACCATGCTCTTTGTTGTTTGCAACTTCATATATGTCATCGTGTCTGCGCATATATTGGTCAAAATATCCTAAATTACCATTTTCTGAAGTCATATTCCCTTCTAATACAACGAAGGTGCCAAGAGGATGTGTGTAATCCACCGTATAGGCATAACATGAAGTTGTATAGGTTATGTCGTTTTTGTCTTTTCCTTTGAGCGTAATAGATGCTTCGGTTTCTATATTCAAATCGTTCGATTTTGGTGCAATTAATGAGATTGTATTATCCTCATTATTTAATTTATAGCTCCAGCCATCACTAATTTTATCAACTGTAACATCAGTAATATTTATCGCTTTAAAAGAAATTGTTTTTTCTTCATCGTAATTGAACAATACGGGTAGATATTGGACTTCGTCCGTATCGAAAGAGAAGGTCACGTCAGTTCTTTTGAAGCTGAAATAGACATCATCGTTGAACTGTACAAATATCTCGTTAGCATCATCTAGGTTAAAGCTAATCAAACTAACTTTGGAATCTCCAATGGCTTTTACAGGCTCTTTGTTTTCATCTAAAAACTCTTCGGGTCCATTGCCTAAGTCAATAGTCCAATTTTCTTGTTCATTTGTTCCCATAATAGGATATACAAAAGGAGCTGTCGTTCTGGAATAAGCCATCCTTGTGCTAGGTGTAGAGTATACAGGAATTTTAGTTCCATTCTTTTCTAGCCAATGTTTGTTGCCTTTGTATAAGATTACCCAGAAATACGTGTCGTTTTCTTGGTGAACACTAAGTGTAGGAATTTTAGGATTTTGTTTTCCTTTAATCATCTTAACTACAGCTTCCGAAGAGTAGGTTAGATGGGTTTCTTTTTCATCTGATGTTAAATCAGTAACTTTCTCATCATTCAGTAGGGATACAATTAACTGTTGTATGCTCTTAGAGTCTTCATTGAGTCGGGTTACAGTAGCTTCTAGCTCAATTTTATGGGCAATGTTACCTGAATTCTTTTCGTTGTCATCACTACAACTCACTAGTCCTATAGTAGCGATAGCAACTAGGATAAAAAGATGGATTACTTTAAAATGTCTCATGTTTAATAAAATTTATAAGTATAAAATATTAATCCAATTTCTCAGGGTTGGTGAGACTTGACACACGAATAGTATGACAATAAACTGTCAAAATTCGATGATCCATTGTAATACTCATTCAGAATTACATTACGATTAGTCGCATGAAAATATTTGTTTTAAGCTCTATATCCACGAAAGCCTTCCAACCATTTTATTTAGGCAGGTCTTCTGACTTACTTCTTTTTAAGTGTCCTTCCCATTTGTATTACAAATAGTGGCTTGTAGTAACTTAAAACTTTTTTGAAGTTTACAGCAGCGGGTCTGTCCAGGATTTACACCTGATTCCCTTTTATTGTTAACTTAGAAAAAGCAACAATACCTAAACAGTTGTAAATATAGCTTTAATTAATCAATATCTTACTTAGTGTTCTTTATAAATCTCTTTAGGGGTATCTATAGGAAGGAAATAGAATAAATGTGCAAAAGTTCAGAATATAGATGAAGGGGGAAACAATATACAATAAAAAAGACCTAACTAGAAAAATTCTAATTAGGTCCTCTGCACGGGCGGAGAGGCTCGAACTCCCGACACCTAGTTTTGGAGACTAGTGCTCTACCAACTGAACTACACCCGTAATTGCGTGTGCAAATATACTGCTTTATTCTTAACAAACAAGTATAGCCTAATAAAATTATCGTAATAATTTATCCCAATCAGCTTCTTTAAATCCAACCAATACTTCGTTGCCTTTTATCAAGATGGGACGCTTTATAAGCATCCCATTAGAAGCTAGAAGGTTAAGTTGCTCGTCCTCGCTCATGCTGGGTAGTTTATCTTTTAATTGCATCTCACGATAAATCATACCACTGGTGTTAAAAAACTTCTTGATAGGTAGTTTGCTGCTTCTAATCCAAGTGGACAACTCCTCTTTTGTAGGAGTTTCTTCTACAATATGACGGTTGTTAAATTGAACATTATTTTCTTCCAGCCATTTCTTAGCATTACGGCAAGTTCCACACTTAGGATATTGTACGAATAATACACTCATGATTCTATAATTTAAAGATTAAAAATTTCTTGTAAAGGCACTTTGTATATTTCAGCTTTCTTCTCTACCTTTAAAGGATATGCCCGAGAAGAGGAGGGCATGCGGTATAGTTTTATACTTTCGCCATTGAAGTCTACTTCTATAAATTGGCCTACCTTAGGAACCTCTTTAATGCCAAATTGTTCACACGCCACCTCCATTGCTTTTTCCCCAGTAGTTAATATTGTTCTACATGCAGGGATTCTTTCTAATAGCTCTGGGATGTTTCGAGGAGTAACGACTTCTAGAAATTTGTCTGACGCATTGCCTTTTTGGCGATGTGCTTCATATACCGTATCGCATAAAGCGAAACCAATGGTCTTAAACAAGGTTGATATTTGCTCTGTGTCTATGGTTTTATCTGAAAGATTAATAAATCTATTTTTATCTTGATAGAAGATAATACCCATTATTCTCCACATATCGTTTGTGAAATTCGGATAAAAAAAGTGTGTACTCCATCTGTTTAAAGGAGGGGGAAAAGTACCCATCATCAACACTTTTGCATTAACTGGCAAAAAAGGTTCTAATGGGTGAACTTCAATATTTTTTTCATTCATAATATTTTAGTGTGTTATTATGTTTATTGATGTAAAAATAGTTAATTTTGCGACTTCATAAAAAATGTATATCAGAATGAAACGATTTTTAGTTGCTATTTGTTTAGTCTTAGCTATTAGTGGAGCTGTTAGAGCTCAAAACATCCAAGTTCATTATGACTTTGGAAGATCTCTTTACAACGAATTGGACGGAAGACCTCTTTTGACTTCTACCATAGAACATTTCATTCCAGACTCTTGGGGAAATACGTTCTTCTTCGTGGATATGAGTTATTCAAAAACAGGAGTTACAAATGCGTACATGGAAATTTTCCGACAAATAAAATTGTCACGCAATTGCCCAGTGAATTTACATTTAGAATATAATGGAGGTATTGTTAAAGGAATGGTCGAAAATAAAGCATTTCTAAACAATGCCTTTTTAATTGGAGGTACTTATAACCTTGCAGCAAAAGATTTTTCTAAAGGAATGAGCTTTAGTTTGCTTTATAAGTATTTACAAAAACATAATTCTCCTCAGAGCTTTCAATTGACTACATCGTGGTATTTACATTTTAATAAAGCGATGTTCTCTTTTATGGGTTTTGCAGACTTCTGGAGAGAAGAAACTATGTATGGAAAAGTGATTTTCTTAGCTGAACCTCAATTTTGGTTTAACCTTAATGCATTAAAAGGTGTTAGCGACAAGTGTAAGTTGAGTGTGGGGTCAGAAGTGAAGTTAAGTCATAACTTTGAAGGAAGAGATGGATTCTATTGCATTCCAACACTGGCTATGAAATGGACATTCTAAGATGATAATTTAAATTATATAAGACACTGTCTCAGCAAGTGTTTAAGTAAATGAAGCTTGGGTTGGGGTATTGTTATAGCCTGACCCTTTCTTTGTAAATAATTAGGAACTGATTTAAAATGATGCCCCAGTCCCTAATAGGCATTGACCACTTCTTTGTGGCCTCTCTAACGGAAATATACTGATTTCATCACAGAGTCATTAGTAGGGAACGATAATTTGTTCTTGGTATACTTTCTAAGCTCCCCATTAAGGTTTTCGATTAAGTTAGTTGTATACGATGACTTTTCTGATCTCTACCGGATACTCAAAGAATACTGTGAGCTCCTCCCAGTTGTTTTTCCAGCTTTGTACGGCATATGAGTACTTAGAATCCCACTTAGCAGCAAAATCCTCTAGAGCAGCTGCCGCAGCCTCTTTGTTAGGTGCATTATAGATATTCTTCATATCAGAGGTAAACTTTTTTTGTCTTTCCAAACTACCTATCTACAGGCATTACGGATTTGATGCACGATGCAGATCTGAGTCTTGGATTCAGGAAAAACGGTGCGTATAGTCTCTGTGAAGCCATTTAAGTTATCCGTAGCAGTAATTAAGATATCCTCTGTACCACGAACCTTTAAATCGGTCAAAACAGTCATCCAGAAGGCTGAGGACTCATTCTTGCCCAGCCATAAGCCTAGTACTTCTTTAAGCCCATCACGACTTAATCCTACTGCAATATAGATGGTCTTATTTATGATCTTAGAACCTTCTCGAACCTTGAGACAATACCATCCATCCAAACAATGAGATATACAGGCTTTAAGGGTCTTTTTGCCAAGCAACAATATCAGCTATAACAGCATCTGTAATACGAGAGATCAGAGATCGTGGATGAGGAGACATCAAAATTGTAAACCTCACGTATTTGCTCCTCTATATCTGAAACACTCATTCCTTTGGCATAAAGAGATACAATAACGTTTTCTAGACCCTCTACCATACTTTTACGTTTAGGTATAATCATTGGGTTATAACTAGCATCTCGATCTCGAGGAACTCTTATTTGATCATCTCCATAGCTGGTCTTTATGGTCTTCTTAGAATACCCATTACGGCTATTGT
>JASLDF010000033.1 GCA_030151635.1 Bacteroides sp. | reverse complement strand
AGGTGCTGCAGGACAAGCTGTGCATAACATGAATCTCATGTTTAACCTAGTAGAAACTGTTGGACTCAAACTAAAGCCTAGCGCATTTTAAAAAATTATGAATTTATTTGATGTCTATCCACTATTCGATATAAACATTGTTAAAGGTGAAGGATGCAATGTCTGGGACGAAGAAGGTAATAAATACCTTGACCTATACGGAGGCCATGCAGTTATTTCTATTGGTCACTGCCACCCTACCTATGTCAATGCTATTTCTAATCAAGTAGCGACACTTGGATTTTACTCGAATTCTGTAATCAATAAGCTGCAACAAGAGTTAGCTAAAAAACTAGGAGAAGCTTCTGGCTATCCCGACTATCAGCTATTCCTTATTAACTCTGGTGCCGAGGCCAATGAAAACGCACTTAAACTGGCTTCATTCCTAAACAACAAGACGAAAGTGTTGGCTTTCGAAAAGTCATTTCATGGAAGAACATCACTAGCAGTTGAGGCAACAGACAATCCGAAAATTATTGCTCCGATAAACAATAACAAACATGTTAAACACCTACCACTAAACGATATTGAAGCGTTTAAGAAGGAGTTGTCAACAGGTGATGTTTCGGCAGTAATTATTGAGCCAATACAAGGTGTAGGAGGAATTGTTAGTCCTACGAATGAGTTTTTACAAGAACTTCGAAAACTTTGTACACAACATCAAGCTGTTTTAATCCTTGATGAAATTCAATCGGGCTACGGACGATCTGGTAAATTCTTTGCACACCAATATTCTGGCATAAAACCTGATATCATTACAGTGGCAAAAGGTATTGCCAACGGTTTCCCAATGGCGGGGCTATTAATTAGTCCAATTTTCAAACCAACCTACGGTATGTTAGGAACAACCTTTGGAGGTAACCATTTGGCATGTAGTGCTGCCCTATCTGTATTGGAAGTTATGGAAAAAGAAAACCTCATCGAAAATGCGGCTACAGTGGGACAATACTTAACAGATAAGCTGAAAACGATTCCTCAAATTAAAGAAGTTCGTGGAAAAGGATTAATGATAGGTCTAGAATTTAATGAACCAATCAAGGATTTAAGATCTAAACTACTTCACGAGAAACACATTTTCACAGGCGTCAGTGGTACACATACCATTCGCCTTCTACCTCCTCTCTGTTTAACGCAAGAGGACGCAAAACAATTCATTTTAAATTTAAAAGAATTGCTATAATTAGGAAAAGGAATAAAGATGAGATGCTTTATTCCTTTTTTCATTTTATATTTGTTTACAATGAAAAAATAATCTACATGAAAATTACCATAATTGGAGCAGGTAATATGGGTGGCGCCATTGCCCGAGGTCTAGCCTCAAATCCAAATCCTAGAATTGCCGAGATTTGTGTCATTAATCGTTCTTTAAACAAGCTAGAACTATTAAAAGAAGAGTATCCCAACATTTCTATTACACAAAACCATCAAGAAGGCGTTAACGATGCAGATATTGTAATCCTTGCGGTAAAACCATGGCTCATTGAATCTGTTGTTAAAACCATTCAATTTAATTCCAACCAAGTCATTGTTTCTGTTGCTGCTGGAATCTGTTTTGAGACGCTTCAAAATCACATTCCTAAAGTTACCACATTCTACCGTATCATACCCAATACTGCAATCGCTGATTTAGTGAGTATGAATATCATTTCTAGCTACGGAGCTACAAAGCAACAAAATGAACTTATAGATAGTTTGTTTAAACCACTAGGTACAAATTTATTTGTAGCAGAAGACAAAATGGCGGCTGCTACATCTATCGCATCTTGTGGCATTGCCTATTTATTCAAGTACATTCAAGCTAGTATGCAAGCAGGTGTAGAGTTAGGACTGACTCCGCAAGAGGCGAAATTATTGGCTGCTCAAGCTGCAATTGGAGCTGGAACTTTATTAGTAAATCATCCAGAGAATCATCCATCAACAGAGATTGATAAAGTAACGACACCTGGTGGACTTACCATCAAAGGGATAAACGAGTTGGAAAAAAACAACTTTAGCAATACTGTTATTGAAGCCATAAAGAAGAGTATTTAAAATGATAAATGCCATATTAAGTAATCTTCCTATTGAATTGGAAGAGGCTAAGAACTTTATAGCTGCACTGGAAAGTGAAGAGTTAACAGCTTTAGCAGATAAACTGCGTAAACAAGTAAATGGACAACACTTTTCAACTTGCATGATTATCAATGCAAAATCGGGAGCGTGTACAGAGAACTGCAAATGGTGTGCCCAATCTTCACAATACCAAACCGATGCACCTTTATATTCATTATCATCAACAGAAGAGATAATGAAAGAAGCCACAATAGCCGCAAATCATCAGATATCAAGGCTGTCTTTGGTAGCTAGCGGACGCAAATTATCACCAAAGGATATTGACAAGATAGCCTCAACCTACAAAACTCTAAATAAGACCCACTCTAAGGTGCAATACTGCGCTTCGTTAGGGTTATCAACAGAAGAAGAACTTAAGAAATTATACGAGGCTGGAGTTAGTCGCTACCATTGCAACCTTGAAACAGCAGCCTCTTTTTTTCCACAGCTTTGCACTACACATACCATTGATGATAAAATCAAGACCATTCGATTGGCTCAAAAAGTAGGTATGACCATTTGCTCAGGAGGCATTATCGGTATGGGTGAAACGGAAGAACAACGCATTGAGATGGCATTAATGCTACGAGATTTACAAGTAGATTCTATCCCTATCAATATTTTAATACCCATTAAAGGAACTTCAATGGAAAAAAACAACCCATTAACAACCGAAGAAATTGGAAGAGCTTATGCCATATTTAAAATTTTCAACCCCACTGCCGAAGTCCGTTTTGCTGCAGGGCGAGCACTCATTAAAGATGATTTAGACTCCATCATAAAAAATGGAATCAGCGCTGCACTTGTTGGTAATATGCTCACTACTGTCGGTATTAGCCTTGAAGACGACTTGAACTATTTTAAAACTAAAAGAGAGTTGATATAAAGAGTGTCTGAGCAGTAGTGAACTTCACTACTGCTTACGATATGCGGAAGGCGATACTCCTTTCACTTGCTTAAAGACTGTGCTAAAGTAACGTTGATTATTAAAACCAACAGCATCCGATATTTCTCCAATGTTTTGATCTGTTTCCAATAATAAAACACAAGCATTATTTATTCTACACGAAATGATATAATCATTAACTCCTACACCACCAATAGCTTTTAACTTGTTGTATAAAGAGGCTCTACTCATACCTATTTCATTGGCAATAAATTGAACATCTAACTCAGGATCTGCAATATGATCCGTAATAATTGAATTTAACTTCTCTGTAAACAACTCATCATTAGGGCTAAAGGTATTATTAACCGAATCAAGAATATTCTCTGCACCAAGAACCTTCATTTTGATTTTATTACGTGTGTATAGGAGATTCTTTACCAAAGAAACAAGATCATCTATATCGAACGGCTTAGCAATATAGGCATCGGCCCCCATCTTATATCCTATCTTTTCGCTAAATTCATCCACCCTAGCTGTCAATAACACAACAGGAATATGACTTATATCTGCTGTGTTTTTAATCGCTCTACACAATTCAAAACCATCCATTCTAGGCATCATCACATCACTCACGACTAAATCTGGTTGCTTGTCTTCTATTACCTTTAAGCCCTCTTCTCCATTAGAGCAAACAAAAACCTCTTTAAAATATGCCCTAAAGGTAGTTGCAATAAACTCTCTTAATTCTAAATCATCTTCAACAATTGCAAGTGAATATAGCTTTGCATTAATTTCAACTGGATTGATAGGATAGTTGTGTATAGAAAGCTTATCTACACCTTCATCCATAGATGTTAATAATCTTTCCTTAACCTCGATTCCGTTCAACGGAATTTCAAACCAAAAAGAAGCTCCAGACTCTTTATTGTTATGAGCCCCTATAACACCCTGCTGTGCATTGACCAACACTTTAGCATAAGACAAACCTATTCCAGAGCCCTTTACGGTATGCGAACCCTGATAGAAACGTTCAAAAACAGATTTTAAATCCTCATCCGACAATCCAATTCCTTCGTCCGAGACTTCAAAATGAATATTCATATCCTTCTTATAAACAGACAACGTAATTGTCGAATCGTTAGGACTAAACTTATATGCATTCATAAGAAAATTGGACAAAATCACCTCGCACTTAGTCTGGTCCAATTGAACATAGCCATCGTAATCAACAACAAGCTCCAGTTTAATATCTTTTTCAGATAATTCGGGAGTAAACTCTTCTGCCACCGTACTGATAAATGTTGACAAATGCACAGAAGTAAGAGATACATCAAACTTTCTTTTTTCAAGCTCACGAATATCTAAAGTCATATTTACCATATTGCGCATCTGCTTTGTCTTCCTATAAATAGAAACCAATTCCGAATAGTAGATATTGGTTGCATCCATTCGATTCAATAACCGTTTAAGAGGAGCATACATTAATGTCAAAGGAGTTCTTAACTCATGACTCACATTCACTAAAAAACGAATTCGTTCTTCATTCTGTTTCTGTATCTCATCATTCTTCAACAACTCGATATCCCGCTTTCTTTTACGAGTAACGTATAAATGATAAGTTCCAAAGAGTCCAAGTGCAATAACTATCCACACTAATATTCCCCACCAAGAGCTCCACCATGGCGGTGTAACTCGAACATTAAGAACTGTTTGATAAGGAGACCACACTCCATTCTGCGATGTGTAACTAACCCTGACATCATAACTACCTACGGGAAGAGCATACAAGGAAAGTGTATTTTTCACACCAGTTACAAATTCGTCATCAGATCCTAAGATTTGAAAGCGATAAGCTATATCTTGGAATATATCATCATCTTTGGGCATAACCGTTAATTCAAGCGAACTATAATCCCATGGAATTGAAATCCGCTGTTCTTTCACCATATCCAAGTGGAAAACCCCATCCAGCCTTAACCCAGACAACCACAAATCGGGCAACCCCTTGCCATTCCATTCTATATTAGAATCTATCTCTAGCAATCCCATTACACCACCTAGCAAGGTTTGTCCACTTTGGCTCACCCATGTAGGTTTAGCTAAATATTCATTATAAACCGCACCACAAGACTCTCCAAATACACTTATAATATTTGTTCTTGGATTTAGATTAAAAAGTTGCCCATGAGCACCTATCCAAAGTCCCGACAAAGGATTCAATACTAAAGCGTTCACATCATCAAATAAATCACTCTCAATTGAGGTAGAAACTAAGTCATCTAAACGAACTGTTTTCAAACCTCGATTTGTTCCAATCCAAATCGTTTCTCCCGACGCTTCAATCGTTTGAATTCGCTCTTCTGCAGATGCTTTGTAAATAATATTAATACTATTCTGTTCAACATCCAAAGCATAAATATGAGTTGCATTTGCAAAGTAATATAGAGATGATTCATTTTTTCGAATATGCTTGAAGCTTTGTAGTTGTTGTTGATGGAAATCTTTACCCAATACTGTTAGCCTATTCTCACTAATTGTATATAGATATACTTTATTGGCAAACAACAATAAAGAATCGGGACTATAAGACGATATGTTTACAGAATTACCCGAATAGAATAACTCTTTATCTTCCTGTTCTGTAAAAGGATTAAACGCCGTAACTTGACCTGTTTGCTTATGGAAAAGATAAAATCCTCGACTAAAAACAGACAACAATAAGTGACTGGAATCGTACTCTGCTATAGAAGCTACTTTAAATGTAAAAGTCTCCTTAAAGTGAGTAAAGTGTTTCGTCTCAAGATTCAAGCTATTTACTCCACCTCCATCTGTACCAATCCACATTAATCCACTAGAGTCTTCATACAATGATAGAATTGTTTTCTCGGATAGCCCCCAATTATTATTCGGAACCACATCACGATAGCTTTTCATATATACTTTTCGAATGCCAACTAATCCGCCCCTAATAGAGCCAGCCCACATATTATCAGCTTTATCTACATAGAGAGACAATACGGAATTTACGGGAAATGAATTCACATCTCCAGGGTCATGATTCAAGGAGGTAAAGTTGTTGGAAATACTATTCCAAACAGAAATACCCGATCCATCAGTAGCAAACCACACTTCCTCATTTCTTGTTTTAATATCTAGGACTACATTGTCACTCAACCTAGAGTTTGTAGAAGTGAAGTGTTGTAATCGTTTCCCGAAATTATCATACTGAACAACACCTTTGTTATATGGGGAAAGCCATAGGTTTTTATTCTCATCCAAATGATAGCCCATGATATTTTTATATTCGCAAAACGAAGCACGCTCGGCAACAGAAGTGTTTCTATCGTAAATCCAAAGCCCATCTCTGCGAGTCCCTATTAACAAAAGACTATCTTTCCAAGGTGATAGAAAAATAACGGCATCTTGTATGGTGTCAAAATGAGCATAATTTATGGGGAACGATAGTAATTCTTTTGTAGAATAATCGAAATAAAACAATCCACCACTTCCCCCAAATAAAATTCCAGAGTCTAATGCATAGGCTGTTCGTAGCCAAGGAGACGTTCCGTTTGTCAGCTTAACTTCATTAAAACAATCTTCCAAATAGTCATAGTAAACAAGTCCTGCTTCAGTTCCAACCCACAGTCTATTTGTCTTATCCTCGCAAATAAAATTAATGGTATTGGAAGGCAGTAAATTGGGAGTATGAAGACTGGTTTGATACACCTGAAGATTGAAAGGTTCGTATCGATTTAATCCATTTTTGGTACCAATCCATAAAAAGCCCCTACTATCATAGTAAGTACAACGTACAGTTGACTGACTTAATCCGTCTTGAACGGAAATCTGTTTAAAAT
>JASLDF010000018.1 GCA_030151635.1 Bacteroides sp. | reverse complement strand
CGATTAACTAAAGCTGTTTGTAGATTACTATCTCCACTAGCCTATTTTCAAAACAAGAAATATAAAAAGCGTTTAGCAAATGTTCCTATGAAAAATGACCCTGTCTTTATCTTAGGACACTGGAGAAGTGGAACCACATTTGTTCATAACGTTTTGTCTTGCGATACTCGTTTTGGATACAACACAACGTATCAAACCGTCTTCCCTCACTTGATGTTATGGGGACAAGGTTTCTTTAAAAAAAGCATGAGCTGGATGATGCCAGACAAACGACCAACAGATAATATGGAATTGGCTGTAGATTTGCCTCAAGAGGAAGAATTTGCATTGTCAAACATGATGCCATATACCTATTATAACTTTTGGTTCCTTCCAAAATATCAGCAAGAGTATGCCGACAGATATCTTTTATTCAATAAAGCTACAGAAGAAGAGTTGAATACTTTTGAAGAAACATTTAAGAAGTTGATTAATATATCGCTTTGGAATACGAAAGGTGATCAGTTTTTAAGTAAGAACCCTCCACACACCGGTAGGGTTAAAGAACTACTTAAAATGTTCCCTAATGCTAAGTTTGTTTACTTAGTACGTAACCCATTTACAGTTTTAGAATCAACTCGTAGTTTTTTTACCAATACCATTCAGCCTTTGAAACTGCAAGATATCAGTAACGAGGAAATTGAAGCTAACATTCTTGATATTTATACTAAAATGTATAATAAATATGAGAATGACAAGCACTTAATACCTGAAGGTAATCTAATTGAAGTCAAGTTCGAAGATTTTGAAGCTGATGCATTGGGCATGACTGAGAAGATTTACAAGACATTGGGCTTAGCAGATTTTGAAGTGGCTCGTCCTGCGATTGAAAAATACGTAGGTAAGAAAAAAGGTTATAAGAAGAATAAATATAAATATGATGCACGTACTGTTCAATTGGTAAAAGACAATTGGTCTTTCGCACTTGATCAGTGGGGATATCATTTAGATGAAGAACTATAACAGTTATGAGAAGAACAACTAAAATTATCGGTCTGTGCTTAGCTACTGTATTTAGTGCAGGAACACTATTTGCACAGCAGGCAAAACCAGTTGAGGCTAAAGTCGCTCCAGCGACAGAGGTTAAAGAAATTGTTGAGCCGATAGCGTATGGAGACATGGACCAATGGATTACAAGACGAATTAAAGAGTCGGGTATCATTGGTGGTAATATGAAAGATGTTTATGCAATTGGACCTAAAGGGGTTATTGAAGGTGCTGTAGCTTACAAAAGCAACGTATCGCCTTGGGCTACATCAAACGTACTAGCTAAAGTTGCAGGTGTGGTAAAAACAAATACCTCGGTATTTCCAGAAACACACCTACACGGATATGCTGCCCGTATGGATACCCGAATGGAAAGCGTTAAAGTACTCGGTATGATTGATATTACCGTTCTTGCAGCAGGTTCTGTATTCTTAGGTTCGGTAAATGAACCGATTAAGAGTGTAAGTAACCCACAAAAGATTTTGGTATCGGGTATTCCTTTTACTAAAAAACCAAAGGCAGTTCGCTTCGATTATAAAGTGAAAATGTCTGGAGAACTTCAACGTATTAAAGCTACTGGTTTTGGCAGTGCATCATCTGTGGCAGGGAAAGACCTTCCAATTGCAGTATTGTTACTTCAAAAAAGATGGGAAGATAAAAAAGGGAATGTATATGCACACCGTATTGGTACGATGGCAATGCGTTACACAGAAGATACCGATTGGGTGATTGACGAAACTTACCCAATTCACTACGGTAACATTTCTGAAGAGCCTTTCTTCAATTCAGAGTCAATGAAGATTCAAGATGAAGAGCGTTATACCATTAACAGTAAAGGTAAGAGTGTGCCTATTCAAGAGGTAGATTGGGCTGATGCTGATGCAACCCCAACACATATCATTCTTCAGTTTGCTTCAAGCCACGGTGGAGCCTACATTGGTTCACCAGGCAACTCATTTTGGATTGATAATGTTCGTTTAGTTTACTAATTAGAACACAGTATAATATATTAAAGGCGTAGAAACGAATTGTTTTTACGCCTTTTTTTGTTCTTTATTTTTTGTTACGCTACTGTTCTTCCTAGATTAAGGTTACAGATTACTAGAACACTATATTCATAATTTCCATCCTAATTGCTAGATTTTACTGGCAACTGTTTTTGTTTTTCTGCACTCTTAAGTTTTTGAGTCTTGTTGTGTATCTGTTCAGGTGTTTTCTTTAAAAAAGATGATTCTAGACTATAATCATCACAGTTACCATATTTCCCATACCAACGAGTAATTGTTGCACTACCTAGTATTTCATATTTGTGCATACATTGATCTTGGTGATAAAACCATCCTCAATTCCTTTGCGACTGCGAGTTTGAAGGATAACTATAATCCTTCTTACTACGTTTAACATACTGAGTGTTTAATTCTTCCATAACATTACCTTCTTAAGTGTAACTCTATTCCAGGATGAGGACCCACCTTACATAAAAAAGGAGACACCCAATTGAGCACCTCCTTTCTAAAATTATTAACGAGTAATTTTATTAGTCTTGTAGCAACTTCACAGCATCTACATATTGAGCAATTCCTGCAGCAACTTGTTTGGCATCTTTCATTGCCAAAACTACAGTTTGTGGTTTATGTACCACATCCCCTCCAGCAAAAACACCTTTTCGAGTGGTCATGCCATAAGGTTTTTGTTTTGTGATGACATAGCCCGTTTCGTCAACATTAATTCCTTCTGTTGTCGAAACAATTTTATTAGCTGGTCTTGAACCAATAGCCAATAAAATACGGTCGAACATAAACTCTTTCTCTCCATCGGGAGTCGTAGCACGCAGTCCAATAACCGATTCGTTATTTTCATCACCTAGAAATGTAGTAGTATTGGTTTCCCAAAGGAAGTTTGCCCCATCTTTCACCGCAAAATCATATTCTACTTTGAGAGCAGGCATATTTTCAATGGTGTCGTTTGAGATGACAGTCACTTCTTTGGCATTCATTTTAATCGCAGTTCTAGCCGCATCCATCGCCACATTACCGCAACCAATAATTCCAATTCGTTCACCTTCTCTAAATGGAACTTCATCTTCATCAATTTGTCCAATACTATATAGACTGGCCATCTGTAGAAAATACGAAGATTGAATAATTCCTTTTAGGTGTGATCCCGGTGTATCGAGGGTTTTGGCCTGAGCCGTACCCGAACCAATAAATACAGCATCAAAACCTTGTTCGAAGATGGTATCAACTGTAAAGTCGATTCCAACACCATGATTAGTTAAGAAACTTACGCCTAAGTTCTCAATTTTTTTAATTTCTTTACGCACCACATCTTTTGGTAGACGGTATTCCGGAATACCATACATTAATACACCACCCGCTTCATCTTGTTTTTCGATGATGGTCACATTAAAGCCGATACGTGCTAAATCTCCAGCTACAGTTAATCCCGCAGGCCCCGAACCAATAACAGCCACCTTCCCCCTAGTCTTTTGAGGTAGTTTTTCACGGATTAGATCCATATTTGTATCAAAATCCGCTATAAATCTTTCAAGACGTCCAATGCGAATAGGTTTGTCCTTTTTATTCAATATACAATTACCTTCACATTGCTTTTCGTGCGGACAAACTCGTCCACATATAGCAGGAAGATTGCTCTTTTCATTGATAATATTCATGGCCCCACCTAAATTACCCATAGATAATTGGTGAATAAAGCCAGGGATATCATTTGCAATTGGGCAACCAGCAATACATGATGGTTTTTTGCAATTGAGGCATCTTTTCGCTTCGTCAATGGCATCTTTCATGCTATAACCAGCATCATCTTCCTTAAACTTACTATTAATTTGGTCCATATCTATAACTAGATTTTTTTAATTTTGCTATGTTCAGGTGGCAAATGTAATCATTAAATGCAATCTCGAGTTAGCAAAATGGTTAAAATGTGTAAAAGTGAAACAAAATAGCAGTATTGTGAAAAGAGTGGGGTGGTTAACCTATTTACTACCCTAGGAGTACTTGTAGCTTATATCATTTGTGATTAAGCTTATTAAGCTGGTTGCCAATTCTTAAGGAAAAGCCATAAACAACATCAGCAGAGAAATTGAAAAAAATAAAAAAGGAAATGCTTTTTGAATTGGAGTGTAATCAATAGGAGAGGATTTTAAAGTTGAGATTAGAAGATTTCTTTTCTTAGCATACAAAGGGGCTACAGTAGCTTTAAACCTTTATTTAGAAGATTCGTAATTTCTCCCTGAGAAGCATGGCCTTTCTTAGTAAGAAGACTGAGTTCTCTTTGAAAGAGAACAACTCTATCATTGGGAGGTAACTCTAGGAAGATAGAATCAGTAGTAGAAAAGAGGAAATATTGACTCTTAACTTTTAGATGGATAATTTAAAAAGTCGGAATAAGAGCATTTCACTCTCATTCCGACTTGCTAACAACTTGGTTGAACTTATTAAAAAAAGACCAATTACACCTTTAAGAAACCAACGGCACGAATGTCCGTAGCACCTTTAATTTCAATTCCCGCTTTCGCATTTCCAGATACAGGATCAATAATGTAAATTCGTGGATTTTTACCCGCTTCTACAACAGGAAAGAATGCTTTACCTGCATAGGTTGATGGCAAACCAGAGCTTGTAATTTTATCAATTTCAGGAAGCCCTTTCACCCATTTGAATGCTTTTGATTTAGCATCTACAATTCCGTAGCGTGTAGCAGGACTCTTAGGACCAATTTCATGCTCATTGTAGAATTCCAACAAGAAATAATCTTGACCAATGTGCCAAACTTTTCTGAATTTGTAGTTATCTGCAACGGCTTGAATATTGAAATAATAATCTTTGTCAAACTCTTTTGCACCTTTATTTATGCGTAATGCACCAGCTGGAAGTGTTGTGTTTTCGTCATAAGAACCAGAGAATACATAGGTTGTTTGGTCATCGGCAATACCAATTTGTGAGTAGTATTGTGAACGATGACGTCCCGATGAAAAGCTGATGCGATCATCTTCGAACACTTGAGTAACTTCGAAGTCTTTATCGAGTGCAGCCACCCATACTTTGTTTGGTTCCGTAATAACACCATTGCTAGAACCACCTTCTGCATTTGGATCACGAGGTTGAGAAACAACAAGTCCAGTTAAGAACGTGCCATCTCCACGGTCAACGATACCAGCAAAAGTGGCAAATTCCCCTTTTTTAAACTTATCCAGTGTTGGAATAGACTTTTCTCTAATAGAAAATTTATCTGTTAGGCTGATGATGTTGAAAGTAACACCATCTTTACGTGGGTTGCCATTTTCGTCTTTCTCATTTTCTCCAGTTAAAGTTTGACCACCCACCGCAGTAATTGCCTGATCATTGAAGAAGCCATAGGTTGTGAATCTTGATTTAATTTGAAACTGACCCACTTCTTTGAATTCCTGGTCTTTAACAGCATTGTATCCTAGTCCGATACCAGGATCGCCTTGTTTGTAGATTAAACCTACCGCATGACGATTGTCATCACTAAATATCCAAGTGTAACCCGATTGATCCAGTTGTTTGATGTTTTGTTTAATCGAAACAATACCCGTTTCAACTTGGTCTAACTGCATAATGTATTCCGAAGTTTCTCCTGATACCGATACAAAGTAAGGACCCGATTTAGAGATGTTTTCTGCACCTGGAGTGGTGCTGTCATTGTCGCTACAAGCTGCAAATAGTGCAGTTGAGGCTACGGCTACTCCAAAGAATAGTTTTCTTGCGAATGTTATTGTTTTCATAATTTACGGATGTTATTCGTGTGTTTAATATTTTGTTTTATAAAAGAAGTATCTAAATTTTACAGAGAAGCTACGCCCTGGTTTTTGTAAACTATAGTTGTCGTACATAATTTGGTCTGTCACGTTGTTGGCTTCTAGCGCTATATTATACTTTCCACTCTTCAATGAATAGGTCAAGTTTACATCGTGCGACAATTGTCCTGGAATGGTAATATCACCCCCTTCGCTTTCCCAATCTCTATAAAAGGCATGAACATAGCGTAGATTATAGCCCAATGTCAATAAATCTTTCTTTTGGATTAAATCTTTGAAACTATAGCTCATATCGAAGTTTCCAAAAAGGTAGGGTAGGTTAGGAACACGATCGTTGTAGTAGATTAGCTCTTGTCCTGTAGGCGAGTATTTCTCTTTATTTCGAATGTTCTGATATGTGAAATTACCCCCAACCACTAGTGCATTTTTGTAAGAATACCTAGCTTCTACATCAAAGCCAATGTTGTTTACTTGTCCGTGGTTTGTTGAATAGGCACCCCCATATCGCTGTTCAATAACGCGTCTGATGTAGTCTTTTGTAACTCGATATATAAAACCACCATCAAGTGTCAGGTTGTGCTTTTCATGGAAAGTTTTATCGTACGAAATGTTTAAATTCAAGTTCTTACTATTTTCTGGTTTCAACTTTGTATTCCCAGATTCCAGTACTTCGTCGCCAAACAACTCTCTTTCGGATGGCAAGCGATAGGCTTGTTCAAAAGAAGCCTTCATTTGAATTGTCGAAGTAATGTGATAGGTTGATGCAAACCCATATCCCGTTACACTAGAGCGTTTAGTTTGCTCTTCATAGTTTGGTGTTGTCGTTGTAGAAACATCTACGGGACCTTTAATTTCGGTCTGATAGTGTTTTGCGAAAGCCATCATATTCCATTGTGCAATAGGAGTGAATTTATAAGATAACCCCAAAACATTCTTGCTGTTTTTACGGCGCATGAAAGTAGCAGCCGTACTGTTCGTCTCATTTGCAGCTTTATCAGAAGCCTTACGTTGGAAATTACTGTAAACGTTGTTCAATGAAAATCGATGCTTACCCATTAGGTTGTAGCTAAGATTGGCCGTGCCATAGAAATTCTGATTTTCAAATTTTCCCATTGTAAACTGTCCCTCTCCCTTGGCACTTTTAGGAATATACTCTCCTGCCCAGTTGTATTGACGAGCCAGCGTATCTGTATTCTCACTTTTCAAGTGATTGTAATTTGCACTTGCCGATAAATTCAAGTTCTTAACGAATAAGTTCTTTTTCGAGTAGCTAAATGAGGGCATAACCCCCTTTGCATTTCGTTTTTTACCACCATAAACAATACGCATTAAATTGGCATTTTGAATCTGAGCGTCTTCATGACTCAATGTAATTCCAAATAGCATTTTATCTGCCCACGGTTTATTTACCACACCCACCTTGGCAATAAGAGCCTCGTTATGATAGCGGTCATGAAAACGTTTAAACCAATACTCTTCGTCCGAGAAACGTCCTGTTTCCAAGTCTAGAAGCTTTGTTTTCACTTTGTAATTATTGTCAGAATAATTCTGATATGCATTTACATTGAGCGTGAAACCATTTTTTGCGGTGTGTCCTATACTGATGTTCGATTTGTGTGTGTTGAAAGAACCATAAGAATATGAAGCATCAACAAAGGTGTTCGAACTCTGCTTGGTCACAATATTAATGGCACCTCCCAATGCATCACCACCAAATTCTACAGGGACAACGCCTTTATAAACCTCAATTCGTTCGGCCATATTAATGGGGATGTTATTAATTTGGAAAGAAGAGCCCGAGCCTTCCATAGGTACACCGTCCATAAATACTTTGATGTGCTTACCTGTAAAACCGTTTAGTGAAATTTGGCTGTCCGAGCCCACGCCACCAATCTCTCTTATCTTTACTCCTGATACTTTTCCTAATGTATTCGAGATATCTAGCGTTGTGTTGTAGAGAGCTTTGGTGTCAATAGCAACGACATTTAATGCCGATTCTTTGACACGTTGAACGGGCGATTTTGACTCGACTATTACTTCGCTTAAATTATAGCTGGTATCTTGGAGTTTAATTTTAATAAAGTTTTTCTCGCCACGTTTGGCATTTACAGTGGCTTCGTAGGGTTCATACCCCATATATTGCACGTTAATGGTATATGCTCCAGGTTTTACATCAACTATAAATTTCCCTTTGTCATTACTTAACGTTCCTTTTTGAGCTTCTTTTAGATAGATGGTGGCCGATTCAATAGCATTCCCCCCTTTATCAATAACAATGCCATGGATTGACGTATGTCTTTCATCGTGTGCATGTAGTGGGTTTTGTAATAGCAGAAGCATTGCTGCTACAAGGAATCTTGTCATCAAGTTTCTTAAGTCGTTCATTTTGTTTCAAAGATATTGTTTGTACTTTTTCAATTTCTGATGACAAAGGTCTAACAAAGTGATGAATCGTTCAATCGCATAATCTAGGTATATTTCAGACTGAAAAAGGTTTTGAACTACCTAGATAGAAAGAATGATTATTGAGCTTAAGCGTAATTTAACACTCTAAGACTACTCAGTGTTAAAATAATAGCTATATTTGCACCTCATATCTATGCTATTTAGAGAAATAGGGTAGGTTTGAAAATCATTTCTCTCTGTTTTATAACTAGGAGAACTTCTAAATTTAGAAGGGGCTGATTGGTTTTGACAGCGGGTAGAGATGGTATGTAAGCATGCAGTGCATCGATAATAAGCACTTTAATACTAGTATCAAAATTTTTATCTGGCGAAAATAACTACGCTCTTGCTGCGTAATCGAATTATAGTAGATTACACTTTATCTCGACACTAGGTGTTGAGACGGGACATCACTCAGATGCTGTTTTTCCGAAGCTATCTGGATCAGTGGTGCTGATATATCGGGGATAGTTCAAAGTTGCCTCGCACTTTGGATAAAATTAAGAGGATAAGGTACAAGTTGGTGGCTCAGGTCTTGCTTGTACTCGAAAATTGAAGGCTGAGATAAGCATGTAGAAATCATATGATTTCCTCGTTTGGACGAGGGTTCGACCCCCTCCAGCTCCACT
>JASLDF010000001.1 GCA_030151635.1 Bacteroides sp. | reverse complement strand
ACAACCTACTGAAACAACAAATAGCTCATTTCTGGTACTGAATGAAGATTGGTTTGGGCACTCTACTGGTACAATAAATAGCTTTAATGCTGATGGAACTATTACCTATCGTGCCTTTCGCAAAGCCAATGAAAATGCAGAGCTAGGTATGACAAACCAATTTGCTGCGATTTATGGCGATAACATTTATATGTTAGCAAAGCAAGGTAACCGTTTGGTTGTGGCAGATAAAAATACTTTTGTTCAAAAAGCCGTCTTAACCGATTTGGAAGGAGATGGTCGTGCTTTTGTAGGTGCGAATGCTCAAAAAGGCTATGTGTCAACCTCGAATGGTGTCTCTGTTCTAAATTTAGAAACGCTAGCGTTGGGTAAAAAAGTAGAAGGTACTGCCGGACAATTTGGTAATATGCTGTATTACCAAGGTTATGTGTTTGCAGCTTCACAAAAGAATGTTGTGGTTATAGATACTACAAGCGATGAAATTGTAAAGACTTTAGCTATTAAAGATGCATCATCAATCGTACTTACTAAAGATGGTTCTTTGGTGGTAGGTACTCCAGAAAGTATTTTAAAAGTAAGTCTTCCCACTTTTGAATATACAGAATTGGCCAATGTAACTTCTGCTCCTATGAATGGTGCATGGAGTCCTTGGAAATCTAGTTCACTTTGTTCAAGTGTTCAAGAGAATGCCATTTATTGGACCAATAATCAAGGATTTAAGAGTGGTAATACAATTCGTAAATATAACTTAGACACAAAAGAGTTGACTGAAGAGTTCTTTAAGTTAGGTACAGATGTAGATTATAAAATCAATACTGATTTTGGAAATACCGAAGAAAAAGCTGTTGCTTTAAACTTCTCGGGCTGCGGTATTAATGTAGATCCATTAACGGGCGACTTAGTGTTATTGGTAAAACAAGATAGTTTTAGTCATTCTGAATACAATTGGGTATTCATTGTGGATGCTAAGGGTAAATTGAAACAAATTAGAACTGTTAAAACAGATGAACCAATGGCAGGTATTCACGAAGATGCTTATTATTGGTTCCCAGCAATGCCTATTTTCCACGATAACTACAAACCAGAGATATTGGTAAGTAAGCTTGATTTATTTACAAATAACCTGGTGAAGATCGATTTGACAAAAGCAGTCGTTGACCACGATAGTATGGGGGCGGCAATTGAAGTTTCGGTTGTGCTAAACGAAGAAGATAAATGGCTAGACTACCGAATTGAGGGGAATAATCTATACATCTTGGCTGGCGATGAAACTGGCAATACTACGTTTAAATTGGTTGCTCGCTCAAATGGTCAAGTAGTTGAGAAAGTAATCCAGGTAACGATTCGTAAGTAAGTTGTATAATTCAGTTTTAACGGGTACTTCCGTTACTGCGATATTAAAAGAGAGGCTATGTAGAATTTCTACATAGCCTCTCTTTTTTGTTTAATTCAGCACCGAAAAGAAGTTTAATAATTTAGGTTCATCGGGTGTTTGTTCCACTTTAACCAATCGTTCATTCTCGAAAAATAGAAGAACATAATAATAGTCGGAATGGTCCGTTAATTTAGCCTCTTTTTCCCGATAGATATAAAACACCGATTGAACCATTTTCTGGTTTGATAAGCTTGTTGTCATTTGCATTTTATAAGGTTGACCAAATTTGTTTGTAACCTCTTGAGGTGTCATTCCTAGGTGTATTTTTGTAGTTTCAAAACGCCCAACCGTTTTGCAACTCACTATAAGAATCATCAGCAGAATGAAAGATATGCAAGTATGTAATGTCGTCTTTTTCATTGTAAAATAGGTTTAGATATCAGTTATAAAGATAATTACAAATGAAAAAAGAACATGATTTCTTCCTTTAAAATTAAAATTAAATCTCTGTTTTAGAACAAAGCTCAATTTTGTTCGAACCTCGTCTTTATAAGTTAGTGAAAAAAGGGTAGAAAACGAAAAAATAGGCTGTTTTTTGATTAGGTATATTGTGGCATCTTCTGCACAAAATTACCCTAGTTTTAGGTATTGATTGCGTGAAGACGGAGTTCTAATTTTGCATAGGTTTAAAAACAAATTAAAACAATCATACAAACAACTTATGCAACGATTAAAACGAATTAGTTCTTTGGTTTTACTACTGATTTCGACATTAGCTATGGCTTCGGAGCCGTACACGATCAAAGGTAAGATTACAGATACGCATAAAGAGCCTTTAATATCGGCCTCAATCTCTATCAAGGGTACGGCTAAAGGGGCTACTACGAATGAGGATGGGGAGTTTATACTTCCTGTTTCAAAAGGTGGAAAATATACTTTGGTGGCGTTTTACCTTGGTTATCAATCGAAGGAAGTAGACGTGAATATAACTTCTAAATTAACAAATCTGACCTTGGAGCTTCTGGAGGATGCCATATCACTCGATGAAGTTATGGTAGAGGGCAAGAGTCCTGTTCAGCAACTTCGTGAAACGGCTTTCAATGTTACTGCTGTTGATGCTGGAAAACTACATAATACATCGGCAGATTTAAACCAAGTATTGAATCGAACAACAGGTGTTCGTGTACGTGAATCGGGCGGTATGGGATCGGATTTCTCATTCTCACTCAATGGATTTTCGGGTAATCAAGTGAAGTTCTTTATGGACGGGATTCCACTAGATAACTATGGTTCTTCATTTTCGTTGAATAACATACCCGTTAATATGGCGGAGCGTGTCGAGATTTATAAAGGTGTTGTGCCCATTCACTTGGGTGGTGATGCACTGGGTGGTGCTGTTAATATTGTAACGAAACAGAACCTAAGTAAATATGTTGATGCTTCGTACAGCATTGGTTCGTTTAATACTCACAAGGCGTCGGTAACAACACGTTTTACGACTAAAAGTGGTTTTGTGTTTAACTTCAATGCGTTTGGAAATTACTCGGACAACAGTTATAAAGTAGATATTGAATCAATTGATAAAACGGGCACGGGAAAATTTTTGCCTTCAAAGAAGTACAAGCGTTTTCACGATGGCTACAAATCGGGAACGGTTATAGCCGAGGCTGGTGTTCGGAATAAGGTTTTTGCCGACTATCTATTGGTAG
>JASLDF010000230.1 GCA_030151635.1 Bacteroides sp. | reverse complement strand
AATGTCTAGTCCTATCATAGCGTTACACTAAAAAAAGTAATGATATGGAAGAGTTAAATGTATCTCATGTAAAACGTACACAAAAGGATTACAGCTTCAGTTTTAAGTTAAGCGTAGTCAAAGAGATTGAAAGTGGAGAATTATCTATTAGAGGTAGTTTACGCAAGTATGGAATACAAAGCCATAGTACAGTATTGAATTGGTGTCGAAAATATGGTACCTTTGATAGAGAACTATTTGTTAAAGATATGCTTAAAAAGACACCAGAACAACGCATCTATGAATTAGAGCAAGAGAATAAGCGTTTAACACGCTGTAATACGTATCTAGAAAGTCGTCTAACAGAATCAGAAGATAAGGCTGCTATATTAGATAAAGTAATAGAACTTGCCGAGAAGGAATACCTACTGCCTATTCGAAAAAACTCCTTCCCCGATCAGTCCAAACCCTCAACAAAGAAAGCGAAAAAAGCATAAGCTACCTTTGTGGATTGGTCGGGATGAATAGACAGCGTTATTACCGTAGTTTTTGGATTGTTGCAAAAAATCAATCCAACTCTCAAGATGTGCTCTCATTGGTAAAAGAAGTACGTTCATTAATGCCTCGAATAGGAACGCGAAAACTTTACCATCTTCTGAAACAAGACTTGCGTTCAATTGGAGTTGGACGAGATAAGCTATTTGCTATTCTCAGAGCCAATCAAATGTTGATTAAACCTAAAAAAAATTACCGTATAACCACTAACTCTCATCACCATTTTAGAAAACATAAGAATTTAATTGAAAATATGGATATTGTTCGCCCTGAACAAGTTTGGGTTTCTGATATTACCTATATTGGTGGTAGAGGCAACACCTATTTGAGCCTGATAACAGATGCTTATTCTAAGCAAATTATGGGTTACGACCTGTCAGATAGTTTAGCTACAGCAGGTTCTTTGAGAGCATTGAAAATGGCTAACAAGAATAGGAGGTATAAGAAAATGCCATTAATTCATCATTCTGATAGAGGGTTCCAATATTGTAGTAACGACTATCAAAAGATGCTTGAAAAGAGTAAAATAACCCCTAGTATGACAGAAAGTTATGACCCTTATGCTAATGCTGTTGCTGAGAGAATCAATGGAATACTCAAACAGGAGTTTCTTTTAGAGAATTATAAAGTAGATTTGCAAACAATGAAGCTTTTAGTTAAAGATGCAGTACGTATTTATAATACTAAAAGACCTCACTGGTCTTGTTATATGCAGACGCCTGAGCAAATGCATGCACAGAGTCAAGTGAAAATAAAAACGTATAAAAACAAATATAGTTGTCAGGCTAGCCTGACAACTATATCATAAATTAATTATATATTGTCCTAGAATTCTGTAACGTTTATTTAGGACGAGACAGAAACATGTTTATCAGTCTTGCTCAAGTAAGATACAATTTAAGATTAGAGCCTTTAAGGCATCTATATTTTACCATTGAAAGGAAGATGAGTTCTCTTAGTAAGAAGCATGAGTTCTCTTAGTAAGAGAACTCATGCTTCTCCCTGAGATAAATTAAATCGGTTTTATATCTATAATACGATGAATATAGTCAAATAAAAAGTCCCATTAACGGTATAGTTAATGGGACTTTCAATATTTTATCTAGAATAAAATTAATTTCTTCTCAAGCCTTGTACATAGGAATTTCTTCCGATTTCTTTTCCATTTTCATCGTAGTCAATAAACTGACCATCTCGTTTTCCTTCTTTAAATGTTCCTTCAGAGCGTTTACCATCTACTGCTATTTGTGCACCTTCACCGTGCTCCAAGCCATTCAAGAACTCTCCAACGTACACTTCACCGGAGGTGAAAGATAGTTTTCCTTGTCCACAAGGTTGGTTGTTTTTCCAATCACCTTCGTAAATGTCGCCATTACTCCAAACATAACGACCTTTACCATGGCGATTATTGTTTAACCATTGTCCTTCATAGATGGCACCATTTACCCATTCAAAGCGACCGTTACCATTTTGTTTACCTGATTCAAACTCCCCTACATATGTATCACCATTTACATAAGTGTATACACCAGAACCAGTTCGTTCACCATAAACATAAGAACCTTTATAAACATCACCACTAGCAAATTCATAAACACCCTTGCCGTGTTGTACATCATTTAACCAATCCCCGGTATATTTATCTCCATGCACATATTTAAATGTACCATGACCATTACGTGCATCGTTTTTCCAAGATCCTACATAAGAAGAGCCATCATCCCATTTCAGCGTACCAACACCTTCTTTACGGTCATTTAGCCATTGGCCATTAAATTCAGAACCGTTGTACCATGTATATTTTCCTGAACCCTGACGTTTACTTCCGACCCATTGGCCAACATAAACATCTCCATTGTGATAAAACATTGTTCCATCACCATCCTGCACATTATCTTTCCAAAGTCCCGAGTAATGGTTATTATTTAAGTAATAATAGTTACCCCAACCACTTTGTTTGTCATTATTCCACTCTCCTTCGTAACGCTCTCCGTCAATATGCTTCAAGATACCATAACCATGACGATTCCCTTTGCGGTATTCACCTTCGTAGATATCGCCATTTTGAAAGATTGTTTTACCCCAACCATATGGACGTTTTCGTCTCAATTCACCAAAGTAAATTGAATTATCTTTGAAAATATATGAACCAACCGTTACTTCAGCTTTAAAAGTATCCTTGACGCGTAGAAATATGTTATCGGATTTTCCTTTAGGAGAAGCGTTCACTTCCGAGGTGCAACTAATGCAAAAAACAACTAAAAGTGATGCAAGTATATTAATATGTTTCATTCTAATTTTCTTCTATAATTATAACGCCATACCGTTTAAAAGTATTTAGGCATTTATATGTTACCCCAAAGATATAATTAATTTATGGAAAATGATATATTTTGCCAGGGGTTTATACCTCATGCCCAACAACAACCTCCTTCATTAATTCAGGAGAAAAGTACTTATTTGCCAGTGCCATCACGTCTTCCGGAGTAGTCGCTAAAATACCCTCTAATGACTCTTTAAAGTAACTATCGGCAACTTTTGATGTAAAAACAAACATCCATGCATCTGATACTTCAAATGCTGATTCATAGTTTCTACACATCTCGCCAATCATGTAGTTTTTAACTTTAATTATCTCATCATCGGCAGCTAATTCTGTGCGAAGTAGATTCATTTCGTTATAAACTTGTTGAATCAAGTCTTCAACATACTGATTATCACACTCCGAATGAATCAACATATAGTCGCTGAATGGATAGTGTAACATTTCGGCATCAATATAGTATGTATAACCTTTATCTTCACGAATATTTGAAACTAATCTACTACCAAAATAGCCACCAAAAAGAGTAAGCAACACACGTAATCTATGATAATCTGGATGAGTTCTTTTTATAGTAGGCATACCCATACAAACAGCACTCTGCAATGCTCCATCTTTTTTAATAAAGCGTCTTTTTTCCGTTGCCGGGGAAAAGACAGGCTTTGGACATTCAGTAGGTTTCCCTCCCTCTCTTCCAAAATGCTCTTTACCAAAAACTGCATCAACTTCTTTACGAATATCAGCAGTTACATTCCCGGAAAGAAAGATAGTGCAATTTTCCGAATGAAAATGCTCGTTATGATATTCTTTTAATAGAGACGCCGTAATATTTAGATAGTCTTCTTTAGCTGTGACACGTCCATAAGGATGAGTATTTCCTAAAAGAGCGTTTAATAAATTACGATGAGCCACAAAATCAACACGATCTTGATTAATAACAAACTGTTGAACATTCATTTCAATAACTGTTTCTAATCGTTCCTCTTCAAAAAGAGGCTCTGTTATTACAGAATAAAGAATATTCAGTGTCTTCGTGAAATGTCTTGACAATGAAAATAGAGTAATGCACGAATATTCTGCACCGCAAGATAGCTCTAACCATGCTCCATAAAAATCCAAAGTTTCAGCAATCTCCTTAGCCGAATATTCCTTAGTACCTTCACGTAGCATCCGGTTGGTAAACAAGGCTTGTAGCTTTTGACTTTGACACCAAGTTCCAGCTTTAAACAACACATCAAATCGAATTACATCTTGATGACCTGCGTTAACAATGGTAATTGGAATGCCATTCGATAAGCGGAAACGCTCTGGAAAAGGGATTTTTATTTCTCGTAATGATTCTATTTTGGGTTGTACCGATCTATCCATTAATCTTGTTTAATTTGTTGATGCTTCAAAAACTCTTCTGCTTTTTGCAAGTCTTCGGGGGTATCAATCCCAATTGTTTCTATCGCAGTTTCTGCTACACGTATTTTAAGACCATTTTCTAACCATCTCAACTGCTCTAGTGACTCGGTTACTTCCAAAGGTGTTTGCTCCATTGAAGTGATTTCTTTTAACACATCAGCTTTATATGCGTATAAACCAATATGTTTGTAAAAGGTATGCTTAGCTAACCATTCTTCTTTATCCACTCCACGTAAATAAGGAATCACAGAGCGACTAAAATACAATGCAGAATGGTCTGGTGAAACTACCACTTTCGGTGAGTTTGGATTTTCTAATTCAACTAAAGTATTTGCCGTAGTAAATGGTTTGACTAACGTTGCTATATCAGTAGTAGCATCTTCAAAACATGATTTTAAAGCCTCAATCTGAGATTGCTGAATGAATGGCTCATCTCCTTGAATATTGATAACTACATCAAATTCTTGATTCACTTTTATATAAGCTTCATAACAGCGATCTGTTCCAGAACGATGGTCAACCGAAGTCATAATCACATGTCCTCCAAAAGATTTCACAACTTCCTCAATGCGTACATCATCAGTTGCAACATAGACATCATCTAAAACCGATTTAACTTGCTCATATACACGTTGAATAACGGGTTTACCACCTAAAATAGCCAATGGTTTAGCAGGGAAGCGTGTCGACGCATATCTTGCTGGTATAATTCCTATAAATTTCATATTTACCTTACTATTTAATTCTGATAGTCCAGATTGAAAGTATCCACGTTCGTAATCGCTTTGTTTTAAAACAAGACGATTATAACATACTAAATCTAAGTCTATTGCTATATTTTCTTTGTCTCTTTTATTACGGCCTAACTTCAATTCTATACGTTTTAAAATTGAAGTTATTTCATCAGCCTCCATACTTGTACTGAATGAAGCTACTTGATTCAAGAAATCTCTCGAATTTTGCAAGCCTATAGGTATAGTAAAACCTGCACGTGAATAACGTACAGGTTTAAAATATTGGTTTAATATTTCATTAGCCTTTGCTAGATTTTCTATTGCATCCGTATTGCTACCAATAGAAATTACACAAAGGTTTGTATTGCAGCGATTCATAACGCTCATTTAATAAAACAAACGGTCAACTTCATTTGAGGTTTCTTCTTCAACTTCTATAGTAGGAGTTGCTACCGGCTGATGACCATCTACAAGTTCACCTGCATCATCAATCATATCTTCAAGATATTCTTCTGGTTCATCAGAACATGAATCATAGTTCTCTGGCAGACGGAACTTCTCTTCAATATCGTATCCTAATTTTTTATCTGCATAAACTTTCTTCATGAATTCTACCCAAATAGGTAAAGCAGCTGCAGCACCTTGTCCCCACCTCATCGTATCGAAGTGGATGTCACGATCTTCGCCACCAACCCAAACACCGGCAACAAGACTTGGAGTATACCCCATAAACCAAGCATCAGCATTTTCGTTTGTTGTACCTGTTTTACCGCCAGCATCACCTTTAAAACCATAGCGACGCACACGTTGACCAGTACCTTCATTGATTACTGCCCTCATCATATCAACCATTTGGTTGGCACTTTTCGAGCTTATTACTTCTTGCATATTCGGTGTAAATTGCCCCAATACGTTACCATCACTATCAGTGATGTGAGTTACGAAAAATGGTGCAACACGAATACCGTTATTGGCAAAAGCTGTATAAGAACTTACCATCTCTCCTACCGAAATCTCACATGGTCCTAAGGCCAGTGAAATTGTGGGTTGGATATCTCTATTTAAAACTCCAAAATTATGAATTAGATTTACTAAAGCATATGGATTTAACTTACTCATAAGATAGGCCGATATCCAGTTATTTGAGTTAGCCAACCCCCACTTCAGAGTTACCATTTCACCAATTCTAGTTCTTGAACTATTTCTCGGACTCCACGGAATTCCATTCTCATCGAGCAAAGTTTGTTGCACATTTCTAACTTCATCACAAGGAGTAAATCCATTTTCCATTGCCAAAGTATATAAGAATGGTTTAATAGTCGAACCAATTTGGCGGCGACCAACCATTGCCATATCGTATTGAAAATAGGTGTAATTAGGACCTCCAACATAGGCTTTGACATGACCTTTACGAGGATCCATTGCCATAAATCCAGAGCGTAAGAAATGCTTATAATACAAAATTGAATCTAATGGAGTCATCACAGTATCCTTCTCGCCATTCCATGTAAACACGGTCATATCTTGAGGTATATTGAAAGCCTCTCTAATTTGAACATCAGTAGCTCCATCTTTCTTCATTAAACGATAACGTTCTGTTTGTTTAATGCTACGATCTAAAATATTCTTCACGCTTTGTTGTGAAATTTTAGATGAATATGGACCATTCTTTTTCCCTTTCTTCTCTTTAAAAAATTGAGGCTGAAGGGAAAGTCCTACGTGATCTCGAACAGCATTTTCTGCATATACTTGCATTTGAGAATTGATGGTTGTGTATATTTTCAAGCCATCTGTATAAAGATTGTAATTCTCGCCGTTTCGTTTTTTATTTTTAGCACACCATCCGTATAATGGGTCATTGTTCCATGCAATTGAATCCTCATAGAATTTTTGCATTTGCCAACCTCTGTAATTACTTTTAACAGGCTCTTTAGCGGTCAATACACCACGTAAGTATTCTCTAAAATAGGTAGCAATACCTTCTTTATGATCCACTTTGTGGTAGTTAAGAACCAAGTCTGTTGTTTTTAAAGAATCACTTACTGCCGTCGTTAAATAACCAGCTTTACGCATCTGATCCAAGACTACATTACGACGGCTTATTGCTCTGTCTTTGTAGCGTATAGGATTATAGTATGCTGGATTTTTACACATACCAACAAGCATTGCTGATTCCTCATCCTTTAAATCTTTTGGGTCTTTACCAAAATACGTGTAAGCAGCCGTTTTAATTCCCACAGCATTGTATAGGAAGTCGAACTTATTCAAATACATTGTAATAATTTCATCCTTCGTATAATATCGTTCAAGACGAGTCGCAATCACCCATTCAATTGGCTTCTGTAGTACACGTTCCAATTTATTATCTACAGCTGGAGAATAGAGTTGTTTAGCCAGTTGCTGACTGATCGTACTACCTCCACCCGCATTTTTTTGTCTAAGGACTCCCATTTTAAAAACAGCCCTAGCTAATGCTTTTAAATCTATTCCTGAATGATCTTCAAATCGAACATCTTCGGTAGCAATCAATGCATCAACAATATTCGTTGGCAAATCTTCGTAACCTACATAGACTCTGTTTTCTTTACTTAAAGACCAAGTACCAAGTACTTCCCCATCTTCCGAAAACACTTCAGTAGCAAATTTATAATTAGGATTCTCTAATTTTTCTACTGGAGGCATGTAACCTACCCAACCTTTGGTTATTCCATAAAAGATAAACACCACCGATAGTATGCCTAAAATAAGGAGTACCCAAAGTGTTATAATGAATTTTTTCATACAAATTATGCTTGTTGTAACCTAACAATATACTAGGTTAAGCTACAAAATTAAAATAAAACTTCATTTATAACAACATAATAGATTAACACTTTTATTTCAAGTTAAAAGTAAGCTCATAGATTGATAAAACTGCATTTTTTCTTTAGCTTTACAGTCCAGACAATGGTATTTTACTTAAAAATAAAACCTGATGGAAAATAAAAGCTTAGTAAGCCTTGCTGAATACTCAAAAGAGAAGATTCTCTATCTCTTAGATATGGCAAGCCGATTTGAAGAAAATCCCAACCGCCGCCTTTTAGAGAATAAAATCGTAGCCACCCTTTTTTTTGA
>JASLDF010000225.1 GCA_030151635.1 Bacteroides sp. | reverse complement strand
ATGAATCGAGCAATAGGGGAATATTTGTGCAATGAACCAAAGTTAATATCTACCTGTTTAGATCCAGACCAATCAGGTTTTCCATAGGCTGTAAGCCTTGCTTTAGCCGTTGTTTCTGTTGGGTCAAGCTCTAATAGACCTTCAAAACCAAATGTATCAGTTTCGCTACCATCAACTTCACCAGTTCTTATTTTTATAGTAATTGGTTTATTTACTTTATATTCAACTTTAATATCAATATAATCTGTTTCAGGATTAACTTCAGTGCCAATGACATATTTACCAAATAAATTGGCATCGATATCGTGCACTTCTAGGTAATCTTTATGTCTTTTAAACTGTAAGTCTACTTTAAATGCAGCATTTTTAACAGTCAACAATCCGTTGAACTTATTAACATTCTCAAGCTCATTTTCATAAATACTCTTTGTCGGATAGAAATCTACATATACAATGTCTCTTTTGATCCTATCACGTGTTACGTCACAAGTGAACAGATTATCATCAGATTCAAAGACAAATTCTTTAGGGTCAATGTTTGTTTGGCATGTATAACGTTCAGGACTAAATCTAGTAGTAAGACTGCTAAATAATATTTCTTTACCAGAAACAGCTAGATACTTGCCATCTTGCTCCCACATTTGTGTCATGTCTGCTATCCATGGTAAAAGTGTGTACTCTATATTGTTACTAGCTTTGTTTGCTATAGCACTTTCCAAGGTGTTCCAGCCCACACCTTTAATTGACGTAATTGTGAATTCGTATCTGTAGTTTCTTTCTATAGAGTAGTATTTTTGTAATTCTCTATTTTCTAGAAAATCTACACGGTAGTATCCTTCTTCACCATTATAAACGCCCTTTAGGATAATTACTGTCGGGTTTTCATCTTCTTTGAGTTTAGACATATCTACCTCCGAGATATAAATTTCCTCTTGTTGGTTATTCTCAACTGCGCTAAAGGCTTTGGAAGATTGAATTCTATTTTCAAAAGAAGCTGATTTTCCTGTATTTTTAATGAAGTATCCAAATTCATTGTAGTTCCCTACATAAATTTGTTCTAGGTTAAAGCCTTCGACTCTATTTCCAAGTTTAACTTCTATAGAAGCTACAGCTCTTTCCAAGTTTATGTTAATTGAAGATATGCTTCTATCATATGATGCTTCTCCATACATTGGTAGTCCTTTGTTAATATCTACTGGAGCAGTAAACTTAAAACCATCTTTAAGTTCTTCTATAGTAGCACCTTTAGTTGGAGTGTAATCTTGCTCGTCAACTTGATAGTTTGCTAAAACTATGAATTTATTCACTTTAAGTGAAGTTTCATAGTCCATAATTGCTTTGTAAGAGGTGCTATTATTTAAATCTTCAACTTCTGCCATTGCATAAAACTTGTCATCACTAAGTAATAGAACAAGTGGTTTTTGGACGATTGCCGATGTTGCAGATCTTGTAATTGTTTTAAAAGACTCAGGTAGATTTAATGAAATTGATACATTAACATCACCGTTATCTATGGGTGTGCTGTTAGTTATGCTATCGTTGGTGCAACCAACGATAGCAAGAATAGCTAGCACTAGATATATATTTGCTAATATTTTTTTCATAACGATTAATTATTTTTGTTTTTTGGCTTATTGGGAGCATTTTTATTTGCTTGTTTCATAGCCCAATGCATCATACCTACAAAGTAAAATGAGTTATAGGTGGCTTTCTTGAAAAAGTGCCCTGTTTCATATCCTACAAATGTATCAGCTTCAAAAACTCCAGGTTGATAGTTAATAATTTCTTTACCTTCCATACCTAAAGCGGAATCAGCAAAAATAGAAGTGTTTCCTAGCCATATGTAATCGTAATTTTTTGACTTTAAAGCTGTAGGACAATTATTGGTTTCACCAAAAGAATCATGTGTAACAACTTCAAAATGTTTGTTTATTAATATAGAATTTGAAGCATCCCATTTTATATAGTGAGTATCTCTAAATGTAGCAAAGACATTTGCGTATCTAAGTATTGATTTCTTGTCTCTAGAAGGGAAGAACATCAATGTGTTACTTGTACTTTTTATTTCAGGATAATTTGTTAACCATTCATCTTTAAGCGTCTTCTTAGGCTCTAGTCCCAATGCCATTTGCGTATTCTTTGAACTTTGAAAGACTGAAAAATCCTCATTTAAGTCCATTAGTTGTCTTAGAATAGGATCGTTATAGCTGTTCCCCAATATTGTAGTTTGTATTGCTGATTCTCTACTCGGAGTCTGTATAAATACGATCTGCTTTTTCTTTAGCAGTTTCACAATTGTGTTTGCATAAACGTTGTTCTTTTTATACAGTTCGTCTGTTACACCAGAATTTAAATAAAGAATAATGTCAAACTCATTTAGATATGATGGATTACCAATATCGGTAAAGCTGTCATATCGCTCTATATTTCTAGTTAGGTTTTTTTCGAATTTACCGTTAACAATTGCAGAGTATAAATAAGGCTCAACTTTAACTTTACTAACATCCTCTAGTCCGAACACCCTGTTATTATACAGTATTCTAGCTAGG
>JASLDF010000161.1 GCA_030151635.1 Bacteroides sp. | reverse complement strand
GGTTATCGATTATGACATTAAAAAGATTCATAGCAGGAATAGCTGCAATTTTAGTTTGTATACTACTTTTTATTGGAGTAAAAACTGCTTTACATCCCTTTACTTATAGTCACAGTAACACAGACTCTCAAGCTATCAAGCCTCAACCATCTGAAGATGCTGTAAAACGTTTCGTAGGTGGGCTACAAATTGCCTCTATCAGTAGTGAAGTATATGAAGAAACAAACTTCAAACCTTTCGAGGAATTTATGCACTATCTACCTCAGGCTTATCCCAAAGTTTATGAAGTTATGGATACCGACACAGTGAATCAATATAGTTTAGTTTTCCATTGGAAGGGAAAGAATAGTAATTTGAAACCCATTCTATTTTTATCTCATTATGATGTTGTTCCTGTAGTAGGCTATAATCCAGAAGAAGCAACAAAAACAGAATCAATATTCAACTTTAATGATGCTGTAACACCACCCATAAATAAAGTATCAGAAGATTGGGAATATGCTCCATTCTCGGGTACTGTAGCCAATGGAAAAATCTACGGACGTGGCACTTTAGATATGAAGTGTATGCTTTTCTCACTTATGGAAAGTGCAAATACATTAATTGAAGAAGGTTATCAACCAGAAAGAGATATTTGGTTTGCTTTTGGACATGATGAAGAAGTGAGTGGAAGACAAGGTGCCCTAAAAGTAGCGGCTTATTTCAAAGAAAAAGGGCTAACATTTGATGCGGTGTACGATGAAGGTGGCATTATCACTTCACCTGGCTCAGTCATGGAAAAAATAGAAAAGCCACTGGCTCTTGTAGGTGTAGGTGAAAAAGGATTCTTAACACTTAGATTAACCGTAAAAGGCTTAGGTGGACACTCTTCTATGCCTCCTGCTAAAAGTTCTTTAGTCTATGCTGCTGAAATTATTGAGAAATTAAATACCAATCAATTTCCAGCACAAATCATACCTCCAATTGCAGCATTTTTAAACAATATTGGTGGGGAAATGGGATTTGCTTCTAAGCTAGCTATTGCTAATCAATGGCTATTAAAGCCTATTCTACTAGGTACATTAGAGAAATCACCTGCTTCTAACGCTTTAATTCGTACAACTACTGCCGTAACAATGGCGAAAGGGAGTGATGCTCCTAATGTACTATCGTCAACATCAGAAGTAACTGTAAACTTCAGGTTGCTTCCAACCAACACAATTGCACAAACTATGGAGCATGTACAAAATATATGTAAAGGTTATGATGTAGATATTGATGTTGTATCTGCAAGAGAGCCCTCAAATATATCATCAACAGATACACGAGGCTTTAATATTATTAAAGATAAAATCACTCAACTCTACCCAGACGCTATTGTATCTGCATACATTACAATTGGGGGAACAGATGCCTATAAATATGAGATTGTCAGTGACAACGTTTATCGTTTTTTACCCATCATATTAAATGGTTTCGAACAACGTACCATCCACAATGAAAACGAATACATTTCTTTAGAGAATTACGGTCGCATGTTGTGGTATTTCAAAGAAATTATGCAATCATACTAAGTAAACTTGAATGTCATACTAAAAGAGTGCCCGATAGGATAACTATTGGGCATTCTTTATTTAATAAGAATATGGATACTTCATTTCCATACAACATGCGGTTTAGTCTAAAAACAGATATAGTTGCGACCTACAAATCGATTTCATAAAGGCATAATCAATCTATTTGAATACTTTTATAACGTAAAATTTCATTAGCAAAAGCAATCATTGTAATTTAGCTGATAAATAAAAGTAACAAATATGAGCAACGAAATAATCCCAACTATAGAACTATATTCCGATGGTGGAGCTGAACCTAATCCAGGCAAGGGAGGCTATGGAGTCATTCTACATTGGAATGGACATAGAAAGGAATTATTTCAAGGGTTTAGGCTGACTACAAATAACAGAATGGAGTTATTGGGAGTGATTACTGGCCTTGAAGCTATTAACAGACCTGCTAAGATTAACGTATTCACTGATTCAAAATACGTGGTAGATGCCATTGAAAAAGGTTGGGCTCGTAAATGGAAATCTAAGAATTGGATCCGCACGAAAAAAGAAAAAGCCATTAATCCCGATTTATGGGAAAGATTACTTACTGCTATTGATAGACATAAGGAAGTCAAATTCAATTGGGTGAAAGGACACAATGGCCATCCGGAAAATGAGCGCTGTGATCAATTGGCTACACAAGGGATTAATTTACCAAATTTACTTGTTGATGAAGGCTACATTCCTCCAACAGAGATGACAACAGATGATAGTGCTGCTAAACTATTTTAAATTTTAATCCGCTTAATTTAATCGATTAAGAAGTAAACCTTTTACAAAGTGTTTCATTAAAAACTATTATGTAATCGTATATATTACAACCTTTTTCGCTGCAATACCATCAAATAACTCGTTCATAATGACAAATAATTATTGAGGGATTTAAACCTATATTTCTCCCTTTATCTATTAGACACCTCTACTTATGGAAAGGATGAATAAAACCATGCTTTTAAGGAATTGATTCTTTGGTGAAACTAAAGAAAGATATGTTCCGAAATAGACTTTTGTGTGCAGATAAATAGCTGAATGATTCTTTATTTTATTTATAAAAACACGATATACTTTTTCTAATATAACTTCATTCAGTTTGGAGAGTTTGTGCGAAACTGCTCTATTAATTCAGGAGATATTATAAAACTATATATAGTGAATATTCCATTAATCTGACTTGCAACTCTACGCTCCCAGTTTTCCTGATTTACAAAATAAGCTTTAGGTATTGAAACTCCGTCACATTCTATTGCTGTGATATATTTCCACCCTGGTTTTAATCCTAATGGTATTTCGTAAGGATCTGGATCATCGCCCACTGTTTTGCTAAATATTAGCCCTGAGTGAGGGTTTATTATCTCCACTTCATGAAACTCGTATTTCGAATCAAAGATATTGTTAATGTACATTTCGTAGTTTCCCCACGATGAAAGACGGATTGTCATTGGCATATTAATCGCATTGTGAACTTCAAATCGATAACATACCTGATTTTCCTTTGTACACGAAGATGCTATAATTGCTAATGCAAAAATTACGAAAATTTTAATCGTTCTTTTCATTACAGTATTTTTTAAATATTTTTCTCGTTTCTCAATTTTCAATTTCGTTTCTATTAATATTTTTGGTTATAGATCTATTTTTCATTGAGTTATATAACAGCATCCAAAATTACGTTAACCGCTGAATAACACCCATTAGTTATGAAATTTCATCATTAACTAAGTAACAATATAGCAACGAAACTCCTGCTGTGTTCTACCTTATAGAAAGCTAAATGAGCATAACTAGATACATATCACCCAATTAGGCACAATTTACCTAAATATAATTTAGTTTGTTTTAAAATCTAGCTTCTTTTTTCAAGCTAAATTTTAAAATAAGTATTACAATGAATGACTAGTAAATACCTTCCTAATATCACGAAAACGCACAGACTGGATTGGATTAAAAAAAACATCCTTTTAACTAAAGATATCGACAAAAAGAAT
>JASLDF010000119.1 GCA_030151635.1 Bacteroides sp. | reverse complement strand
AGCAATAATACACAAATCACTTTTACTCCTTTTAGTGAAACAAGTCCTGTATGGATTAAGAATGGTACTAAAATAGCATTTGTATCAGCAGAATCGGGTTCTCACCAACTATGGGAAATGAATCCTGATGGTTCTGGTCGTGTGCGTTTATCGGATGTTGAAGGTGGAATTGAAGGCTTTAAATTCTCTCCTGATGAGAAAAAAGTTGTTCTTGTTTCCGAAGTTCAAACACGCAAGAAAACAGCAGAGGTTTATCCTGACTTACCAAATGCAACAGGTTTAGTAGTGAACGACTTAATGTATAAGCACTGGGACGAGTGGGTATTCACTGCACCACATCCATTTATTGCAGACTTTGATGGTTCTAAAGTTTCTAATTTAGTTGATGTGCTTGAAGGTGAACCTTTCGAATCTCCGATGCGTCCTTTTGGTGGCGTAGAACAATTAGATTGGTCTAAAGATGGCAGTAAACTAGCTTACACATCTCGTAAGAAAGAGGGAATGGAATATGCAGTTTCAACCAATTCGGATATCTACATTTACGATTTGAAAACGAAAGAAACCAAAAATATCACAGAGGGTATGATGGGGTATGATACAAATCCTCAATATTCTCCTGATGGTACTCAAATTGCTTGGTTAAGCATGGAAAGAGATGGTTATGAAGCAGACCAAAACCGTCTGTTTGTAATGAATCTTGAAACTGGCGAAAAACAATTCGTAAGCCGTGGCTTCCAATCAAACGTAGACGATTTCGTTTGGAGTAAAGATGGGAAAGTAATTTACTTTATTGGTGTATGGCATGCAACTTCACAAATGTATGCAGTTGACGTTGAAATGCTAGGTATCAACAAAATTACAGATGGCATACATGACTTTGGTAGCATTGCACTTTGTGGAGATGGTTTAATTGGAAAAAGACATGCAATGAGCTCTGCCGATGAACTATTTACAGTGACTTTAAATGGTGTTCAAACTCAAATTACATTTGAAAATAAACACATTTACGACCAAGTAGATATGGGTAGAGTAGAGAAACGTTGGTTAAAAACAACCGATGGAAAAGAAATGCTGACTTGGGTAATATATCCTCCTCATTTCGATCCTGCTAAAAAATATCCTACACTTTTATATTGTCAAGGCGGACCACAAAGTCCTGTAAGTCAATTCTGGTCTTTCCGTTGGAATCCGCAATTAATGGCTGCTAACGATTACATTATTGTTGCTCCTAATCGCCGTGGTTTACCAGGGTTTGGTTTGGAGTGGAACGAGCAGATAAGTGGTGATTATGGTGGTCAAGTAATGAATGATTACTTCACAGCGATTGATGAGTTATCTAAAGAGCCGTTTGTAGATACTGATAAATTAGGTTGTGTTGGTGCAAGTTTCGGTGGATACTCTGTGTATTGGATGGCTGGTAACCACAACAATCGTTTTAAAGCATTTATTGCTCACGATGGTATTTTCAATATGGAGATGCAATATCTTGAAACTGAAGAAATGTGGTTCGCAAACTGGGATATGGGTGGTGCATATTGGGATACCAATAATAAAACAGCTCAACGTACCTTTGCTAACTCACCTCATAAGTTTGTAGGTAAATGGAATACTCCAATCTTGTGTATCCATGGAGAAAAAGATTATCGTATTTTAGCTAACCAAGGTATGGCTGCATTCAATGCTGCTGTATTGCGTGGTGTTCCTGCTGAGTTATTGGTTTACCCTGATGAAAACCACTGGGTACTTAAACCTCAAAATGGTATTTTATGGCAACGTACATTCTTCAACTGGTTAGACAAGTGGTTGAAATAATGTGAAATTATCGAATATAGAAAAAGGGACGAAAGTCCCTTTTTTTGTTTCTTATTATATCATTTATAAATGATGTCTCTCTAGGTGAAATAGTATCACCCTGTAATGAGTGAGTCTTCTTAGTAAGGAGACTGTGTTCTCTTTCAAAGAAGACTGGGTTCTCTTAGTAAGGGATAAAATCCTTGTTAGTGCCCGTAAGTAGAGGGCGATTGTTTAGCGAATTAGTATGTAATTTGAAGAATGAAAATGGGCTACCACACAATCGTTTTACCAGTTCGGACCGTAAGGGTTTCCTCTTCGTTGTTCTACTTCCATACGAATACCAAACTTGCCGTTATTTGATTTTAATTCAAACCCACCACGGAACGAATCTTTATCCCAAGGGTTGGCTGTAGGCATTCTTCTTTTGTTTCCATTTGCATCATAATCTCCAAAAGTGGTCATGTTCATTCTACTATTGACGCGGAAAGTCGCCGAGTTCATTGGACCATCTACCGGTTGGTGCATATTCCAAGTAGAGTAGCGAGTGCCCGAATAATTGAAATCTTGCTTGCCAAAGGTCATGGTTGTTTGATTCAGATTCAAAGCCTCTATGAAATCTGGGTTTTTGAATTGAGGCATCAGCTCAAATTTGGGTAGCTCCCACTGTGGCACTCTAAGAAAATCTTGATTGATGTCTAGAATGAATCCACCGTGGTTTTTAAATCCATTAGTCTCCTCGTGGTCATCAATAATTAACTCCACACGCTCTTGTGCATATCCTGTTAGGATTGAAAGGCAGATAAGGCTAAGAATAAAGAATGTTTTTTTCATCATAAAGAACTCTTAAATTGAAACCAAGATTGGATTGGCAACTAAAATAACAATTCTATTTTAGTTATGTTGCATGAACAAGCTTGATTTGTAGGTTGGTGGGGGAGGATTAGGATAATTTAAGGTATATCCCCATTCGGGTAAAATAAAAGCGAGTCATTGAAATTTAATATTTCAATGACTCGCTCTGTTTGATGACTTCAAAGAAGAAGAAACTAATTACTTCACTTCAAAGCCTCTTTTGTCTAAATATTCTTTTAGTTTGTGTAAATATTCCTCTGTTGGACCATCGAAGAAAGATACACCCGATGCACCATTGTTGAATGCTTCGTCAAGTGCTTCTTCGAAGTTATCTTTAACATCAGGGAACATTAAACCTGCATAAATTTTAGCTTTACCATTAATGGTTTCAACACTTTCTTTGACAGAACGACCAATCCATT
>JASLDF010000181.1 GCA_030151635.1 Bacteroides sp. | reverse complement strand
CAAGATCTAATTGGAGGGCAACTTGATGCAGGTTTTATCATTTCAAATTACTTTGAAGACTATCAACCACATCCTCGTTTTCTAGTAGATAAGTATATTCCTACTTTCCTATCTACAAAAGCTATCAAACTTTAAGACTGTTGTGAATCTGTTTTATCGAATAAATTAGCATCATGAATAAGGGCCTACTCCTTTTTAATTAGGAATAAGCCCTTATAGTTGTGTTAGTTGTTAGATTAGATTAAGGTTATTTCTCATAGGTTGCAACACAAATACCTTCTTTTTCGCCAGTATTGAAAACTATCCAAATAGTTTCTGTTTCGTTTTCTTCTACTTTTTCAGTTTTAATTATTTTCAATGTTTCAACCGGTGTTTCAGTTTCATTAACTACCAATTTGAAACCTTCTAGTGTAGGTTCGATTTTAGTTTCTTCAGGAGTCTCAACTACATTGAATGACAGTGAAATTGTTTTAATAACTTCAGCTTCTTCTCCTTCTTCACGAGTGCTAGGCTCCTCCATATTATAAGTAAACTCAACTTTGTTCTCAGTTTTTGTTAGCTTATAAAGACCCTCGTCAGTGCCATTTACTTTGCTTATTTCGTTCCAAGTAAAACGTGTAGTGGCATCAGCTTTCATTTCGACATACGGATCCTCTATAACAGTTACCTTTATTTTACCTTCTTTTTCAGATCCATCAGTCACTGTAATCAAAGAAGTTCCAGCTGTTAGACCTTTAATCTCAAGATTTTTTTCTTTTACTAGAACAGTTGCAACTTTTTCGTCTCCCGAGATAGCTATATATGTTCCGTCACCATTTTTGACAGTTATATTTGCTGTTTCTCCAATAATGATTTCTACATTTTCTTTGCTAAATACCAATCCTTTAGGAGAATCATTGTCATCGTCGCTACTGCAACTACCAAAGAAAGGAACAAGTGCCAACAGGGCAAGTAGAGTTTTAACATTTTTCATAATGTACTTTGTTTATTTAATTAATATTTAAAATGGAATCGCTTTTATTTTAGAATTCATATCTGAATCCTGCATTAATTCCTATAACTTTTCTTTTTTCAGTTCTGATACTTAATGGTTGGTTATTTTTTAGATAATATGAGAGGCGAGGCTCTAGGTAAATATTCCATTTCTGATAGAAGTTGTAGGATATACCTATACTCGCATTTAGTGACCATTGTACCCCTTTTATTTTATCGGATAATTTTATATTTTGTTTTGTATCCGCTATGTGTTGCGAGAAACTAGATCTTAAACCTTTTTCAAGCATGATTCCTGTTGTTCCATAAATTTTAAAACGAGGATTCTTATTCCAAATATTAACAACTAGGTTTACAGGTATACCCACATAGTGTAGTTTTAAAGTTGCAGAATTTGCGTTGTTTTGAGCATCTTTATAGCTTGTTGATAATAGGCTGTAATACAATCCAGACTCAACGCCAATATATCGATTGATGTTTTTACGAACAGTAAGCCCAATTGATATAGGAGGTGCATATTTTACATCTGTAATAGATCCAGAACCTAAAGTTGGCCCTAATACAGAGTTGTTAAATAGCGGAGCAGTACTAATGCCCATATGGTTTTGTCGCGTTGACGAAGACGATACATTACTAGCAACTGCTGCTGCAATTTCCCACTCAGCATCTTCCTTTAGATTACTTGCTAACAAATCTAAATTTCGGTCATTTATAGCATACAAATTATCATACTTTTTGTTTTTGGTATTGTTTTTTTCTACTTCGCCTCCTTTCTGTTTAGTCGTGTTCTCAGTTTTTAGTGTTTGGGTATTATATTCTGTTAATTCAGAAGTTTTACTATTGTCTATGTTGGGTCCTACGTAATTTTTGTATTGTCTGCTTTGTTTGTTTAAGTTCGATTGCGGAGATTCGTAAATCTCTTTATCAGCTTTTTCTTTGTCTATTTTGTCGAAATCGATACTTTCATTATCCTCATTACTCTCTGTAAATGTCGAGGAGTTTGTTGCAACTAAAGAGGTTCCTTTCTTAGGTTTAAAATCCGTATTAAGTACAAAAACTAAGACTACTACAATAAGAGCAGCGGCTACAAGACCCGCAAAAGCAGACCTTAAATATAAGGGAGTCTTCTTTCTGGTAATATGTTGAGAAATATTTTCCCAGCACTGCTCATCAACAGGCAATGAAAAATTTTCTAGATTATCTTTGAAACAATCGTAAAGAAAATCGTCTTCTCTATTTTTATGTTGTTTACTCATATTTATTACTTCATTGATTTGTATCTCATTATTGCATGAACATTTTTCTGTAATAATTTACGTGCTCTAAGCAATTGTGATTGTGAAGTATTTTCTTTTATATTTAAAATATTTGCGATCTCGCTATGAGAATATCCTTCTATAGCATATAGATTGAAAACTGTTCTATAGCCTGGTGGTAATTTAGTGATACAGGTCATCAATTCCTCTGCCGAAAGTTGGCTTAGTGCGGAAGTATTAACTTCATCAGTTATGTTCTCATACTCTTCGATTGAAACACTAAACCTCATCAAGTCATTCTTTCTTAGGTATTCAAGTGCCGATGTAACAAATATTTTGCGTAACCACCCAGCAAATACGCCCTGTCCACTATAGCTGTTTATTTTTGAGAATACCTTTATAAACCCTTCTTGTAATATGTCTTGGGCAATCTCTCGGTTATTGACATACCGATAGCAGACACCCAACATTTTGGGAGCATATATGGTATATAATGATCGTTGTGATTTGGGGTTTCCTTTAATACACCCTTCGATTAACTCTTTTTCACTCATTAATCGACTATTCTTTATTCATATTACTATCTCAATATCTTCTGACAAAAATGGACTATTGTTCTTTAGGATTCTTGGCTGAAGGACATATAGTAAATTCTTTTAATTCCGTTAGGGTGCCAACTTCCTACGTATGTTTCTTCCACAGTTTTACTCTCGTTGTTATACTTAGCATATCTAAATTGAATCAAAACAGATACTCGTCTCTCTCCATTTTCGATGGAGCTGTTTTTGTAGTCTGGTTCATAGATAGTTCTTAGCTTAGCCAAGTTCCCGATACTTAGAACGTCATCATTTGAGTTGTTCAATGTGTTATTTGTGTCTGAAGTTTTAAACTCGACATCAATAATTATTTTGTTATCAGAAGCAATAGAGGTCCCTTCTTCATCTATTTGATTTTCTCTATCGTAGTAAAAGTGGGCAGTTAGTTTTTCTGCCTTATTTTGACTAGATGTATAATTGAAGAGCCATCTGTCTCCCATATAATTACTAGCCGAATAAACAGGAATCGTTAAATCGTCTACTGCAATGCTGTTATTTGTAATTTTTCCAGGTGTCCCTTCGATAATTTTTGTTTGAGATAGAGGTGCACCTGATATATTTTTCATCATATCTGCATTGTATATTCCCTGTGAGTCTGATGCCGACACTCGGTAGGCTACAATATAGCACTCATCTTGTTGTAGTTCATAAACAAGTGGATGAGTAATATACCCGCTACTAGTAGCGGCACACTCTGTATCATTAATTGTTGTTATATATGCAATATCTCGAGGACTCTCTAGGCTTACTCCGTTATTTGAGTCATTTAAACAAGATGTTAAAAATAGTATTGCAAGTAGAAAATACGGGGTTGTTCTAACATTCTTCATATTTCTTGTTGTAATATGTTACTATATAGATGATGCATGAAGAATTCTAAAAACTGCATCGGGTTATAAAAAAAATCAAATTGATTGTTTTTTTTATGTGATTGTGTTGATTCTTCGACTTTTTTGAGCCTTGAACTGCAGTTTGGATTGGGTGGTCAATCGGTTAATATATAAGATTTCTTACTATGGGTTCTGATTGTCTAAATTTGTTGCAATTGGGGAAGATGCAGTTTTATAAACTTGTAATCCTTTTTAATACACGGAGTGTGTTGTTGATTTTTTTCGGTGCCTATTTTCATTTTCACATGGATGCTATATGGCATCAATCATTGTGATTCTTTTATTGATGTACATTCGGTAGTATGATAGTGTTGTTCCGGTCATTTTCTTAAACTGGTTTGATAAGTGCCCAATACTACTGTAGTTTAATTTAAAGGCAATCTCGGAAAAACTGAGCTCCTTGTATTGTATGAGTTCTTTTACACGTTCAATTCTCTGTTTAATAATATATTGAGAAATCGTATGACCTTCTATTTTAGTGAACAGGTTGGATAGATAAGTGTAATTATGATTTAAC
>JASLDF010000129.1 GCA_030151635.1 Bacteroides sp. | reverse complement strand
TGGGAGAGTAGGTAATCGCCTTTTTATTAGAGAGTCTTACGAAGAGTAATCTTTGTGAGACTCTCTTTTTTTATGCACTTTTTCCAAGGGAATGTTCTTGAGTCTTTGTCTCATTCATTAATGCTTGAGATATTCCATGCTGGTAATTAGAAGAAGTCAAGGATTAGTCTTATTCTATCTATCACTTTATTTCGTGGTTATACTCTTATCTACTTTGATTAAGTGTTGGCTCTTTCCTCAAGTTAAAGATATTTAGACTTTGCTATTTGTGGCTGGCAGACTTAATATTTCGTAATTCTTAAGTAGCTTTTATATGATCTAAATCATCAAAAGATATTTTCAACCAATAGCTTAACTCCTAAGACTTCAGACTCTAAGCTATTTCTAGTAGAGTAGTACCATCTTTATTTAAGCCGTATTTATTTCTAATATCTTTTATATCGGGATGTAGTCTATACTATTTAACTATCATTGCTAAATAAGATGGACCACAATCTATAGCATCAAGGTGTTTGTAAAACATATATTATAATCTATTTAATTCTTCTTTAATTGAAGTTTTGTCTTGTTTTTCTTTATAGCTATTAAAACGCCAAACCAGGTTAAATTGAATTCGCCTACGGTCTTGATTTGGATTGGCATACATAGCCATATCATAAATAGAACCAGTTAACTTTGAATTGGTACTTTTAAGTAAATCATACCCTTTTAACGTCATTTGCAAATGCTTACTTAAGAAGTACTTCTGTATTGATAGGCTTGTCGCATAGGTCGATATAAAGATAACATATCCATTATTTCCCTTACCATTATAATCGAAACCAGCCTGGATTACCCAATCGTGAGGCAACGTAAAAGTATTCGACTAACGCATAATAAAGAAAGGTTTAGTCAGTACGGTTTCTAGTTTTGCTTGATTAGGGATTGTAGCCCAGTTTTAATATATCCCACTGTCAGGACAGGATTATCACATTAAACTTAGGAGACAAACTTGCTATCAGTTGAAGTGACTTTGCTTAATCTAAATTTATATAGCTAGTCCGTATACGAGCACCATCTCCAACCTTTTCTAGTTTAGACACATCTTGCATACTATTCTTAATGCGACTATACCCTGCAGATAGGTAAGCAAATTTATACGATAGCTCATAATTAACATTATAATTAATCTCACGTAGCAAACTGGGATTTCCCACCCGATACATATATTTGTTGACATATATTTCATTGGCTTCTAACTGAGATAACGTTGGCCCCCTCGGAGTAGTATATAATGATAGCATATGCCAACGAGACCCGATGGTAATAACTTCTTATATTTCGGCAACTTGGTTGCGTAGTCTAGAAGTCTATCTCTATTCTCACTATCTACATTTTCATACCTTACTCCAACATTAGCATACCATAAGTTGTTATTACTCGCCCAATAATAATCAACAAAAGCAGCTCTCTTTTCCTCTACTATTTTCTGATCATTATTGTTTATATCTGAAACACTCGCTGTCGTATTTCGTTCTATTTCCGATTTAGTCCAATCAACTCCAAATAGAATATGTTGGTGATTATTGATACTATATCGCACCTTTGGAAAGATACCGATAAGTCTATTACTTCTATCATTCATTAGTTTCGATTCCCTAGTGGGTTCGTACATAATTTGATCGTTCTTGTTTTTTGAGGAGAAATAATCTGAAGCAAGCTCCTATAGCCATCTATTCCCTAATTTACCTTCGTAAAAAAGATTGATATGGTTTTTCGGTTCGTTGCATCACAGGTGGACTCAAGTGCTTCTACATTGGACTTAACATCATCTACAACCTTGAGGATACTCGAGAACTATTGGATTATCATCGTATTGATGCCTAAAACCTACACGAAGTAGGTGTCCTGGAGTAATATCATAATCTAATCCAGCAGAGTATATTTGGCCTATTATTTGATTTAACTTATCTTCAATGTCAGAGTATATTTCCCATTTTACGATATCTGACAACTACTCATATTCATAATTTTGGTAATTATTTAGTTTACGATTATTATAGTCAAAGCCTGTTGTAAAGCCTGTTTTTTTATATTTATAAGTTGCTTGTAATTTGATAAAGATGAGAATTTTCGCCCATAGTCTGCTACTGTACGGAGTTGCACAGAGAAACCATTTAGCAGATTTGTTGTGTGTATTATAATAATAGTGCCTACATCTTCTCCATACCTAGCACAAGCATGATTATTTATTTCTATGGTTTTGATTGTGTAATATCTAATTGATTAACATCTTCTGCAGTAGCTGGTCTACTATTTATATAGTAAATAACTATTCCTTTAGATAGTGACAAGTATTTACCTAGTTATAATAAATATTATTCTTATTATTTAATTGATAATCAATGGCTAATGTAGGATATATACTTAATATTCCGTTTTTTGTTAAATTTCCTTTAATAGGTATCAATTACATATTATGGTTTGATATACTTTTGGTTATCAACTAATCAGTAATAAAGAACAATGGGGTAATAATGTCTGAAAATTGGACTTTCTATTTTTAATATTGTAAGTTCTAAATAATTAAAATGTATAATAAAAAGGTTTTTTGTAGTGATTGTACCTATACTTCTGCAATTGGAAGATTTTGATCGTATGAATAGATGTAGAATCTGACCACTCTAAAACTATTGTCTTGTTTTGAGTTGCCAATTATCTATGGAATTTTAATATATAAAAAAAAGGAACCATACAATGTATGATTCCTTATAGTTGCGGGAGCCTGACTCGAACAGACGACCTTTGGGTTATGAGCCCAACGAGCTACCAACTGCTCCATCCCGCGATATTGTGAGTGCAAATATAGAGGTTTTGTACTCCCACACCAAATATATCAGCAGTTATTTAAGTTAAATAATGTAATATATATGTAATGGTTTGATTATTAAGACTCTTTGATGTGTTTCTTTATTCTGGCTATAAAAAGTTTACCATATCGATCTCTTTTATATTCACCGATACCACTTATAGCACCAAATGCTTCTAGTGTTGTTGGTTGTGATGCTGCCAATAAGTGTAGTACTTTATCAGATAAAATAATATATGCAGGAACTCCTTCTTTATTAGCTAATTCTTTTCTTAATACCCTTAGATACTCGAAAAGATCTAAATCTTCGTTCTCTGTATCTACTACTTTTAATTTTCGTTTTTCCTTAGTTTTGAATTCATCTTTATTCTCAACAATTGTAACTAGATCTGCTTTTTCTTGTCCAAATAGAATTCTATTTCCAGCTTCTGTAATTACTAACCTATTGTGATTGTTGTATTCGATTTCAAATAAACCAAGTTGGTACATCTGTAGTAAATAGATGTTCCATTCCCTGATGCTAAGGTCTCTTCCGGCTCCAAAAGTCTTTATTTTATCATATCCTTGTGAAGTGAGTTCGGCGTTCAGTGAGCCCCTTAGAATGTCTATAAGCATTCTGCTACTTACTGTTTGGTTTGTTCTATAAATTGCACTTAATGCCTTTTGAATTACAATTGTGCCATCAAATCGTTTTGGAGGATTTTTGCAGACATCACAGTTGTTACAATCGTGTTTACTTTCTTCACCAAAATAGCTAAGTAGTATTCTTCTACGGCATATATGTGATTCTGCATATTGTTGCATTCGATTTAGTTTATCAAGATTAATATCTTGTTGCTTGCTATCGTTTGCAAACTTAGAGAGTAAAATGATATCGCCTACATTGTAGAATAAAACAGTATCACTAGAAATGCCATCTCTTCCGGCTCTACCAATCTCTTGATAATAGCTTTCAATACTTTTAGGTAAGTTATAATGTATTACCCATCTGACATTTGATTTATCAATCCCCATCCCAAAAGCTATTGTGGCACAAACAACTTGTACTCTGTCATTGATAAAGTCATCTTGAGCATTTTCACGTTCGGAATTGGGTAGACCTGCATGATAAACAGCTGTAGAAATTCCTTGTTTTTCAAGATAGGAAGCTATTGTTTCTGTTTTTTTTCGGCTCATACAATAGATAATACCAGCTTCATCTGGTCTATTATTGATGAAATCTAAGATATATCGATGTTTGTCTTTTTGCTGATATCCTATTTCGACCTCCAAGCTAAGGTTCGGTCTATCGAATGATGAAATAAAAATATTCTTTTCATCCAGTTTTAATTGTGTTAATATATCCTGTCGTGTTATTTTATCAGCAGTCGCAGTTAAAGCAATAATGGGAATCGAAGGGAAGTATTGCCTCAATATCCCTAATTGTGTGTATTCGGGTCTAAAGTCGTGCCCCCATTGAGAAATACAGTGAGCTTCATCAATTGCAAAAAGCGAAATGTCAATTTCTTTTAAAAGATAGTCGAGCTCTGAAAGTAATTTTTCAGGAGATATATAGAGTAATTTTAATTGTCCTCGTCTACACTGTTGTCTAATTAATTCATTCTCAGTTTCAGTGTTGCTGCTGTTGAGTGCTGCTACTTTAACACCATTCGATTTTAAAGCTTCAACTTGATCCTTCATCAATGAAATTAATGGAGATACTACGATTGCTATTCCTGGCATTAATAGTGCTGGTAACTGATAGCAAATAGATTTCCCTCCTCCAGTGGGCATTAGTACCAAACAACTTTTCTTGTTTAGTATGGTTTTAATTATGTCTTCTTGAAGGGGTCTAAAGCTTTTATAGCCAAAAACCGTATTTAGTGTATGTAACATGTTCTAATTATATTAATAGATGACAAAGTTACGCTTTTCAATTCGAAATTTCTAGTGTGGGAAATGTATTGTCAAGTATTTCTAATTTTAAAGGAATGTTAAAGATTAAACAAATTGTAAATATTTGAGATACAAAAGGATAGTTCTTGTGTTGTAATAAAAGAAGAAACATATAGGTGTGCAGCAGTTACTAGTCAAAAACAACCTAATCTGTATTGATATGACTGATTCAACTACTAACAAAAAAACTACTGCTCGTGTACACAATTTGCTTAATGTTACAACAAACAATAAGTATGCAGGTAAGATTAGCCCTGATACGATGGATAAGTTGTTCAACTTAATTTACAAAACAATTGTCATTGAGCAACGTTACCTGGATTCGGAATTTTCAGCTAAGATGTTGGCGAGTGAATTAGGAACTAATACTCGTTATATATCAGCAGTTGTAAAGATGAAGTTTGGGGTTAATTATTCGGAACTAATAAACTATTATCGCATACAAGATGCAATGATATTATTACGTAATCCAAGGTTTAACTTTTTAAGAATTGAAGAAATTGGAGAATATGTAGGTTACACTACTAGACAATGTTTTTACATGGCATTCATGAAATTTGTCAAAGAAACTCCAAAGATTTACCGTGACAGGCATTTTGTCGAAGTTGCGGATAATGTGTCAGGCGAAGTTGATACTTCATTACAGCCTAATGTCGCTCCTTCGAATAGCCCCATTGTTATTGTTAAGAAAGGAAGAAATTATCAGTCAGATATGATTTTAGATGATGTTAATGACGACCATTTATTTTCATTAAATGAAAATGATAATGCAAATCCGATTGTTATTATTAGGAAGGGGAAAGTGAATTTAGTTGAAATTGATGATGAAAATAATCCTACCCCAACTCGTAAAAAAGAGGTTTCACCTTTCAATCCAATCATTATCACCAAGAAAAACAAATAGGGCATTTTTTATTTAAAATGTAAGAAGGAAACGAATAAATCGGAAAAATAGATCATTAAGAAGAATTAAATGTGTGATATTTCTACATGCAATTAATTCTTCTTATTTTTATGGAAGTAAACAAAAAATATTAATATGAAAAAGTGCACATTAATAGCTATTGCAGCAGTTGGATTGGCTGCATGTACCAGTTCCAAAACATCTACTAATGTGGATGAACATATAAAAGATTATAAAGTGGAAAAATTTGCCGATTTACAGATATTGAGGTACGATGTGCCTGGTTTTGAAGAATTGCCTCTTCAACAAAAACAGCTTGTTTATTACTTGACACAAGCCGCATTATCGGGTAGAGATATCTTGTTCGATCAAAATGGAAAATATAATTTGAGAATTCGTAGAGCTTTGGAAGCTATTTATACGAATCCTAATGAAAATAAAGAATCAGATGAGTTTAAAAAACTAGAGGTTTATCTTAAGCGTGTTTGGTTTGCTAATGGTATTCATCATCATTACGGAATGGAAAAATTCCAACCAGAGTTTTCAAAAACTTATTTTAAGGAAGCATTGGGTAGAGCGGAAGCAAAATTACCTTTAGTTGAAGGTCAGTCTATTGATGATTTTTATGGAATTATTGCTCCTGTCATGTTTGACCCTACTGTAATGCCTAAACGTGTCAACCAAGCAGCTGGCGATGATTTGGTTGTAACTTCGGCTGCAAACTATTATGATGGTGTTACTGGTCAGGAAGCAAAGGATTTCTATAATAAAATGAGAGACCCTAACGACAACGCTCCAATACCTTATGGAATGAATAGCCGCTTGGTTAAAGAGAATGGGGTGGTTAAGGAGAAGGTCTGGAAAATTGGAGGTTTGTATTCTGAAGCACTTACGCCAATTGTATTTTGGTTAAACGAAGCTTCTAAAGTTGCTGAAAATGATACTCAAAGAGGTGTAATTACTAAGTTAATTACTTTCTATGAGACTGGTAATTTAAGAGACTTCAATGAATACTGTATTCAATGGGTTAAAGATTTAGACTCGACTGTTGATTTTGTAAACGGATTTACAGAATCGTATGGTGATCCTCTAGGCATGAAATCTAGTTGGGAATCATTGGTGAACTTCAAAGATTTTGAGGCTACAAAACGTACAGATATCATTAGCTCAAATGCACAGTGGTTTGAAGACAATTCTCCTGCTGAAGATAAATTCAAGAAGAAAAACGTAAAGGGTGTATCTGCAAAAGTTATTACTGCTGCAATCCTTGCGGGTGATTTATATCCTGCAACTGCTATTGGAATTAACTTACCAAATGCAAACTGGATTAGAAGTGAGCACGGCTCAAAATCTGTTACAATTGGTAATATTACTGATGCCTATAACAAAGCATCTCACGGTAATGGCTTGAATGAAGAGTTTGTTTATTCAAAAGTAGAACTTGATTTGATTGATAAGTATGCTGACTATACTGATGAGTTACATACTGATTTGCATGAGTGTTTGGGCCATGCGTCGGGTATAGTTATGCCTGGCAGAGAAGATGCTTTAGAAGCTTATGGTTCGACGATTGAAGAAGCACGTGCTGACTTGTTTGGTCTATATTATTTAGGAGATCATAAGTTAGTTGAGTTAGGCTTATTACCTAATGATGATGCTTTCAAAGCTGCATATTATAGTTATTTGATGAATGGTTTGATGACTCAATTGAATCGTATCGAATTGGGTAATATTGTAGAAGAAGCTCACATGAGAAATCGTCAACTGATTGCAAAATGGGTTTTCGAAAAGGGTAAAGCTGATAATGTTGTTGAACTAGTCAAGAAAGATAATGGCAAGACTTATGTAGTTGTTAATGATTACAACAAACTAAGAACTTTGTTTGGTGATTTACTTGCAGAGATTCAACGTATTCGTTCTACTGGAGATTTTGAAGGAGCAAAAAATATTGTAGAACAATATGCAGTTCAAGTTGACCCAAAACTTCATGAAGAAATCTTGACTCGTTTTGAGGCTCTAAATTTAGCACCTTATAAAGGTTTTGTAAACCCAGTTTACACAGCTAAAACAAATGATAAAGGAGAAATTACTGATGTTGTAGTATCTTATACTGAAGGTTATGCAGACCAAATGTTACGTTACTCAACTGATTATTCATTTTTACCATCAGTGAATAACTAATTTTAGATAATGAATAATACTTCAGAATTAATTAAAAATATAAAGGCACAGTTCCGTTCATTTATGAATGGGGCTGTGTCTCATAGTATGCGCCAAAAAGGTTTAGATGAGTATAAACTGAATTTTGGTATTGAGATGCCACGAATAAAAGAGATAGCGATTCAATATGAGCCAGATATTGCTCTTGCAGAATCGTTGTGGATTGAGAATATTAGAGAGTGTAAAATATTGGCTACCATGCTTTATCCTAAAGATAAATTTGACATGGAAACTGCAGCTATCTGGGTGCAACAGACTCCTAATGTTGAGATTGCACAAATGCTTTGCATGAATCTTTTACAGCACATGCCTTATGCTCCTAATATGTCTTTTGTATGGATTGCCAATGAGCAACCACTAATTCAAACTATAGGTTACTTAACTATTTCTAGAATTTTACCAAGGGGAGTTGAAATGAATGGAAGAGCTGCCGAAGAGTTTGCAAACCAATTGGCTGTAGCTGCTCAATCGGACAATTTTCAATTGAGACATGCTGCTAAGTTAGCGGCGATCAGCTTTATGGAGCAAGGTGAAGATTCAAAGAATTTGATTCTGGCATCATTAGAGCCATTGGAAGATTCTAATAATGAATTTGGAAAGACATTCTTCTGTGCAGTTTCAGAAGAAGCAAGCTATCTATAAAAGATGAATTTCTTTATTTTACTAGTGAAAATACTTACCTTTGTGTAAGGAACATTGCCTATATGGATATGGATAAACAAAATATTAAGGATGTAGTTAGACAGATATTTACGGAATATTTGAATGTAAATAAACACCGTAAAACGCCTGAACGCTATGCTATACTTGACACCATATACTCGATAGATGGGCATTTTGATATTGATATGCTCTATGGCTTAATGCATAAAGAGCATAAATACAGTGTGAGTCGTGCCACATTGTACAATACAATAATCTTATTATTAGATGCTCGTTTAATCATCAAACATCAGTTTGGCAATACTTCACAATACGAGCGAAGTTACAATAGAGAGACGCATCACCACCAAATTTGCACGGAGTGTGGTAAAATAACCGAATTTAAAAGCGATAAATTGCAAGTGGCTATTGAGGACACCAAGCAAGATGATTTTAATTTGACTCACTACTCTCTCTATTTATATGGTGTATGTAAAGATTGTGCTAGCAAGGCACAGAGTCACAACAATAAACAACATTAAAAGAAAATGAAAGTAGATGTATTACTAGGGTTACAATGGGGAGATGAAGGTAAAGGTAAGATCGTAGATGTTCTTACTCCTAAGTACGACGTTGTAGCACGCTTTCAAGGTGGTCCTAATGCAGGTCATACATTGAAGTTTGAAGGTAAAAAGTATGTATTACGCTCTATTCCTTCCGGTATTTTCCAAGGTGACAAGGTTAATATTATCGGGAATGGTGTTGTCTTAGATCCAGCTTTATTTATGGCAGAAGCTAAAGATTTAGAAGCTGCTGGACACAATTTAAAAGATAGACTTCATATTTCTAAGAAGACGCATCTTATTTTACCAACACATCGAATTTTAGATGCTGCTTACGAAGCTGCAAAAGGAGACGCAAAGGTTGGAACTACAGGTAAAGGGATTGGACCAACATATACGGATAAAGTCAGTCGTAACGGGTTACGTGTGGGTGATATTGATCATAACTTTCAATATAAATACGATACGTTGAAGCATAAACATGAGACAATTCTTAAAGGTTTAGACTTCTCGTACGACCTATCTCAATTGGAGAAAGATTGGTTTGTTGCTATTGAATATTTAAAAGAATTTACTTTTATTGATAGCGAGAACGAAATCAATAATTATCTGAAAGACGAAAAAAGTGTGCTTTGTGAAGGTGCTCAAGGTACGATGTTGGATATTGACTTTGGTTCTTACCCTTTTGTAACTTCATCGAATACGGTTTGTGCTGGTGCATGTACAGGTTTGGGCATTGCTCCTAATCGCATTGGTGAAGTCTTTGGTATCTTCAAAGCATATTGTACTCGTGTAGGTGAAGGACCTTTCCCAACTGAACTATTTGACGAAGTAGGTGATAAAATTGGTCAGATTGGTGGCGAATTCGGAGCTGTAACAGGTCGTAAACGTCGTTGTGGTTGGATTGATTTAGTAGCACTTAAATATGCTGTAATGGTGAATGGAGTGACTAAACTAATCATGATGAAAAGTGATGTTCTAGATTCATTTGAGTCTATTAAAGCTTGCGTTGCCTACGAAATAAATGGTCAAGAATTTGATTACATGCCTTATGATATTACTGAAGGCGTGAAACCTGTCTATGTTGAAATTCCAGGATGGAAGACTGATATGACAAAAATGACATCGGAAGATGAGTTTCCTGAAGAGTTTAATGCTTATGTTGACTTTTTAGAAAGAGAGCTTGAAGTACCTATTTCAATTGTTTCTGTTGGTCCTGATAGAGATCAAACAATTGAAAGATAGTTGATATAATATAAATTGTTATAGGGGTTGTTGGATGATTCTAACAACCCCTATTTTATTATCTGAATTAATGAATAACAATTCCTTGGCCTATAAATTAAGTTAACTAGCTATATTTAAGTGAATCTACTACTCTTTATTTCTTGCAATCTTAATATAAAGCACTATTTTTATCCCATAAAATTTAATGTGACCATTTTTTTAGTATGACTCTATTGGCATATAATTATGACATATAATGTAGTTATTTAATTGGGGCACAGTATTTGTTAGTGATTAGTTATAAACATTAAAATATTTAGTATGCAAAATCCACAAATCTTTTTTTGGATTACCTTTATTGGAATCGCAATTCTTAGCTGGGTAGTTCAATATAATTTGAAAAGAAAATTTGAGAAATATTCTAAAATAACGCTCAGTCATGGAATGACTGGAGCAGATGTAGCTCGACAAATGCTAAAAGATAATGGAATCAATGATGTTCAAGTAATTTGTACTCCTGGACGTTTGACAGATCATTATAATCCTATGGATAAAACCGTTAACTTGAGTGATGGTGTTTATCAAAGTGACAGTGTGATGGCTGCTGCTGTTGCAGCACACGAATGTGGACATGCTGTTCAACACGCTAAAGCTTATGCGCCGTTAACGCTAAGAAGTAAATTGGTGCCAGTGGTTGCATTCTCTTCAAATTGGGTAATGTGGGTATTATTAGTTGGGGTTTTAACCATTGAGATGTTTCCTGCTATTTTGGGCTTAGGTATTGCATTGTTTGGTTTTACTACACTGTTTAGCTTCATTACCTTGCCTGTTGAGATTGATGCTAGTAAAAGAGCTCTAGTTTGGTTAAGAGGCGCCGGTATTACTGATAATCATACACAAGACTATGCTACTAGTGCTTTAAAATCGGCAGCCTACACTTATGTAGTTGCAGCTTTGGGTTCATTAGCTACATTGATTTACTATATTATGATTTTCGTAGGTAGAAGAGATTAAGAAATAATAATTACTATAGATATGAGGAGGGGGAATATAATGTATTCCCTCTTTTTCTATTTAATGATTTTGACATTTTGTTTTTGATTCTATTTTAATTGGAATCTTATTAAATGTGCTTTTATCAATTATTTCGATTAAATTTGTAGTTCTAAAAATAAAAAAGAATTATGGCAGCAAAACCAGGTATACCAAAAGGGACTAGAGATTTCTCGCCTATTGAGATGGCGAAACGTAATTATATCTTTGATACAATTCGCAACGTATATCATCTATATGGCTATGAACAGATAGAGACTCCTGCAATGGAAAACCTATCTACCTTGATGGGTAAATATGGTGATGAAGGAGATAAACTATTATTTAAAATACAAAACTCAGGCGATTACTTTTCTAAGATTTCTGATGAAGAGTTATTGACAAGAGATGCTCAGAAACTGGCAAGTAAGTTTTGTGAAAAAGGATTGCGCTATGATTTAACAGTTCCTTTTGCACGCTATGTTGTAATGCATAGAAATGAAATAAATTTCCCATTTAAACGTTTCCAAATTCAACCTGTTTGGAGAGCTGATAGGCCTCAAAAAGGAAGATATCGTGAGTTTTTCCAATGTGATGGCGATGTCGTAGGAAGCGATTCTTTATTGAATGAAGTTGAGCTGGTTGAAATTATGGACACGGTGTTTACTAAATTCGGTGTTCGTGTTTCAATTAAATTGAACAACCGTAAAATTTTATCGGGTATTGCTGAAGTAATTGGTGAAGCCGATAAAATAGTAGATATTACAGTTGCTATTGATAAGTTAGATAAGATTGGTTTAGATAATGTAAATTTAGAATTGGCTTCAAAAGGAATTTCTGATGAGGCAATTAATAAACTTCAGCCAATTATTAAACTAGAGGGGTCTAATTTTGATAAGCTAAATACGTTGAAAGAAGTATTGGCAAGTAGTGAAATTGGGATGTTGGGTATTCAAGAAAGTGAATATATTCTTACAACTTTGCAAGATCTAGATATTAAAAACGACCTAGAGTTAGATTTAACCTTGGCTAGAGGTCTTGACTATTACACAGGTGCTATTTTTGAAGTGAAAGCTTTAGATGTAGAAATAGGCAGTATTACCGGTGGTGGTCGTTATGATAACTTAACAGGCGTATTTGGTCTTAAAGACGTATCGGGAGTAGGTATTTCTTTTGGTGCAGATCGTATTTTTGATGTGCTTAATCAGCTTGAATTATACCCAAAAGATAGTTTGTTAAGCACTCAATTGTTATTCATAAACTTTGGAGAAAATGAATCAAAGTATTGCTTAAAACTATTATCAGCAGCACGAAAAGCTGGTATCAGAGCAGAAATATATCCAGAGGAAGCCAAAATGAAGAAACAGATGACCTATGCGAATAATAAAAATATTGAATACGTTATAATGGTAGGTGACACTGAAATTAATGAAAACAAAGTGACACTTAAAAATATGGAAACTGGTGACCAACAAATGATTTCGTTTGATGAAGTCATTAAAATTCTAGCATAGCATATTAAATACCTATATTTGGGGGTAGTTACAATTGTAGCTACCCTTTTTTATTGCGCCATTTTGACAGAAAAACTGACATTTCAACGTAGTTCAGTTTATGGCATACTTTTAGTATTAAACTAAGTGAGTAACATAGAATTTAAATATAACAATAATAAACTTTATAATTATGAATTTAAAACCATTGGCAGATCGTGTTGTAATTCTTCCTTCACCTGCAAAAGAAAAAACAATTGGTGGTATTATCATACCTGATACAGCGAAAGAAAAACCTCTAGAAGGTGAAGTAGTGGCTGTTGGTACAGGTACTAAAGACGAAGAAATGGTGCTAAAAACAGGTGATACTGTTTTGTACGGTAAATACGCTGGTACGTCTGTTGAATTAGACGGTAAAGAGTATTTAATTATGCGTCAAAGTGATGTCCTTGCTATATTAGGATAATATCAATTTTTAATTTGTAATAAAAAGAACAAATATCATGGCAAAAGAAATTTTATTCAATATTGATGCTCGTAATCAACTTAAAGAAGGAGTTGATGCGCTAGCAAATGCAGTTAAAGTAACTCTTGGACCAAAAGGTCGTAATGTGATTATCGAAAAGAAATTTGGTGCTCCCCACATTACTAAAGATGGTGTAACTGTTGCTAAGGAAATTGAACTTGAAGATCCATACCAAAACACAGGTGCTCAACTTGTAAAGGAGGTAGCTTCAAAGACTGGCGATGACGCTGGTGATGGCACAACTACCGCTACGGTATTGGCACAAGCAATCGTTGCTGAGGGTGTTAAAAATGTTACGGCTGGTGCAAATCCAATGGATTTGAAACGTGGTATCGATAAAGCTGTTGCTAAAGTTGTTGAATCAATTAAAAAGCAAGCTAAACAAGTTGATGACAATTATGATAGCGTAGAACAAGTTGCTACAGTATCAGCTAATAATGACGAAGTTATTGGTAAATTAATTGCTGATGCTGTTCGTAAGGTTTCTAAGGATGGTGTAATAACTATTGAAGAAGCTAAGGGAACAGAAACTTCAATTGGTATTGTTGAAGGAATGCAATTTGATCGTGGATACCTTTCTCCATATTTTGTGACAAATACAGAAAAAATGGAATGCGAAATGGATAATCCATACATTCTAATTTACGATAAAAAGATCTCTAATTTAAAAGAGTTTTTACCTATTCTAGAACCTGCAGCTCAATCTGGACGCCCTTTATTGGTTATTGCTGAAGATGTAGATAGCGAAGCTCTAACAACATTGGTAGTTAATCGTTTACGTTCACAATTAAAAATCTGTGCTGTAAAAGCTCCAGGATTTGGTGATAGACGTAAAGAAATGTTGGAAGATATTGCAATTCTTACAGGTGGCTTAGTTGTTAGCGAAGAAAAAGGTATCAAACTAGAACAAGCTACTTTAGAAATGTTGGGTACTGCTGAACGTGTATCAATTAGTAAAGATAATACTACTATTGTAAGTGGTGCTGGTGATTCTAATTTGATAAAAGAGCGTTGTGAGCAAATAAAATCTCATATGTCGACTACAACATCTGACTATGATCGTGAAAAACTTCAAGAGCGTTTAGCTAAGCTTTCTGGTGGTGTTGCTGTACTTTATGTTGGTGCTGCATCAGAAGTAGAAATGAAAGAGAAGAAAGATCGTGTTGATGATGCATTATGTGCAACAAGAGCTGCTATTGAAGAAGGTATTGTACCAGGTGGTGGTGTTGCTTACATTAGAGCTATTGAGTCTTTGAGCGAATTGAAAGGTGATAATGCTGATGAAGAAACAGGTATTGCAATAATTATGCGCTCGATTGAAGAGCCATTACGTCAAATAGTAGCGAATGCTGGTAAAGAAGGTGCTGTAGTTGTTCAAAAAGTACGCGAGTCAAAAGATGACTTTGGTTATAATGCTCGCTACGATAGATATGAAAACCTACTAGCTGCTGGAGTTGTAGATCCTGCTAAAGTAACTCGTGTTGCCTTAGAAAATGCGGCTTCTATTGCTGGTATGTTCTTGACAACAGAATGTGTTATTGTTGATAAGAAAGATGATTCTATCGGTTCAATGCCGATGGGTGGCGGTGCTATGGGAGGTATGGGTGGTATGATGTAATTCATCTAGTCCCAATTATTATATGAAATTATAAAGGGAAGCTCTAAAGCTTCCCTTTTTTAGTAACATAAAAAAAGGGTATGTAATTTCTTACATACCCTTTTCGATATTTTATAATCTTAGTCTTCTAATAAGTGTGCTAAGAAATCGTCTAATTCTTGGTCTAAGCCCCGTAGTAATTCATCATTGACAATCAATAAATCATCATCAACTAGTAATAAGTCTTTTACAACTTCTCCATCTTCATCAACTAGTATAAATGAGTAGGGCTTAATGATTCTAAGATTCTCAAAACGTTTATCTTCATTAGCAGCAGTAAGTAACTCACTTAAATCTTTGCTAGCTTTTTCATAAAACTCATCATCATCTGCCGATTCACTCCACTCCTCGATATCAACGCTTGATAAAATATTATCCTCATCGTCCATAGCCGAGATAACTCCAGTTTTAGGATTTGGATATAAATAGATATCGGTAACTAGGGACTCATCTAAATTTCTTTCGATGTTTTTTACAGTCTCTTTAATCAACTTATTTATTGATTCTATTGATGTAGCTGATAAGTGCATAATAAACTTATTTATTTTATTCCAAAGTTATGAAAAGTAACTAACAATTCTTTAGTTTATAACAACAAAAATTATGTTATAAATCATTATTCAATTGTTTACTAAGTAGAATGAGTTCTTCTTGTCTCTTCTGTAGACCGACGATATAAACGTAACTGAAGAAGCTTAGTTCCTTATTTTCATCAATTAAGAGTAGTCCATCTTGGTTACGTTGGATTTTTTCTGCAATAATTGCACTTGTTAAAGCTTTCTCAGCCCACTTAACACCTTCTTCAATGTTATCCTCTACTTCGTAAGTATAAGTCATATTTAAAGCTGCTTTGGCTTTAATTTCCTCACTTGAAGATGTATCATAGACCTTACTCCATGCCTTTCTGGCTTCTTCAATTTCCATGTTGTCAAAGTGTTTATTGCCAGGTTTTAGATCTTTATTTTGGTATATTATTCTACCTATTTGCTGCCAGTTAGGGCTTATTTTAGCTGCAATTTTTCTTCCAATTTCAAATAGAATATAGTCGTGTGTCTGTTTTAATTCGGATTGTGACATGTAGCGGAGTTCAGGTATTAATAATATTTCATCCATATTAATTTGAATTTTGTTTGAAATATTTTTCATCTGCATTAATTCTCCTTCAATGTGTATGGTTAAAAGTTCTTCGCCTAGATCACTGATTGCTAACTCACCTTTATTCCCCAGTTTCAATTGATGAATAATAAACATGGATTCTGCATCTAGGTGTTTTGCCAAGCTTTGTAGGCTATCTTGACTAATGATGCGATTCTTTTTGATATTAATAAAACGAGTAGGGTCAATAACAACAACCTTCTTCATAACGGCAGTGTTAGATAACTCGTAGACTACAGCACTAATGATATCTTGTGCGTCAATGTTTAGTCTGTTATGTGTATTTTCCTCTGTTTCTATAGTAGCGTTTATGCCTATAGCTAAGCTGGAAATTTTAATATTGTGAGGCTGTAGTGATGGGGATAGCCTTTCGTAATAAACGGTTTTACTAGTGCTACATGCCGAGGTAAATAGTAGAACTAAGAATAGTGTACTTATTTTTAGAAGAGTGTTAAATCTCATAACGCAAGCGATTCTGTTATTATAAAAGTTTCCCTAAATATAGTGTAAATTTTAGCTATTATTAAAAAAGGAGCAATAAGATATTTCTTATTGCTCCTTTGTATTTATTCTTTCAGTATACTACTGGAGAGGGTTAAGCATTTTGCCCATGGCAATTTTTAAACTTTTTACCACTTCCACAAGGACATTGATCGTTTCTACCAATTTTTTTAGGAGCAACATATGGCTCTGCTTTTGGTTGTTCGCGAGTGTCATTTTGTGCAGCAGCACTTGCTGCTTGTTGTGTGGAGCTAGGAGAATTGACTTCTTGCTTTTGCTCTTGGTAGTTTTGTTTTCTAGGTGCCTCTGGAGCAGCTTCTTGTACTTGTTCCGGGTCTTGCAATGGGATTTGTCCCCTCATTAATACAGATGTTGTATTGGTGTTAATTTTATCAACCATTGTGTCAAACAATTTAGCAGATTGAAGTTTATACATCAATAATGGATCCTTCTGTTCATAACTAGCATTACGTACTGCATGTTTCAAGTCGTCTAGTTCTCTTAAATTCTCCATCCATGCTTCATCAATAAAGTGGAGGATAATAGATTTTTCAAAGCTCTTAACTACAGCCTTACATTCTGTCTTGTATGCTTCTTCTAGGCTACAAGAAATATTATACATTCTTTTGCCATCAGTTACAGGAATTAAAATGTTTTCGTACATGCTGCCATGGTTTTCATACACTTGTTTGATAACAGGGTAGGCTACTGTAGCTAATCTTTCTGTTTTCTCTTTATAGTGTTTAATTGCAGCTTGGAAAGTCATTTCGGCTAGTTCGTCAACACTCTTGCTTTGTAGTTCTTCTTTGCTAAATGGTGTTTCCATAGCAAATAAGCGAATAATCTCCATTTCGCAAGATTGGTAATCCAATTTGTAATTTTCGATAACTCTATTACATCTTTCCCAAATCATGTTGATGATGTCCATACCAATACGTTCGCCCATTAGTGCGTGGCGACGTTTTGTATAGATAGCACTTCTTTGTTTGTTCATAACGTCGTCATACTCAAGAAGGTATTTACGTGAACCAAAGTGATTTTCTTCAACTTTTTTCTGAGCTTTTTCGATTGAGTTTGTTAAGATTTTATTTTCAATCATCTCACCCTCATCAAAGCCCATTTTATCCATAATTTTGATGACTCTTTCTGGAAGAGAAATACGCATCAAGTGGTCTTCTAGTGAAAGGAAGAATACTGATGATCCTGGATCCCCTTGACGACCGGCACGACCACGAAGCTGTCTGTCGACACGACGTGATTCATGACGTTCTGTACCGATAATTGCTAGACCACCAAGATCTTTAACTTCTTGGCTTAGCTTAATGTCGGTACCACGACCAGCCATATTAGTAGCAATTGTAACTGTACCTCTTAAGCCAGCTTTTGCGACAATGTCAGCTTCTTGTTTATGAAGTTTAGCATTCAATACGTTATGCTCAATTTTTCTAATTGAAAGCATTCTACTTAGCATTTCTGAAATATCGACACCAGTAGTACCAACAAGAACAGGACGTCCTTCTGCTACTAGTTTTTCAATCTCTTCAATAACTGCACCATATTTCTCACGCTGTGTTTTATATACACGGTCGTTCATATCTATACGTGCAGTTGGTTTATTCGTAGGAATTGTAACTACGTCAAGTTTGTAGATGTCCCATAATTCACCAGCTTCGGTTTCTGCTGTACCCGTCATACCCGATAGTTTGTGGTACATACGGAAATAGTTCTGAAGTGTAATTGACGCAAATGTTTGAGTTGCTGCTTCAATTTTAACACCTTCTTTAGCCTCAATGGCTTGATGAAGTCCGTCTGAATATCTTCTGCCTTCCATTACACGACCTAATTGCTCATCTACAATTTTAACCTTGTCATCAACAACGATATATTGATCGTCTTTTTCGAACATGGTGTATGCTTTAAGCAATTGGTTAATTGTGTGAATTCTCTCAGATTTTAAAGCGAAATTATTGAAAAGATCGTCTTTCTTAGCTAGTTTTTCTTCTTTTGAAAGTTGAGTCTCGTTTTCAAGTGCTGATAATTGACCTGCAATATCTGGAAGTACGAATAGATGTGGATCTGTAGAATCTCCCGTAATCAAATCAATACCTTTATCTGTAAGGTCTACACTGTTGATTTTTTCATCAATTACAAAGAAAAGAGGATCGGTAGCTTCGTGCATTCTTCTGTTGTTTTGTTCCATGAACATCTCTTCAACACGAAGCATACCTGTCTTCATACCTGGTTCACTTAAGAACTTGATAAGTGGTTTGCTCTTAGGCATTGACTTATAACATCTAAATAGTGCAATAAATCCTTTTTCTTTTTCAGCAGCATCTTCAGATGCAATATGTTTTTTAGCTTCTGCTAGATATGCGTTAGCTAATTTTTTCTGTGCGTCAACCAGTCTTTCAACGAGTGGTTTGTACTCATCGAACATTTGTTCGTCGCCTTTTGGTATTGGTCCTGATATAATGAGTGGAGTTCTAGCTTCATCAATTAAAACCGAGTCAACCTCATCGACAATGGCGTAATTATGTTTACGCTGTACTAGCTCTTCTGGAGTTCTAGCCATATTGTCACGAAGGTAGTCAAAACCAAATTCGTTATTTGTTCCAAAAGTGATATCCGATTGGTAAGCTTGTCTACGTTGTTCTGAGTTTGGTTGGTGCTTATCAATACAGTCTACAGATAAACCGTGGAACATATATAATGGCCCCATCCACTCCGAGTCACGTTTAGCAAGATAATCGTTCACTGTAACTACGTGAACACCATTGCCAGTTAAAGCATTCAAAAATACAGGTAGGGTAGCTACAAGAGTTTTACCTTCACCTGTTGCCATTTCAGCAATTTTACCTTGATGAAGAACAACACCACCAAATAGTTGTACATCATAGTGAATCATTTCCCAGATTGTATCACTACCACCAGATTCCCAATGGTTCGCATAGATTGCATTATCACCTTCAATTCGAACAAAAGATTTACCAGTAGCAGCTAAGTCTTTATCAAATTGAGTTGCTGTGACAGTGACCTCTTCGTTTTGAGTGAATCTTTTAGCAGTTTCCTTAACAATGGAGAAAGCATCTGGCAGAACAGTATTTAAAGCCTCTTCATATTTCTCTAATATGTCCTTTTCGATTTTATCAATTTGGTTAAAAATAACCTCTCTATCCTCGATTGGAGTCTCTTCTACTTTCGCTTTTAGTTCTTCAACTTTTGCACGTTCTGTTGTGGCAGAGTCTTTAATAAATTGCTTTAGCTCTATTGTTTTGGCTCTAAGAGCGTCATTGCTAAGTTGTTCAATAGCCGGATAAGCTGCTTTGATTTTTTCTACCCAAGGTTGTATCTTCTTGATATCTCGAGCAGATTTATTACCAAATAGCTTACTTAAAATACTAGTTAGTCCCATGTATATTTGAATATTTGTTTTTACGTATTGATGATTGCATTTCGCAAATGCAAAGTTATATTAAAATGCCGATAAATAAGAATATTAGTCTTATAATCTGTGTGCTATTAGATTGACAGTGTGCGTTTAGCTTATCTAATAGGTGATTCTTTTGCCGCATTAGGAGCGCGGATGCGAATTGTCTTAGCAATTGTAGGTGCAATTGCTTCAGCTTTAATTGGAGTATTTATGACTTGTGCCTCAAATCCACCACCTAAAAATATAGTTGGTGCTTGTATTGCTGCATAACTAACAATTTGTTCTGTTTTATTATTGCTGTTAATAGATTTCCAGCCTGCTTGTAGTTTTAATACTAAGTCGCCTGTGCGTCCTTTAAAGTATGAGTTTTTTACACGTTGTTTTTCAGCAGTTAGGCTTCCTAGAGTGAAGTCAGTACTATAAAAAACATCTTGTACTCCACTAATTTGAAGTAAAAATAGAGCTGCTTCTTTTTGAATCGCAGCTAAGTCTAAATTTTTTTTCTCAATTAAATCGTGCGATAAGTAAATTTGTAAATTATCATATGATTTAATGAATTGTCCTTCTCCATACTTTGCCATTAAGTATAGATTTAGAAGTGCCGTACTTCTGTTTAAGTGAAACTCTCCTTGTGGAATATTATATTGGCTATCCTCATCAACTTCTTTGCGATATCCAGTTGAAGTTAGATATAATAACGTATTATGTAATCCGACTTTTTGATCGATTAGTTTTAATAGCTTGGCTATATTTTGATCAATTCTTACATATGTGTCTTGATTTTCAATAGAACCCAGACTGTTGGGGATAATAGTGTTTCCTGCATATAGACCAATTTGTAAATAATCTGTAATTTGGTCTTCTCCAATACTGGTTTTATTGAATAATTCTTCTGTTATTTTAAGAATTTCAGAGTTTATGATTGGACTTTCTGTTACTCGATGATATCTGTTACCAAAGGGAGCCGTAAGTTTATGTCTAAACGGAGCTTTTAAAAGCTTATTTGTTGTATGGTATTTTTCTATAGGTAGTTGAGGAGTCCAGACTAAGTCTTCTTCCCTATATACGACCGAGTGTTGTTCATTATATGATCCTACCCATTGTGGGTATTCTCTATAATAGGTGGAACTAGCCCATTTTCCATTTTCTGTATCAAACCATAATACTCCATTGGCAGAATGCCCAGCCATTAATATGGCCATATCAGCATAAGGTGCAATAGAATATACCTGAGCACCACCGATAGTTTCTCGATTTAATTCATCAGTAATAGTAGAACAAAGGAGTTTGCTTGGAGAAGAGTATAAACTGGTGTAATTACCCATATAGTCTTTGTCGAAAATACAACTTTCGGGCTGAAGGGTAGATTGATCTAACCAGTTATTACTTACGATTCCGTGCATGGACGGTTGTGTACCTGTGTTTATTGTTGAAATAGCACTTGCACGATCTAGTCTGTGAAGTGAATAATCGGTATTTTTATAGACTAAGCCTTCTTTCCAAAGTTTCTTAAAGCCGTCGCTTGAATACAAATCCCAATATGCTTCTATTAATTCTGTGCTTAATTGATCAATAGTAATGCCAACAACAAGTTTAGGCTTAGCCGAGTTGGGCTGAGCTTGTAAGCTAGTAATTGCAATAGCAGTAATTATTGATGTTAATAAGCCTCTCATTTATTTATTTTCTTTAGAAATAGTATATAAGTGAATGAACGAATCCATAGACATAGGGTCAAAGGTAATATCGCAAATTCAATTCTTTGTGGAATTAGCGGATAAAACAATATAAAAAGTGTTAAAATGACAAGGTTTACATAGTGAAAGTGGATTTTACTTCTTTTTTTCTCTTTAACCCATAAAATTGGTGCCCATATTAGATGTAATGGGTGAAAAACAATCAGTAGAAAGTTTGATGATACTGTTGGGTGTTCCGAAAAAATAGCTAGAAAGAATAGTATAGATCCAGCAATACCAAAGATTGCAAAGAGTAGCGAATCTAATATGTAAAATGTGTTCTTTCTTATATATCCCCAATAGGAAATTAATGTAATTAGAATAAAGAGTGCTGTAAATGTTGCGAGTGGTGACGGTAGCTTCGTTTCATCTTTGATGTTTGAGAATGAAAGTATCGACTTAATTGGTTGAGCCAATTTCCCGTTTTCAGTATACGTAGAATCCAATATATTCATCAATTCTATTGGAGCAAAGCTTAATTGTTTTATATCTAGTGGTTTGTCGGCTTGATTTCCTATGCACAAGTTCATGCCGAAGCGTGCCCATAAATCTGTTTCTGAATATTTATATATGATATCTCGGTATGATACGTCATAGTCATAAAGTTTTGATGGTAGCTGAAGCTTATTGGCTCTTGATGATATTTTATCTAACGGGCGTGTTGAGCAGTTGTCATAGAAGAAGTTATATCTATAAGAGATGTTTTCGGGTTTTAAATTTTCTCTTAGGTCTTTTATTATATCAATCTTTTGTTGGTAAGATAAGTTGAGTACTTGTTCCCAAACATCTCTTTTAAAATAAGTGTATTCATATAGGAAATAATCGTACGGAGTCTCTGCTAGCTGATAATCTGTTTGACCTAGTGCGAAACGGAGTACGAAGTGATCACTATTAAAATTAAACATGCCATAATTGAATACTTTGTCATAGTGTTGATCAAGAATTTGGACTCGAATAGCTGTATGTCCGAATAAAGAGTAAATCTCTTTACCAGGTCCACAAGTCAAAATGCTTATTTCAATGTTGTTTTGATTCGTTTCTTTTGGTACATTTACGTTCGCTTTGATTGTGTTAAAGCAAAATAGTATGATTAGTAATATGTTGACTTTTTTCATAAAGAATCCTATATATATGAGCAAATATAGAGTTTATTTTGATTTTCTATTGATATAATCTTTTAAATAAGCCCTATAGTTTCTTTAAATTAGATTATCTTTGTCAACCTAAATACGGAATAGTGAATTTAATTATTGATATAGGAAATACAGTCGCAAAGGTTGCAGTTTTTAAATCCGATAATTCAATCGTATATAAACAGTTCTTTTGTAACAAGACGCTTGCAGGTATTGAGAAAATTTGTGAGAAATATGCTTTAACTCGAGGTATAGTTGCCACTGTTATCGACTTATCTGATGAGGCTATTGAACGATTAAACAGCTTGGGTTTATCTTTGCTTTGGCTGAATCATGATACGGCATTGCCCATCAAAATTCTATATAAGACACCTAAAACATTAGGTTATGATAGGGTGGCAGGGATTGTAGGTGCTTATTTTGAGCACCCAAATCATAATATCCTTGTTGTTGATGCAGGTACAGCCGTGACCTATGATTTCATTGATTCAAAAGGACAGTATTATGGTGGTAATATTTCTCCAGGCATTCGAATGAGGTTAAAGGCTTTGCATGAGTATACTGCACGTCTTCCTTTAGTTGCTCCAGAAGGAGAAATAAAGAAATTAGGTCAAACTACCGAAGAGGCTATCCGGGCTGGTGTAATTCGAGGTGTAGAATTTGAAGTTTTGGGTTATGTTAACGAAATGAGTGAGCAATATCCTGATCTTTTGGTTTTTTTAACTGGAGGAAATGATTTTTCTTTTGATTCGAATTTAAAAAATAGCATCTTTGCAGATAGGTTTCTTGTAATTAAAGGGTTAAACAGAATATTAAACTACAATAAATGGGACAAATAAAAAGAATTGTATATGCTCTATTGCTCACTCTGATTTCAGGAGTAATTGTTGCTCAAAATAATACAAACTCTCCATATACACGTTATGGATATGGTCAGTTGGTAGATCAAGGCTTTGGTCGAAGTCAAGCGATGGGTGGAGTAGGGTTTGCATTACGCGACAATTCTCAAATTAACCCTTTAAATCCCGCAGCCTATACGGCGATGGATTCTTTGACATTCCTTTTTGAAGGTGGAATCAGTTTTCAAAACACAAACTTCAACGATCAAGGTAAAAAGCTAAATTCTAAAAATTCTAGTTTAGAATACATTGCACTTCAATTTCGTTTGAAGAAATGGATGTCAATGAGTGCTGGTGTTTTACCAATTAGTAATATTGGTTATTCAGTTAATCAGATGGATCGAGATGGAGATATGCCAGAAACCCATCATATAATCACTAGATCTGGTGATGGCGGATTGCACAAATTTTATACTGGGATTGCTTTTAAACCGTTTAAAGGTTTCTCTGTAGGTCTTAATGCTGGCTTTTTCTGGGGTAAGCTTAATAGAAATGTAGTCACTTACTTTCCAAACTTGCAAGAGAGTTCGGGTCCAAAAGTAACTACTCGTATGAATAGTGTGTCACTGAAAGGTTTTAACATAGACTTTGGTGCACAATATAAGTATGCTATTACAAAAAAACAAAGCATTACGTTTGGTGCTGTTTATACTCCTAAGTTGAAACTGTCTAACGATATCACTGTAACCAACTTTCAAACATCATTAGATATCGATAAGTCTAAATCAAGCTATGATATGGCTGCTAGTTATGGGTTTGGTGCAGCATATGAACTAAATCACAAGTTAATGGTTTCTGCAGATATATTCTATCAACAATGGAGTAAGGCTAAATATCATGGTGAAACCGATAAAATGAGTGATTTGGCTCGTTTGAATATTGGTGCTGAGTATACTCCGAACTATTTTAGTCGTAAATATATTGCTAATATTAAGTATCGATTTGGTGCTCATGTAACAAATCCTTATTATAAAATTGACGGTCAACGTGCTTCGAGAGAGTTTGGAGTAAGTGGAGGTTTTGGTCTGCCATTGCCTAAATCTAAATCTCAGTTGAATGTTTCTGCTCAATTTATTCGTGTTAATGGTCGTAGTAGTGCTTTCTTGAATGAATCTATAATAAGACTTAATTTGGGACTTATATTTAATGAAAGATGGTTCTTTAAACCGAAAATTTAATATCTTGAATAAACTTAAAATAAATAATTGTACTAAGATGAAGATTACTAAACTATTTGCTGTGTTGCTACTGTTAATTGGAGGGGCAACTACAGTTTCTGCTCAAGAGGTAGACGAACAATGTTTATCCAATAGTAGTATTTCGCATGAAGCAGTTCAAGCTGGTAATTACAAAGATGCTTACGGACCTTGGAAGCAAGTTATTGCAAATTGTCCATTGTTGCGTTTCTATACTTATTCTGATGGGTTTAAAATCCTAACAGCATTCTTAGCAGAGACTCAGAAGGGTTCTGAAGAATATAATAAGTATTTTGAAGAGCTAATGGATTTGCATGATAAAAGAATTGAAAATACACCAAAGTTTTTAGCTAAAGGTGTTAAGGTGTCATCTGTAGCTGATGCTCTTGGGAAAAAGGCCATTGATTACATTTCGTATGCACCAAAAATTGATTTAGACCAAGCTTATGGTTGGCTTAAAACATCTATTGATGGTGAAAAATCTAGATCTTTGCCTGCTGTATTACACTATGCAGTAGATTTATCTCTACAAAAATATCAAGCTGATGATAACTTTAAAGAATCATTTATTAATGACTATTTAATGGTTTCGGAATTAAGTGAAGAGGCTGCTTCTGCTGCAAAGAAGAAAAACTTAAAAGCTGCTTACGAAACAACAAAAGAAAACCTATCGGCAATGTTTGTTAATAGTGGTGCTGCAGACTGTGAGTCTTTGCAAAATATTTATGCAGATAAAGTAGAAACTAATAAAGACGACGCTGAATACCTGAAACAAGTATTGACTGTAATGAGAAATTTGAAATGTACAGATGCTGAGGTTTATGAACAAGCTTCTTTTTACGCATATCAAATTGAACCGACAGTTGAAGCTGCTATTGGTGTAGGTTATAGAGCCTATAAAAAAGGTGATATTAACGAGGCTATTAAATTCTTCAATGAGGCGCTAAATTTAGAAACTGATAATTCTAAAAAAGCTGAAAAAGCTTATATCTCGGCGTCAATTTTGTTAGGCTCTAAACGTTACAGTGAAGCTAGAAATTATGCTCTTAAAGCTTTAAGTTTTGATGCATCTTATGGTAATGCTTACCTTATTATTGCAAGAGCATATGCTAGTAATCCAAACTGGTCTGATGAAGACGTCTTGAATAAATGTACTTATTTCCTTGTGATTGATAAACTAGTTAAGGCTCGTTCTGTTGATCCAAGTGTAGCAGCTGAAGCTAACCAGTTAATTAATACATATTCGAAATATACTCCATCGGCTCAAGATCTGTTTATGCTTGGATATAAAAATGGAGATAAAATCACAATAGGTGGTTGGATTGGAGAAGCTACTACAATTAGATAATAATTTGTATGATAAATTTTTCTTTCTCTAAGCTCTCAAAAGCTGGACAAAAAAAATATTTTAAAATATCACTCATAACAATGGCCATTATGGTCATTGTTATGTTTGTTTTTATAGCTTTAACTCGGTTGAATAAAGTGAAAGTTGAAGTAGAAGTTGACCAGATTGACAGAGTTGATTTACCTAGAATGAAATCATTGGGTGTCGAGACGCTAGTTTCAGACTCGGGTATGATTCGTTATAAAATGACTGCTGGAGAGTGGGAAATATATGATAAGAAAAAACCGTCTTTTTGGTCATTCGAAAAAGGAATTCACTTAGAGCGGTTTGATAGTCTATTAAATGTAGATGCTTATATTGATGCAGACACAGCTTATTATTTTGATAAAGATAAGTTGTGGGAGTTGCGTAGTAATGTCAAAATTGAAAACGCGAAAGGCGAACGCTTTACTACTTCAATTCTCTTCTGGAATCAAGTAACTGAAAAAGTTTATTCAGACGAATTTATAACAATAAAAAAAGGTGATCAACTTTTATCTGGTTATGGTTTTGAATCTGACCAAAAGTTTGAAAACTACGATATACGCAAAACATCGGGGATTATCTACCTTGATGATACCGATAAATAAACCTAAATAATGCAATATTTTTTACTACTACTTCTAACGATGGCATTTTCTGCATTCTTCTCAGGAATGGAGATTGCATTTGTTTCTGTTGATAAGTTGAGATTTGAGATGGAGAAAGGCAAGGGCGTATCTTCAAAGATATTGTCTGTTTTCTTTAGACGTCCCAATAACTTTATATCAACAATGTTAGTTGGTAATAATATTGCTTTAGTTATTTATGGTATTTTGATGGCAGTAGCGTTAGATAAGTTGTTTTTAGATGCAATTGTGTCTAATCAATTTGTGAAGATGCTTGTTCAAACAGTTTTATCTACCCTTGTCATTCTTTTCATAGGAGAATTTCTACCTAAAAATTTGTTTAAATTAAATCCAAATGGGGCATTGAAGTTTTTTGCTGTTCCATTATTGTTTTGCTATGTTATCTTATACCCAATCTCTGTTTTTGCTTCATCAGTATCTGCTGTTTTACTTCGACTATTTGGGGTTAAAGTGAATAAAGAGGTTGAAACAAAGGCTTTTACAAAAGTGGATTTAGATTATTTTATCCAATCGGGTATTGAGCATATTGAAAGTAAGGATGAAATAGAAAACGAAGTCCAAATATTTCAAAATGCTTTGGATTTTTCTACTGTGAAAATTCGAGATTGTATTGTTCCTCGTACTGAAATTGTAGCTCTGGATTATAATTCTACTCGTGATGAACTAATGAATACGTTTATTGAAACAGGACTTTCAAAAATTATAATTTATAAAGGCAGTATTGATCATGTAGTAGGTTACATTCATTCATCAGAAATGTTTAAAGCTGAAGGAGAGTGGCAATCAAGAATTCAAGAAATTCCAATTGTACCGGATACAATGGCGGCACATAAGTTAATGAAACTGTTTATGACTTTGAAGAAAACAATTGCTATTGTAGTTGATGAATTTGGAGGTATTTCAGGAATCGTATCATTGGAGGATTTAGTAGAAGAAATTTTTGGAGATATTGAGGACGAACATGATATGGCCTCTTATGTTTCTAAAAAAATAAGTGATTCGGAGTTTGTATTATCAGCACGTTTGGAAATTGAAAAAGTAAATGAACTTTATGACTTAGATCTTCCAGAGTCTGATGATTATATTACAATTAGTGGATTGATTCTTCATCAATTGCAAAGTTTACCTAAATTACATGAGGTAATTTCAATCGAAAATTATCAATTCAAAATATTAAAAGTTAGTACTAATAAAATAGACTTAGTACGTTTAAATATAATAGAATAGACCCTTTCCTGAAATATTTTTAACGAATATAATGATACATGTTTGCTTTTTTGTATCTTCGTGGGCTTACTAGAAAGACTAAATAAAAATAAAAATTATATAAATAAAATGGCAACACTACAAAAAATTAGATCAAAAGGACCTTTATTGGTTGGTGTGATCGCTTTAGCATTGTTTGCGTTTGTAGCAGGTGATGCTTTTAAAGTATTCCAACCTCGACAACCTCATGATGTAGGTGAAGTTAATGGCAATTCATTATCAATTGCTGAATACCAGAAAATGGTTGATGAGTTTTCAGAAATTCAGAAAATGTTAGGTCGTACTTCTTCTCTTTCTGATGAGCAAATGAATCAGATAAAAGACAATGTTTGGAATACTTATTTAGACAATGTTCTATTGGAAGAACAAGCACGTAAAGTGGGTCTTACTGTTACTCCTGAAGAAGTTGCATCTGTTTTAGATGAGGGTAATGATCCTATCTTGGGTATGCTTGGTATGTTTGTTAATGAACAAACAGGTAGATTTGATAAGGAAAGACTTTATGACTTCCTTAACCAATATGCTGTTATGGCTTCAACTCCAGGTCTTGATCCTAATGTAATGAATCAAGCTAGAATGATGCATTCTATCTGGGTTTTTGCTGAGAAAAATATCATCCAAAACCTTTTAGCTAATAAGTACACTACCCTAGTGTCTTCAGCTATGATTACTAATAAGATTGAAGCAGAAGATGCTTTCAATGGTCGTGTTTCTAATTCGAATTTAATTGCTGCGGTTTTCCCATATTCAAGTATTAATACTTCTGATGTTACAGAAGAGGATTTACGTAAAGAATACGATGCGAACAAAGAAATGTTTGTTCAAAAAGAAGAAACTAGACGTGTAAAATTCATTGATGTAGAAATTACACCTAGTAAAGCAGACGTAGATAGTCTTGAAAGTGAAATTGCTGAGTATGTTGAAATGTTGAAATCTAATACAGCTGATTATGCTTCAATTGTAAGTATTTCCAACTCTAACATTCCTTATTTAGATACTTTCCTAAGTCTTGATGCATATCCACAAGATATTGTTGCTCATATCAAAGATAGCAAGGTTCAAGTAGGTGAAGTTTTTGGTCCGATTACTAACTCTATCGAAGGTACTATTAATGCATTTAAAGTTGTAGATACTAAAACTCTTCCAAACTCATATGAATTTAGAGTACTTCAAGTTGCAGGTTTAGCTCCAGAAGCTATGGTTACTAAAACTGATAGTATTGTCAATGCCCTTTCTAAAGGTGGAGATTTTGCAGAAATAGCAACTTCAGAAGGTCAATCCGATGAAAAACAAACCCTAACTGAGCAAACCATTTCTAATCAATTAGAATTTGTAATTTATAACACCTTAGCTTCTATGAAGAATTTTGAAGTAAAAGCTATTGATGTACAAGGTGGTAAGCTTATTGTTCAATGTTTATCTTCTAAAGATAATGTATTAAAACACAAACTTGCAGTTGTTAAACGTCCAATCGAATTTAGTCAAGAAACTGCAAACGTAGCCTATAATGCATTTAGCCAATTTGTAGCAGAGAATCCTACTATGGACTTGATGACCGAAAATGCTGAAAATGCAGGTTACCAAGTTCTTGAAAGAGAAATTGATACTCAAAGTCATGGTATTGCAGGTATTTCATCTACAAAAGATGCCTTAAGATGGGTGTTTGATGCTAAAGCTGGACAGGTATCGAATATTTACGAATGTGGTTCTAATAATAATCATTTGTTAGTGGTGAGCCTTACAGAAGTTGTGAAAGAAGGATATAGACCTCTTCACTTAGTGAAAGATATGCTTCGTAACAGAGTTATTATTGACAAGAAGGCAGAATTGGTTAGCACTCAATTAGCTACTGTGAAATCTATTGATGAAGCTAAATCAATTGATAATGCTCAAGTCGCTGATGTGAAATATGTAACATTTAGTGAGCCAGCCTTTATAACAATTGTAGGTGAAAAGGAAAAAGTTGTTAGTGGTTTTGCTGCAGGTGCCCAAGCTAATGTATTAAGTAAACCTCTTAAAGGAGACTTTGGTGTTTATATGTTATCTGTTGATGAAAAAAGTAATACTGCAGAAACTTTTGACTTAGCTAAAGAAACCCAATCAATCGAACGTGGATATAACTTTATTGTAAATAGAGCTCTTCCACAAACGCTTGTAGAAAATGCAAAAATTGTAGATGTTAGATACAAGTTCTTCTAGCTAAACAAAACCAATATTTTTAAAAGGTCAACTTATTTATAGGTTGACCTTTTTTTGCTATATTAAGAATCAGTATAAGGGGAATCTTTATAAATTCATTACATTTGTGTGGATTATAACGTTATATCGATTTTACAAGACATTTTATATGGATAAAAAGCCATTATTAGGCATGACACTAACCGAACTACAACAAGTTGTTTCGGATTTGAAAATGCCCAAGTTTACAGCTAAGCAAATTGCATCTTGGATTTATGAAAAGAGAGTTACTTCAATTGATGAAATGACTAATATTTCCGTAAAGAATAGAGAACTTTTACAGGAATCATATCATCTTGGTGCATATGGACCATCTCACATGGCTAAATCTGTAGATGGGACAATTAAATACCTGTTTCCAACTCATGAAGCTTATGCAATAGAATCGGTATTTATCCCTGATAATGATCGTGCAACTTTATGTGTGTCATCTCAAGTTGGATGTAAAATGAATTGTAAGTTTTGTATGACAGGAAAGCAGGGTTTTTCTGCTCAGCTAACTGCCAATGAAATTTTAAACCAAATACAATCTATACCTGAATCTGATAAACTAACGAATGTTGTGTTTATGGGGATGGGAGAGCCAATGGATAATCTTGATGAGGTTTTAAAAGTTCTTGAAATATTAACATCAGATTATGGCTATAAATGGAGCCCTAAGCGCATTACAGTCTCTACTGTTGGAGTACGCAAAGGTTTCAAAAGGTTTATTGATGAGAGTGACTGTCATTTGGCAATTAGCATACATACACCAGTTCCTAGTCAGCGTTTAGAATTGATGCCTGCTGAAAAAGCCTTCTCTATTGAAGAAATGGTTGAAATATTACGTGATTATGACTTCTCTGGTCAAAGAAGACTATCTTTTGAGTATATAATGTTTAAAGGAGTAAATGATTCATTTGAATTTGCTTCTAAGTTAGTCAAGTTATTAGATGGCGTTGACTGTCGTGTTAACTTAATTCGCTTTCACGCTATTCCTAATGTGAAGCTTGAAGGATGCGATATGCCTACAATGGAACGATTCCGTGATTACCTAACTAAAAATGGGTTATTTACAACAATTCGCTCCTCTCGTGGTGAAGACATATTTGCAGCCTGTGGCATGTTATCAACTATGGAAAAATCTTAAAATATTAGATATGAAAACTTCATTATTCAACTGTTTACTTGTTGTTCTTCTTGTGTCTTTTACAGGATGTAGCAATAAAGGAAAAGGTGTTCTGACCCCTACATCATCAGCCTTACCATATGAATTGTTAATTGTGATGGATGCTAATGTGCAAAACTCTAAAGCTGGCAATGAGCTTATTAAAGTTTTGACTTCTGATGTACCAGGTCTACCTCAAAGTGAAAGTGCTTTTAAGTTGATGAAAACAGAACATTATAGTTTTGATGGCATTTTAAAGCCAATACGAAATATTGTGATTGTTAATATTGATAAACAATATTATACGAAAGCAAGCATACTAATCGATAAGGATGTTTATTCGTACCCTCAGAATATTTTAACGATAAATAGCCCAGATATTGACTCTGCTGCAGTACTTATTCAAGAAAGTGCCTCATATATTGTGAAGTATTTTACAGATGCTGAAATGATGCGTCAAATAGCAATACTAGATAAAAACTTTAGTGATTTAGCTATGGCTAAGATCAAAGAGAAGTTTAATTGTGAAGTTAAATTACCGGCAGATTTATCTTTAACCAAAGATGGACAAGACTTCTATATGTTGGGGTCTAATGCAGCAGATGTGGATAGATACTTCATAATGTATTCTTTACCTTATACAGATAAAAACAGTTTCACTAGAGAGTTTTTTTTGCATAAGAGAGATTCTGTTTTAGCTATCAATGTACCAGGGGAAAAAGAAAATATGTACATGACTACAGATTGGGACTTTACGGAAGTTAAAGATATTAATCTTCAAGGCACCTATGCGTTGGAAGCTAGAGGATTATGGAAGATTGAGAACGATTTTATGGGTGGACCTTTTGTTTCTCATATGCGTCTTGACGAAGTCAATAATCGTTTGATATTTTCTGAAGTCTTTGTATACGCTCCTTCAAAACTAAAACGTAACCTTATGCGCTCTATAGAAGCGTCTTTATATACAGTGAAGCTTCCAGCTTCTAAAGTGCCGAGTGAGAATTAACTCAAAATTTTGAAATCAATGAAAAACAATAAAATAAGAATTGGAATTACCCAAGGCGATGTAAATGGTGTAGGCTATGAAGTAATACTTAAAGCTTTTGAGCCTGCCGGAATGTTTGAATACTGTACCCCAATAGTGTATGGTTCTCCTAAAGTGGCAGCATACCATCGAAAATCTATGGATATTTCTACCAATTTTAGTATCATAAATTCAGCAGATGAAGCTGAAGATGATAAGCTAAGTATCTTGGCTTGCACTTCAGACGAAGTAAGGGTTGAATTTGGTAAAGAAGATGTAGCGACAGGTAAAGCTGCCCTTGAATCTTTAGAAAGAGCTATTCAGGATTATAAAGATGGCTTGATTGATATCATTATAACTGCACCCATTAATAAACATACAATTCAATCAGAAGATTTTAATTTTCCAGGTCATACTGAATATTTGGAAGATAAACTTGGTGAGGGTCAAAAATCTTTGATGCTATTGATGAAAGATGATTTCAGAATAGCTGTAGTTACTGGACATATTCCGTTGCGAGATGTTCCTACTACATTGACTGCTGATTTGATAAAAGAAAAGATAGCTATCTTTAACACTACTTTAAAAGAAGATTTTGGCATAAGCCGTCCTCAGATAGCTGTGTTAGGATTGAATCCACATGCAGGTGATAATGGTCTGCTAGGAGCTGAGGAGCAAGAGGTGATTGCACCAGCAATTAAAGATATGTGCGAAGAGGGAGTCTTATGCTTTGGACCTTTTGCATCTGATGGCTTCTTTGGTGCTAATACTTTTAAGAAATTTGATGGTGTTTTAGCAATGTATCATGATCAGGGATTAATTGCTTTTAAAATATTAGCTATGGAAGATGGCGTAAACTATACAGCTGGTTTGCCGGTTGTTCGCACTTCTCCAGCTCATGGAACAGCTTATGATATTGCAGGAAAAGGGTTGGCTGATGAATCGTCTTTCCGTCAAGCAATTTATGCTGCGCTAGACATCTATCGCTTTAGAATATCGGAAGAAGAAATTCATGCAAATCCGTTACGTAAACAATACTTTAATCGTAATGATGATAGTGATAAATTAGATCTTCAATCGGAGAATGCTGAATTATCAGGACATGATTATTAATTAGTTGAAAGGATAAGATGCTTATGGCTAGTACTGAAGTACAAAGAGCTAAATTACGTTTTGGAATAATTGGACATTCTGAAGAGCTGCTTAGGGCAATTGATGTTGCCATTCAAGTTGCTCCTACAGATTTGTCTGTATTAATTACTGGTGAAAGTGGGGTAGGTAAAGAGAGCTTTCCTCAAATAATTCATCAGTATAGCCATCGTAAACATGCGAAATATATCGCTGTTAACTGTGGGGCTATTCCAGAAGGTACAATTGACTCGGAGTTATTTGGTCATGAAAAAGGTGCGTTTACTGGAGCTATTTCTGAACGTAAAGGTTATTTTGGAGAAGCTGATAAAGGAACAATCTTTCTTGATGAAGTAGGAGAGTTGCCATTGCAAACTCAAGCTCGACTTTTACGTGTGTTAGAGACTGGAGAATTTATAAAGGTAGGTTCTTCAAGTGTTGAAAAAACAGATGTTCGTATTGTTGCTGCTACGAATGTGAATTTAACTCAAGCAATTGCTGAAGGTAAATTCAGAGAGGACTTGTTTTATCGATTAAATACGGTTCCTATTCAAATTCCTCCATTACGTGAACGAGGAGAAGATATAATATTGTTATTTCGTAAATTTGCGTCCGATTTTTCAGAAAAATATAGGATTCCTGTCGTTCAGTTATCTGATGATGCCAAACGAGCTTTGATGGCTTATGGCTGGCCGGGTAATGTTCGTCAACTTAAAAATATAACGGAGCAGATATCTATCATAGAATCAAGTAGAGATATCAATCTAGATATTGTAAATCGTTACTTGCCAGAAAAAATCCAAACATCACTTCCTGCCTATTTGGGAAATAATAGTTTCAAGGGGTTCGGAAGTGAGAAAGAGATTCTTTATCACACAATTTATGAGATGAAGAAGGATATTGAAGATTTAAAGAAGATTGTACACCTCTTAATGACCGATCGCAGTGACTTGATGAATTCAAATTTTTCAATTCCTAAGAGTTTACCAAGTACAACATATCCCTTACACTCTTCTGATAATGGTTATGCTCACGAAAACTATGAAGGCGAGAATCAGGATAGTTCAGTGTTAGATGAGAATTTATCTTTAGAAGAGGTAGAAAAAGAAATGATTAAAAAAGCTCTTCAGCGACACAATGGTAAAAGAAAATATGCGGCTAAAGATTTAAATATATCTGAAAGAACATTATATCGTAAAATAAAAGAATATGATTTGGAATAAATATAAACAACTGTTTATGCTTGGGGCTTTTTGCTCATTGTTAGTTGCATGCAGTATTTCATATAAATTTAATGGTTCGTCTATCAATTATGATAAAACGAAGACGATTTCCATTGCAGATTTTCCAATAAAATCGGCCTATGTATATGCACCATTGGGTACAAGATTCAATGAAGAGTTGAAGGATATTTTCATTCGTCAAACTCGTTTGAAAATGGTTAAGCATGATGCTGATTTGGAAATTGCAGGAGAAATAACAGGGTATAATCAATATAACCAAGCTGTAAAATCTGATGGTTATTCTTCAGAAACTAAGTTAACGATTACTGTAAATGTGCGGTTTGTAAACAACACAAATCACGAAGAGGATTTTGAGCAGCAATTCTCAGCTTTTAGAAACTATGATTCATCGCAAATGTTGACTCAAGTTCAAGATCAGTTAATATCCGAAATGGTAAAGGATATTGTAGAACAAGTCTTTAATGCAACTGTAGCAAATTGGTAATAGCGTAGATGGATAGTACAATATTTAATAAATGGATTAGTAGTTCGTATCAGTTTCAGGAGCATAGTCTTCTTGAAATTGAAGAACTTGTTGAATTATATCCTTACTCTCAATCTCTACGAATTGTTTACTTAACTGCGTTGTCTCAGCTCAATAAGTTAAACTTTACTAGCGAACTTAAAAAAGCCGCTTTATATATTCCTGACCGTAAAATCCTTTTTAATCTGTTAGAGAAGAATACGGAGACTTTATCGGACATTCTTGATGAAGTTAGTAATGATTCAAAGTCAGAAGAAAAGGAACATGATAGAACACTTAGTGTAATAGACTCTTTTCTATCTACTTTACCAGAAGAAAATGTAGACTTTACGGGGCTAGAAGTTTCAAGTGATTATATGGGTTATCTGTTTGAAGACGAAGTTGTTTCTGATTGTGATACTAAACCCTTGGAAGGGCAGCACCTAATCGATAACTTTTTGAACAAGCCACTCATTAAAAAAGAGTTACCAACAAATGATTCTCATGAAGATGAGGAAGCTTATGAAAAGGTAGTTGTAGAACCTACAGTGGTAGCAAAAGAGCTAGAATCGGAAGATGAAGGTTTGTTTACAGAAACCTTAGCTAAAATTTATATTAAACAAAAGCGTTATGCTAAGGCGCATGAAATTTTAAAAAAGATAAGTTTGAAATATCCGAATAAAAATGCTTACTTTGTAGACCAAATTAGATTCTTAGAGAAATTAATAAATAACGCTAAATCGAAATAACTAATAAGAACAATGTATATATTTCTTTTAATATTGATTTTAGTGCTTTCAGTAGCACTTTGCTTGATTGTCTTAGTACAGAAATCAAAAGGAGGCGGTCTAGCTTCAGGTTTTTCATCTTCAAATCAAATTATGGGTGTACCCAAGATGACTGATTTTGTAGAAAAGTTGACATGGGGTTTAGCAGCAGGTATTGTAATTTTAAGTATTGCAACTGTATACTTTTTACCTACTCCAAGTTCAAACACAGGTTCTGTTCTAGAGGATAAAGCTATCCAAGAACAACTTGACAAATAAATGGGTTAGTACAGCTCTAAACACAATGGAACATCAAATACCAATTTTGTTATATATCCAAAGTTTAACATGTACTTCTAAATAAGAAATTATTAGTTATGGCTGCTTTATTCATTTAAGGCAGCCATAATTATTATATAGAATTAAATTGAATATAAAATGAATAAAATTTCTCAGAAAACAATGAGGGACTCTTTCTTATTAAGGTGGGGTGCCTTGCTATTAGTTGCCATAATGATGTTCTTTGGCTACATGTTTGTAGATGTGTTGTCGCCGCTGCAATCTTTATTAGAACAACAAAAAGGGTGGACTCCCGAAGTTTATGGAACTTTTGTAAGTTCTGAGTATTTCCTAAATGTCTTTGCTTTCTTCTTGCTGTTTGCTGGGGTTATCTTGGATAAAATGGGTATTCGTTTTACTGCTATTGTATCTGGGTTAATAATGCTTGCAGGTGCTGGAATTAAATGGTATGCGATTAGTCCTAGCTTTGCAGAGGGACAAATTCTATATGATGCATTGAATAGTTTCATTCCTTCTTTCCCAGCTGATGCCAAATTGGCTTCTTTAGGATTTGCTATATTTGGTTGTGGACTTGAAATGGCTGGTATTACCGTTTCTAAAGCAATTGTGAAGTGGTTCTCTGGAAAAGAGATGGCTCTTGCAATGGGAATTGAAATGGGATTGGCTCGTTTAGGTGTATTCGCTGTGTTCCGCTTATCACCAGTTGTTGCAACATGGGGATCAGAAGATGTTGTTAGACCTGTTGCGATGTGTTGTCTATTGTTGATTATTGGTTTAATTACCTTTATCCTATACTCTATAATGGATAAGAAATTAGACGCTCAAGATGCTGCATTAGATTTGCATAACAATGTTGAGGCTCAAGAAGAAGAGGCTTTTAAGTTTAGTGATCTTAAGAAACTATTTACGAACAAGGTTTATATGATTGTAGCTTCACTTTGTGTCTTGTATTATTCTGCAATTTTCCCTTTCCAAAAATTTGCTACAAATATGCTTGAGAATAATTTAGGATTGGAAACTAAAGATGCTTCCGACTTATTCTCATGGTTCCCAATTGGTGCAATGATTTTGACCCCACCTTTGGGCTTCTTCCTCGATAAAGTAGGTAAAGGGGCTTCAATGTTAATTCTTGGTTCTGTGTTGGTATTTGTATGCCACATGACATTTGCAATCTATCCTTTTCAGCCAGGTGATCAAACGAGTCTGTATGTAGCTTACTCAGCTATTGTTCTTTTAGGTGTATCTTTTTCATTGGTCCCTGCAGCATTATGGCCTGCAATACCTCATCTTGTGGAAGAAAGATATTTAGGATCTGCATATAGTATTGTTTTCTGGATTCAAAACTTTGGTTTGTGGATTTTCCCAATTATTATTGGTATTGTACTACAAACTACTAACCCAGCTGAGGTTCTTTTGGAAAATAATGGAGTTTATAATTACACTACCGCTATGTTTGTTTTTGCATCATTAGGTGTTTTAGCAGGAATATTAGGAGTCTGGCTTAAAGCTGAAGACAAGAAACATAATTATGGTCTAGAAGCACCAAATATTAAGTAGTCTTGTTTATGAAGGCATCTGATAAAATAAATATACTAAATGTGGTTCCTTGTCTAAGGGACCACATTTCTTTATATATTAAAGAAGATAATAAAGCTCGATTAGGTATTCGTAGATTTAAAAACAAGTGGTTTCACGAGCATTTTATGCTGAAGAGATTGCCTCGGGAGATAAGTGTAAACTTTGACGCTTATGGGACCGAAGTCTTGAAACTTATTGATGGGGTGAGGACTGTTCAATCAATTGTAGCTGATTTCCCAGATAAAGAGACTCCCGATTATGAGGAGCGAATTATACGCTTTATAAGACAGCTTGAAAAAGATAAACTCATTGACTATCTTATAAAGATAGGATAAAATAATAACGGGCGATTTCAATTTGTGAAATTGCCCGTTATTATTTTATGTCTATTTCTATTTATCCTTTCCAAAAACCTGGAGTAAATAGAAGTAAAATTGTAAATAGTTCTAATCTGCCAATAAGCATGAGGAATGAAGATAGCCACTTGCCAGCTACGGGGAGTGCGCTCCATGAAAACTCAGGTCCAAAGCTTCCAAATCCAGGTCCCATATTACTGATGCTTGAGATGACGATTCCTAACGAGTCTAAGAAGTTTAAATCAAAAGCAAGTAGAAACAATGTACTAAGTACGATAGTGAGTAAATAGATGAAGCTAAAGGCTAATACCGTACTTTGTATTGAGTTTTGCACAATTTGATTATTTACTTTTGGTCTTAAAACAAGATTAGGATGAATGATACGTTTTAATTCGTTCATTGTAATTTTTGCAATAATCACGATCCGAATAGATTTAAAACCTCCAGATGTACTTCCTGCACATGCTCCAACAAACATCGGGATAAAAAGGATACCCCAAAGAACGGGTTTCCATTGCATGTAATCATCCGTAATAAAACCAGTTGAAGTGTGTAGCGAACCGACCTGGAATATCGCTTTGCGGAATGATTCTTCCATACCATTATTGGTAGAGTAATATAGACCTATGCTAATTATTACTGTTAATGTTATAATTGAAGCTAGGTAATATTTAAGTTCTGAATTTTGAAGTACTTTTCTAAATCGTCCTGTCACAGCAAGCAGTAATAGAGTAAAATTGACTCCTGATAGAATCATAAAAAAGGCTATGACATATTCGATATAGGCCGATTGGTAAAAGCCAATGCTATCTTGTTTAGTAGAAAAACCACCTGTTCCAGTAGTTGTTAAAGAGTGACAGACACTATCGAATAGGTTCATGTCACCAAAGCATAGAAGAATAATTTGAATAAGAGTAATGCCAATATAAATGGACCATATCCATTTTGCAGTTACTCCAATTCTAGGGTGTACTTTATCAACAGTAATTCCCGATGCTTCTGCGGCAAATAATTGAATTCCACTAACGCCCAATAAGGGTAATACTGCTATGGTAAAGAAGATAATCCCCAATCCACCTATCCACTGTGTCATACTTCTCCAAAATAGTAGGCCATGAGGAAATTCCTCAATGTTGTCTAGAATAGTACTTCCTGTACTGCTAACTCCCGAAATTGCCTCAAAAAAAGCATCTGTAACTGTGGGTATATACCCACTGAGGTAGTAGGGTAGCATACCAAAAATGGATACAATAATCCATGATAAGCTCACAATTAGATACCCTTCTCTACGGCTAAGTTGTTTTTTTGCCCCTTTGCTAAATGCAATGGCTAGGAATCCAATGAATCCTGTTAATCCAGCAGTTATAGCAAAGGCATTTAAATCATCCTCTTGATAGAAGAAAGAGATGCCAATACACAATAGTAGCATTAGGGATTCTATAATAAGCAAGACCCCCATAATGCGTAAAATCATTTTTATATTAACCATTTTAGCTGAAGAATTTTTCTATTTTCTTAATCATTGTATTGTGACAGAATACAACAACGTGATCCCCTGCTATGACTTGAGTATCTCCATTAATCAAGACACCTTTTCCTTCCCTAATTAATCCGCCTAATGCAAATCCTTTTGGTAAGCCTTGATGGCGAATTGTTTTACGTGTAATCTTGGCATTTGGTTTAACAATGAACTCGGCTACATCAGCATTTGCAAAAGTTAAACTCTTCACATTAGATACGTCAGCCTCTAGCATCATTCGGTAAATATGGCTTGCAGAGATCAGTTTTTTATTGATGACAGCACCAATACCCAAACTCTCGGCCATATTGATGTAATCAATGTTTTCAACCTCAGCGATAGTTTTTGATACACCTAATCTTCTTGCTGCAAGACAAGCTAAAATATTTGTTTCAGAGTTACCAGTAATGGCCACAAAGGCCTCGGTATTGCGAATCCCTTCTTCAACCAATAAATCGATATCTCGACCATCGCCATTTAAAATCATTATTTTATTGTCTAGAGACTCGGATAGCTTATTGCATCTTTCAATATCCGATTCAATGATTTTGATGTTCATGTAATCGGGAGCATATTGCGCAGTACGTGCAGCAATACGGCTTCCACCCATGATAATTACATTTTGAATATCCGGAAATTCATCTTTACCCGTAATTTTACGGATGTAGGGAATGTATTTTTTAGTTGTCGTGAAATAGACGATATCACCATGACGAATAATGTCTTTTCCACTTGGAATAATCGTTTCTTGTTCCCTTTTTATAGCTACAATATGGAATGGAGTATCTTTTCCACTCAGTTCGCTAAGTGAAATGTCCATCAATTCGGCTTCATCTTCAATACGAACGCCGATAAGAACGATGGCACCTCCACAAAATTCCCACCATTGTCTTACCCAACTCATACGCATAGAAGATACAATCTCTTTTGCAGCTAGCATTTCAGGATAAATTAAAGAATCTACACCTAGGTTTTTAAAGAATTCTTTGTTTTTAGGAAGTAAATATTCGTAGTTATCAATTCGGGCAACCGTTTTAATTGCACCAAGATTAGTGGCTAGCATACAAGCCGTCATATTACGACTCTCATCTGGAGTAACTGCAATGAATAAGTCGGCATTTTTCACGCCAGCTTCAGTTAGACCACGAATAGAAGTGGGAGAACCCACAACTGTCATAAGGTCAAAGTTAGAATTCATTATGCTTAATCTCTCCTCATCTTCATCTAAGAGGATAATATCTTCTTTTTCATTAGAGAGTAATTTTGCAAGGTGAGTTCCAACTGCACCAGCTCCAGCGATAATAATTTTCATTGTTTGTACAATTCTTATTTATACTCGTGAATTATAAGAGTTTTTCAATCTCTTTACGTATGCTTTCTTTATCTAGACCACAAACTTTATGTAGTTCTTTTACAGAGCCATGTTCTATAAATTCATCAGGGATACCCAGTCTGTGAATTTGAGGATTGTAGTTATGGTCAGACATAAATTCAAGTACAGCTGTTCCCATTCCACCTTGAATTACCCCATCTTCAATTGTGATAACATGTTTGAACTTATCTCCAATACTGTGTAGCATTTCTTCATCGATTGGTTTTAAGAATCTCAAATCGTATAAAGCAACCGTTTTGGAGTTCGTTTCTTGAAGTTCCTCGATGGCTTCTTTTGCTACATTACCGATAGGTCCGATGGTAATTACTGCTAGGTCATTACCTTCAAGAATAGTTCTGCCTTTTCCTACAGGTATTTCTTCGAAAGGACATTCCCAATCTACGCAAACACCTCGTCCACGAGGGTATCTAATAACAAAAGCACCTTTATCAGGTAATTGTGCTGTGTACATTAATCTTCTCAACTCATGTTCATCCATGGGAGAAGAAATAGTTAGATTCGGAATTGGTCTAAGATAGGCTAAATCAAATACACCATGATGTGTTGGTCCATCCTCGCCAACCAGTCCTGCTCTATCTAGACAAAGGACAACTGGAAGTTTAAGGATTGCCACATCATGAATTAAATTATCATATGCACGTTGCATAAACGAAGAATAAATGTTGCAGAAAGGTTGTAATCCTTCTTTCGCCATTCCTCCCGAAAACGTAACAGCATGACCTTCAGCAATTCCAACATCAAAAGCACGTTCTGGAATTTTTTCCATCATGATGTTCATGGAGCAACCTGATGGCATGGCTGGAGTAACCCCAACAATGTTTTTATTTGCCTCAGCTAATTCTACTAACGTATTTCCAAAGACTGTTTGGAATTTAGGTGGAAGATCCTTTTCGGTATCTTTAATAATAGTTCCCGTAAGGGGATCAAAGCGACCAGGAGCGTGCCAAATAGTAGCTTGTTTCTCAGCAGGTTCAAATCCTTTACCTTTCACAGTGTGAAGGTGCAACAATTTTGGGCCTTTCATATCTTTTATATCTCGTAGCACACGAGATAGGTTTTTAATATCATGTCCATCAACAGGTCCAAAATAGCGAATATTTAAGCCTTCAAACATATTTTGTTGTTGCATAGCCAGTGATTTCAGGCTATTCCCCAATCGAATAAGTGCTTTTTTTCGTTCATCGTTTAGGATATTCATTTTGTGCAGCATCTTAGCTGCTTGATATCTCAATTGGTTATATGGTGTTGATGTTGTTAAATTAACCAAGTACTGCTTCATTCCACCTACACTCTTATCAATAGACATGTCATTGTCATTCAGTATGATTAATAGGTTGTTAGGCATTGAAGAAGCATTGTTTAGACCTTCAAAAGCCAATCCTCCACTCATTGAACCATCTCCAATTATAGAAATAATATGTCGATCGTCTTCTCCTTTTTGGTCGGCTGCAACAGCCATTCCTAATGCGGCAGAAATTGAATTTGAGGCATGACCACATGAGAAGGTATCATACTCACTCTCTTCTGGCGAAGGGAATGGGCGGATTCCTCCAAATTTACGGTTGGTAAAGAACAGGTCTTTTCTTCCGGTTAATATCTTATGTACATATGCTTGGTGACCTACGTCCCAAACCAATTTGTCATAAGGTGTATTGTAAATATAATGCAGGGCTACAGTCAACTCTACTACTCCAAGACTCGCGGCAAAATGACCAGGATTGCAAGAAAGTTCATCAATAAGATCTTGTCTTAATTCAGAACATAATTCAATCAGTTGGTCCATGTCTAGCTTACGTAAATCTTCCGGAGATGATATTGTGTCTAGCAAACTATATTTTGACGTATTTCCCATTTAAATTTCAAAAAGTATTAATGTGCAAATTCGAATAAAGATAGCTGATTATAACATTTTAATCAAAAGTTAGGGCTATCTTTTAATAATCGCTTATGTTTTCCAAAAATAATTATAATATATGAATAAAGATAATTGTATTGGGTGCTAGGTAGCTTAAATTAAAAATTTAACAAATTCATATCTTTATTAAATCAAATATTAAACATTTTTCGACCGGCAAACCTAAAATCAAGCTAAATTTGTAGTGATTAAAACAGCATAAAATGAATTTTACGACATCCGTCCACTTAAAATCCAAAGACTTTCCTAAATTAACTCATCAGAATAGAATGATGAGTTTAGGTTCTTGTTTTTCAGAAAACATAGGGAGGAAGCTTGTCGATGCCAAATTTAATTGTTTGGTTAATCCTTTTGGGGTGCTATACAATCCAGCCTCTATTGCACTGGCATTACAAGAAATAATGGCTAACAAGCAATATACTGAAGCAGACTTGTTTCAGCATTTAGAGTTGTGGAATAGTTGGATGCACCATGGTTCCTTTTCTTTTATTTCAAAAGCTGAAACTCTTCAAGCTATAAATTCAAGTGTATCGCTTGCATATCAGCAATTTAAAGAATTAGACACTCTGTTTATAACTTTTGGAACGGCTGGAGTTTATCATTTAAAATCGGACAATCGAATTGTTTCAAATTGTCACAAGGTACCGAATAAAAGTTTTGATCGAGTGCAACTTAGTGTTTCTGATATTGTATCACTTTATATCCCTATTTTAGAATCTGTTGGTGCACTTAATTCAACACTTAAGGTTGTTTTTACAGTTAGTCCAATTCGACATGTACGTGATGGTTTAATCGAAAATCAACGAAGTAAAGCAACTTTGTTATTAGCAATTTCAGAGCTTCAAAAAAGGTTTCCCAATCAAGTAGTATATTTCCCTGCATACGAGATCATGTTGGATGAATTGCGTGACTATCGCTTTTATGCCGATGACATGGTGCACCCATCCTCTCTTGCAATTGCGTATATATGGGAAAAGCTACAAGCTGTTTTCTTTACTGAGCAAACAATAGCTGTTATTGAAGAATGCGATAAAATAAAAAAGGGTTTAGAACATAAACCTTTGAATCCTAATACAAAAGAGTACGCTTCTTTTCTGGAACAATTAGTGCTAAAAATGAACCGTATATCTAAAAAAAATCCGACATTAGACTTTAGAAAGGAGATTGAACAATGTCTTATACAATTGAACAAGTTAAAGAAATTATAAAAGCTAAGCAGATTGGAAATAGACCTGCAAAAATAAACTGGTTGTTAACCGATAGTAGATCTTTGAGCTTTCCCGAAGATACCCTCTTCTTCGCCTTAGATACATCAAGAAATAGTGGTGCGAAGTACATCTCGACTCTTTATGATCGGGGTGTACGTAATTTTGTTATTTCTAATTACGAAAACTGCATTATGAAACCGTATAGTTATGGTGGAGTAGTTCCCTTCGCAGATGCTAATTTTCTGGTGGTATCAGATACACTAAAAGCCTTGCAATCTCTTGCAAGGAAACACCGTGCTCAATTTCATTATCCAGTAGTAGGAATTACGGGCAGTAATGGAAAAACTGTTGTCAAAGAGTGGTTACATCAAATTTTATCTCCTTCAAAAAAAGTAATTCGAAGCCCGAGAAGCTATAACTCTCAAATTGGCGTACCTCTTTCGGTTTGGCAAATGACCGATGATGCTAATGTGGCTATTTTTGAAGCAGGAATTTCACAACCTGATGAGATGAGGGCACTTGAACATGTATTAAAACCAACTATTGGAGTTTTGACTAACATTGGTGGTGCTCATCAAGAAAACTTCTTTTCAATGCAAGAGAAGTGTATGGAAAAGCTAAAGCTCTTTAAAAACTGCGATGTTATCATTTATGATGCCGATGATATGTTAATATCTACTTGCATGTCACAATCGGTTTTAAGTTCTAGAGAGATTGCATGGAGTCGATATGATATGGAGCGTCCGTTGTTCATAAGTGCAATTATTAAAGATGAAGATCAAACTACTGTTAAGTATAGATATTTAGGATTGGATAATTATTATGTCATTCCTTTTATTGATGATGCGTCAATTGAAAATTCCATCAATTGTTTGGCCGTATGTATTTATTTGATGTTGTCTAGTGAAGAAATTCGCACTAGAATGTCTCTTTTAGAGCCGGTAGCGATGAGGCTAGAGGTTAAAGAAGGTAGAAACAATTCGTTGATTATTAATGATAGCTATAGTTCAGACCTTTCTTCTTTAGATATTGCACTCGATTTTCATTATAGACGATCTCTGCAGAAAGGACTGAAACGGACTTTGATTATTTCAGATTTAATTGGCACAGGACAGAATGCTACGACGCTATATAGAAAGGTTTCTCAACTTTTATTTAATAAACAGATTCAACGTGTTGTAGGTGTTGGAAAGTGGATTAGTCAAGAGAGTCAACGATTTAATATTGAAAAAGATTTCTTTGAAACTACAGATGATTTACTTCACGCTATTAAAACGGGAGAAATTTCATTTGCAAATGAAAGTGTTTTGCTCAAAGGGGCACGTAACTTTACCTTCGAGCGTATTCTTGAGGCATTAGAGCTAAAACGTCATGAAACGATACTAGAAGTAAATCTAAATGTTCTCGTTGAGAATTTAAATTATTATCGAGATCAACTTAAGCCGGAAACTAAAATCATGTGTATGATTAAGGCATCTGCCTATGGTGCTGGCGCGAGTGAGATTGCTAAGACTCTACAAGATTATAAAGTCGATTATTTAGGTGTAGCCGTTGCCGATGAGGGAGTAGCTCTGCGTAAAGATGGAATTAGTAATTCAATAATTATTATGAACCCAGAGTTATCTGCTTTTAAATTGATGTTTGAGAATAATTTAGAGCCGGAAGTTTATAGTTTCAGCTTATTGAAAAAATTAATTCATGAAGCAGAAAAAGAGGGAGTAACTAATTTCCCAATTCATATAAAGATAGATACTGGAATGCACCGTTTAGGTTTTATGCCCGATGAGATGGATCAATTAATTACTGTTTTGAAAAAGCAAAATGCATTGATTCCTAAATCTATATTTTCTCATTTTGCAGGAAGTGACTCTGTTGAATTTGATGATTTTACAGCACATCAATTGGCTCAATTTAAATTGGCTTCTGATGAATTACAGGGTTCTTTTGTACATAAAATAACACGACATATTTGCAATTCGGCAGCTATAACTCGTTTTCCAGATGCTCATTTTGATATGGTTCGCTTGGGCTTAGGATTGTATGGTATTGATCCTACGGGTGCCCACCCTATGAAAAATGTAAGTACGTTAAAAACTACAATTTTACAAATAAAGGAGCTTAACGTGGGAGAAACAGTAGGGTATAGTCGAAGAGGTAAAATAGAACAACCTTCTCGTATTGGAGCAATACCTATTGGTTATGCCGATGGATTAAACCGTAAGTTAGGTAATCGTAATGCCTATTGTTTAGTAAACGGAGAGAAAGCTTCATATATTGGTAACATCTGTATGGATGTAAGTATGATTGATTTGACAGGTATTGATTGTAAAGAGGGAGATGAAGTTATTATTTTTGGTGATGATTTGCCAGTTTCTGTCTTGTCGGATGTATTGGGGACAATCCCATACGAGGTTCTTACGAGTGTTTCTGAACGAGTGAAACGTGTTTATTATTTAGATTAATGATTATGATTGTTATTCCAGCATTTATTCACTCAGTTTATGAGTTGTTACTCCTACTGGTAATTATTTTTTTAATTGTTGGATTAAAACCACTAAAGACTCTTTTAAATCGCTTGTTTAAGAAATAGCTGGTGTATTTACTATTTATAAAACCCTTTTTAGCTGATGTGCTAGAAAGGGTTTATTTGTTTTTATGTACTGTTTATAACTTGTATAAATTGCTTATACTTTGTAATCATTCTGTGTCAAAAAAAAGGGTCAGTCTCAATTGAGACTGACCCTTTAATGTTATATAGAAGTTTCTAATTAAGCTTCTGTTGCAGCATCATCATAACTCATGCTTGCAAGACGCTTGTAATTATTGTATTTCCAAGCAGCATTTCTCTTAGATTCAGCAAATAATTCTTTAGCTTCTACTGGGAATTGTTTCATTACAGAAGTGTAACGAACTTCACCTTTCAAGAAGTCTTCGAATTTCTCCAAGTCTGGAGCTTTTGAATCTAGGATAAATGGATTCTTACCTTCAGCTTCTAGCTCTGGGTTGAATCTCCATAGGTGCCAGTATCCACAAGCAACAGCGTCAGCTTGTTCTTGTTGAGTTTTACCCATACCAGCTTTCAAACCGTGGCTAATACATGGTGAGTAAGCAATAATCAATGATGGACCTGGATATGCTTCTGCTTCGCGAATTGCTTTTAGTGTTTGAGCTTGGTCAGCACCAATAGCGATTTGTGCAACATATACATAACCATAAGTAGTAGCCATCAAACCAAGGTCTTTCTTGCGTACACGTTTACCACTTGCAGCAAATTTCGCAATAGCTCCTAGAGGAGTTGCTTTTGAAGATTGACCACCAGTATTTGAATAAACCTCAGTATCAAGAACCATGATGTTGATATCTTTACCACTTGCAATAACGTGATCAAGACCACCAAAACCGATATCATAAGATGCACCGTCACCACCAATAATCCATTGTGAACGTTTCACGATGTATTGTTTTAGGCTAAAGATTTGTTTACAGATATCACAACCACAAGCTTCAACCAATGGAGTAATTGTTTTGTAAAGTTCTTTAGTTTTCTCAGCGTTATTTTTATTTTCAATCCATTCTACGAATAGAGCTTTAAGTTCAGAAGAGCATTTATCACAGCTTTGAGCTTCTTTCATTAAGTTTTCTAGACGAGTACGAAGTGAATCACTAGCAAGTTCCATACCCATACCGAATTCACAGAAGTCTTCGAAAAGAGAGTTAGCCCATGCTGGACCTTCACCGTCTTCGTTAGTTGTATATGGAGTTGAAGGAACAGAACCAGAGTAGATAGAAGAACAACCAGTTGCGTTCGCTACCATTTGGCGATCACCAAACAATTGAGTAATCAATTTAACGTAAGGAGTTTCACCACAACCAGAACAAGCTCCAGAGAACTCAAATAGTGGAGTTGCAAATTGTGAGTTCTTCACATTTGCAGAAACATTTACAAGGTGTTGTTTAGTCTTAACTGTATCTGCACAGTAGTCCCAGTTAGCAGCTTGTTCCATTTGAGTTTCGATTGGTTTCATAGCAAGTGCTTTGTTACCTTTCTTACCTGGACAAACATCTACACAGTTGCTACAGCCTAGACAGTCTAGAACGTCAACTTGCATACGGAAAGTCATGCCATCGAATTGTTTACCTACCGCTTTCAACATGTTGAAGTTAGCGCCTTTTTGTTCTTCTTCATCAAGAACAAATGGACGAATAGTTGCGTGAGGACAAACGTAAGCACACTTGTTACATTGGATACAGTTTTCTTCATTCCATTCTGGAACGAATGCAGCTACACCACGTTTTTCGTACTTAGCAGTACCTTGTTGCCATGTACCATCTTCAATACCTTTGAAAGTAGATACTGGAAGAAGGTCACCGTCTTGTGCATTGATTGGACGAACTACTTCGTTGATAAATGCAGGGTCGTTATTCTTTTCGCCTTCTTCAGCTGGAAGATTAGCCCAAGCTGGGTCAACAGTAAGTTTGTGATATTCACCACCACGATCAACAGCAGCATAGTTTTTATTAACAACGTCTTCACCTTTCTTACCGTAAGATTTAACAATGAATTTCTTCATTTGTTCTACAGCTAGATCTACTGGAATTACTTCTGTGATACGGAAGAATGCAGATTGAAGGATTGTATTTGTTCTGTTACCAAGACCAATTTCTAGTGCAATTTTAGTTGCATTGATAGAGTAAACAGTAATATTCTTTTGAGCGAATACTTTTTTAACTTTGTTTGGTAAGTGCTTAGCTAGCTCTTCACCATCCCAAATAGTATTCAATAGGAAAGTACCATTTTTCTTAAGACCTCTTGTTACATCATATAGTTTCAAGTACGCTTGAACGTGACATGCAACGAAGTTAGGTGTGTTAACAAGGTATGTCGCACGGATTGGAGTATTACCAAAACGTAAGTGAGAACATGTGAAACCACCCGATTTCTTAGAGTCATAAGAGAAGTATGCTTGACAGTATTTATCTGTGTTATCACCGATAATTTTTACTGAGTTTTTGTTAGCACCAACAGTACCATCAGCACCTAAACCGTAGAATTTAGCTTCATATAAATCACCTTCAAGAGAGATTTCTTCTTTTAAAGGAAGAGAAGTAAATGTTACGTCATCAACAATACCCAATGTAAATTGATTTTTAGGCATTGGTAATTCTAGGTTCTCGAACACAGAAATAATTTGTGCAGGAGTAGTATCTTTTGAAGAAAGACCAAAGCGACCACCAACAATTGTAGGAGCATTTTCTTTTTCGTAGAAGCAAGATTTTACATCTAGGTAAAGAGGTTCACCAATTGCACCAGGTTCTTTAGTACGGTCAAGTACAGCAATGTTTTTAACCGATTTAGGCATTACAGAAAGGAAGTGTTTAGCTGAGAATGGACGGTACAAGTGTACACATACTAAACCAACTTTTTTACCTTGTTGTACAAGGAAATCAACAGCTTCTTTAGCAGCCTCTGTAACAGAACCCATAGCGATAACTACGTTTTCTGCATCATCAGCACCGTAATAGTCAAATAGACCATATTTACGACCTGTGATTTTGTAGATTTCTTCCATGTATTCTTCAACGATAGCAGGAACGTCATCGTAGAATGAGTTAGCAGCTTCTCTATGTTGGAAGTAAACATCTGGGTTTTCTGCCATACCACGAGCTACAGGAGCATGTGGATTAAGAGCTCTTTCTCTAAATTCAGCAATAGCTTCTTGATCCATCAATGGAGCAAGTTCTTCAGCGCTGATTTCTTCAACTTTTTGGATTTCGTGAGAAGTACGGAAACCATCAAAAATATTCATGAATGGAATGCGAGACTTCAATGTAGCAAGGTGAGCAACACCAGAAAGGTCCATAACTTCTTGTACAGAACCTTCAAATAGCATAGCAAAACCTGTTTGGCGTGCAGCCATCACGTCTTGGTGGTCACCAAAAATTGATAGTGCATGTGTTGCAAGAGCACGAGCAGATACGTGGAATACGCATGGCAATAGCTCTCCAGAGATTTTGTACATGTTAGGTATCATCAACAACAAGCCTTGAGATGCTGTATATGTAGTTGAAAGAGCACCTGCTTGTAGTGATCCGTGAAGTGCACCAGCAGCACCAGCTTCTGATTGCATTTCTTGTACCAAGACTTTTTCTCCGAAGATGTTTTTGCGGCCTGCAGCAGCCCACTCATCTACGTATTCAGCCATGGTAGAAGATGGTGTGATAGGGTAAATTGAAGCTACTTCAGAGAACATATATGAAATATGTGCAGCAGCTTGATTTCCATCACATGTAATGAATTTCTTCTGTTTAGTCATAACTATTATTGTTAAGTGAAAAATTTATTAATATAAGAAGCCCAATAACCAAAGTGGAATCTGATTATTAAGCCCAACCTCCATTTGGTGTACCGCATAAGTAACACCCGGATTGTTCTTTACCATCTGCTTTTTCGAGCAGATTTTAAATGGTCTTGTTTCATCAATAAGGTAAGAAACCTGCTTACCGTTACCTTTGTTCACAGCGTGGTCTTTCCACATGCTGTTCACGAAAAAAGTTTCCAAAATATCTTGCGTACTTGCTTCCATTGGTTGGATACAGTACATTAAGCTTGTATTATGCATCATGACTTTAGAAGGCTTCTTTGGAAACGACTCCCCTTTAGAATAGACCATATTTAATAGTCGTGCATCTGTAAGGTATTTAATGTAGTTCATAATTGTGGCTCTTGAAGTTTGAATATCAGTAGCCAACTTGCTAACATTAGGAGCTTTAGGGCCTTCTACAGCTAGTGCATATAGAAGTTTTTTTATTTTAGTTAAGTATTTCAGTTCAATTTGTTTAATCAGAAGGATGTCTACCTCAATCATCATATTCATTGTCTTCAGTAAGTTTTCAGAGAAGTTTCTTTTCTCTAAGAAGAACGGGTAAAAACCGTGATGAAGATAATCTTGAAAATAGTCTAAGGGTTTAACCTTACTAACAATTCCTTTCGCAATTTTCTCGTGCGAAGTAATGATTTCTTCTAGTGAATAGGATTGGAATTTCATCCCTGTTTGGTAATTTAAGAATTCTCGGAAAGAGAATCCTCTAAGATTATAGCTTTTTACAATTTCTCGTAGTTCCGAGTTTTCGTATTTTAAGCGCATTACAGAAGATCCTGTAAAGACAATCTTAAGGTTGGGAAATCTTTCAAAACAGATTCGGAGTTCTTTACTCCAATCATCATATTTGAAAACCTGGTCTATGAGTAGGACTTTACCTCCTTGTTTTTGAAATTCGTATGCAAAGTCAACCAGTGTATTTCCTGCAAAATAGAAATTGTTCATGTTTATATATAGACATGAACGATCTGAGCCAAATTTTTCTTTGGCGTATTGAAGTAAAAATGTGGTTTTACCTACTCCTCGAGACCCTTTAATTCCTATAAGGCGGTCGTTCCAATCGATTTCATCCATCAAGTCTCTTCGTACAGGAGCGTTGATGTGTTCGATTAAGTAGGCATGTGTACGATAGAATGATTCCATGCGCTTTTTTTCTATTTTACGAATAGCAAATATAGACTTATTTTTAGTTATTGCAAAGTAGAGTTAGCAAAATTACATTTTATTTGACCTTGCTAAAATCGTTAAATTGATTTAGTTAACAACGATAGTGTGCAAAAAGTTAGGAATTCTTAGTTTGAAGGGCTAGTTGTTGTTAAATAAGCACTATTTTTACATTTCAAATGTAAATATGATACTCTCTTCTCAATGCATAAATTATATCTTTTTAACCCTGATAATGATTTAGCTCTGGCAAATAACGACGAAAACTATATGTCGCCAAAATCTGCCCAGCTATTAGAAACAGATCTGGCTTTATTACCGATTTGGTATGCCGATCCTGATTCCTATGTGTTGGGTAAATCTCACCCAAATGCAAGTTACCTAGAGAAGATGAAGTCTATATTCCCGATTACTTCTTCTTTGATTACTTTTCCTGAAGTAGAAAAATTGTCTGACTTTAAGCTATCTCCTTGGGGGTGGAATAAAGCTTTGCTTAAAAGAATGCGCTTATTGGGCTGTAAAGATGAGGCTCTTTTATCTGATAGTGAGGTGGATAATATTAGAACGTTAACGCATCGATCTACGGGTGTCAAGTTGTTGCAAGCTATACCGAAATCAACTCAACTATGTGGATTCTCTTTTGTACTGAGTCATTTGGATGATTTAAAGAGTATTGCATCGAAGTTGGGGCATATTTTGCTGAAAGCACCGTATTCTGGTAGTGGTAAAGGTTTGAAATGGTCTAAAGGAGCAGTAGATGTTGCTACGCTTAACTGGTGTTCTCGAGTGATTGATAATCAAGAGTCTGTAATTGTTGAACCCGTATATAATAAGGTGTCAGACTTTGCAATGGAGTTTTATATTTCTGCAGAACATACCATTCATTTTGTAGGCTATTCATCTTTTAATACAAGTATAAATGGGGCATATATAGGGAACAATTTACTAAGCGATGACCTTTTTGAAGACGAACTGAATTATAAGTATTTTGAGCATCAGTTTATGCAACGAACAAGACACGTTTTAGCTCCATTACTTTTAAACACAGTATCTCCACATTATACGGGTCCTTTAGGGGTAGATATGATGGTGTGTAAGTTTGAAGACGAACCTATTTTTCGTCTTCACCCTTGTGTAGAGATTAATTTACGAATGAATATGGGATTGGTTTCTCATGCTTTTTATAGTCGATATGTTTCTCCGAACAGAAAGGGGAGTTACCAAATCGATTTTTCCAAAAAGACCAGTACATTAATGAACAAGCATGCCGAGTTTGAAAAAAAATACCCATTAGTTGTGAAAAATGGAGTAATAGAGTCGGGGTACTTAGCACTTAGTGCACTGTCTCGAGAATCTCAATATCTTGCTTGGACTTTAATTGAGTAGCTTCACTCTCAATATGGTACTGATTGATTGCGGTTACTGCATAGAATTTATAATGGCTACTGGGAATCATTGGTATATACACAAAACTATTTCCTTCTAAATAGGTTTCTAGCAAATTATCACTTTTAGAAATATCAACAGGATAGGTGTTGCTTGCATAGACATTGTACAGTACTCTTTGTGTATTGTCTTCGTTGGTGGGGATATCCCAACTAATTGTAGCTTGTGTTTTATTTATTTTTACTGCTAAGTTTTGCGGACTATTTGGTGTTTTATTTTCAACTATAAGATTTGCATGTTGCAATGCCGGATATTTATAGTGGTTGTTTTTAAGACTACTAAATACACCTTTAGCATCTTTTAAAAGAAATTCCACTCTAAAGTACGCCAATCCATCTAGTTGATTATCAATTGAAAATTGAATTTGGCGTTGCACCTCTTCAATGCTCCAATTGCGAGAAGCATCTTCCAGAAAATAAATACCTAAGCCTGGAATAACTTGTGTGTTGTGCTTATTTTCATTCCAATCTAGTGCGAAAGGATAGAAGTTGTTTCCTTGAAAATACATCATCGGATATATTTGGTCTTGTATACCTAGTTCCATCCATTTAAATACATCTTGATATACTGCATTATAGGCATTCCAACCTTTGGCAGAATAGCGATTGGTGTCACTAAATTTTCCTACGGGGCTACTGCTAACTTTTACCCAGGGTTTTAATTTCTTCACCTCATTATAGATGTGTTGCACAATATTGGTGATGTTATTACGTCGCCAGTCTTCAATTGATAGCTGTGTCTTTGATTGTTTGTATTTTGTATTGTCTCTTAAGTCTGCAATATTCTCAGGATATCTAATGTAATCAAGGTGAATACCGTCAATGTCGTAATTTGTTACAATTTCATGTGCAATACTTCCAAGGTATAGAGGCGTTTTACTTGAACTAGGGTCCAAAAATCTTTTCTTATTATAGGTAATGAATTGTCTGTTCTTATTTGGGTATCTTTTCAAGTCATTTTGAGATAGATCATCAGCAGGAAGTGTTACTAGCCAAGCATGACACTCCATTCCTCTTTTATGACACTCTTCAATTGCAAATAGAAGGGGGTCGTATAGAGGAGTTATATTCCCATTTGTCATTAGCATTCTGCTGTATGGTTCAATTTTGGAAGGGTACAAGACTGTTCCTTTGTGTCGCACTTGAAATAGGATGGTATTAAAGTTTGCATCCATTAGTTGATCTAAAATCTCAGTAAGCTCTTGTTTTTGTTTTATTACATCTTTCTCGGATCGAATTAATGTTTGAGGCCAGTCTAATCGGTAGGCTGTGGTGAGCCATGCCGCCCTAACATCTGTCTTACTATTATTTTGAGCATTTAATAATGAGACATTTAATATGAAGAATAGTATGAGTGTATTGAAGAGCTTGTGCATTTTAGCGATTTTAGTGAATTCAAATATAATAAGTTTGTTACAAAATTCACTTATTCTGTCAAATTATGTGAAAGGTTTGTATATTTGTGAGCATAGTATCATTATTTAATCGCAGTAGTATGTTTACAAAAAGAAGGAAATCAACAGTAATAACAAGTGCTTTATTAGTATATACAACACTAGTAGCCCTTTATTTTATTTTGTTTTCATCCGAACCAATGACAACTGAACGCGTCTTAACGATTGTATTTTCTTATGCAATAATTGGGGTGTTGTGGTTTGTATTGAGAAGAAAAGAAAAATATGCTGCGCAGCGAGAGAAGGATACAACTCAAAACAACAAAAACTGAATTATGAAGAAAATTTTATTTGTATTTGCATTCCTATGTGCAACAATTGCAGCGAATGCTAAAACTGAAAAAGGTACTTGGTTAATTAATACATCGGCAACTGGTTTAGATTTATCTTTTGGTGGTGGAAAATCGAATGAATTTGGTTCTCGCAATCACTTTGGATTTACGGGTGAAGGTGGTTACATGATCATGGATAACCTGGCTATTTTGGGAACTCTGGGTGGTGACTGGTCTAAACCTGTTGATTTTTATTCAATTGGTGCTAAAGCTAGATACTACTTTGATAACATTGGTTTATTTGCAGGTGGTGGTGTTTTAGTTAGAAATGTACAACCAAACATTGGTGATGACAGTACAGACTTTGCATTTGTTCTAGAGGCTGGTTACTCATTCTTCTTGAGTAAAACTATTGCTATTGAGCCTGCATTGTATTACAATATTTCTGTAAAAGACAGTGATTGGTCTAGATTTGGTCTTAAAGTAGGATTCTCTTTCTACTTCTAGTTCTTAGACTATATAATATTAAAAACGGGGTGTGTCTTAATTGATACACCCCGTTTTTGTTGAATTTTGAACATAGCTTATAGGGTGTTTATAGCAGGAGTTTTCACCTCCCTGACAAGCGTGAGTTACCTCCCAGACATAAGAGAGTCTTCTTACTAAGACGACTCTGTCATGTCTGGGAGGTAGAAAAAGAAGTCTGATGTTCCTTTGTAATTCATTGGGAGATTGGTACAAAAAAAGCAGTGAGAAGATTCTCACTGCTTTTTTATTACTAACTAGATTCTAGTTAAATCAATTTTTCTTGTAGGAATTGACCTGTGTAGCTTTCTTTGCAATTTGCAATATCCTCGGGAGTACCTTCAGCAATGATGTATCCACCTTTTTCTCCGCCTTCTGGTCCTAAATCAATAATATGATCGGCACACTTAATGACGTCCATATTGTGTTCAATAATCAAAATGCTATGCCCACGGCTAATAAGTGCATCAAAGGCTTTTAAAAGTACCTTGATATCGTGGAAGTGAAGTCCTGTTGTGGGCTCATCAAAAATGAATAGGGTAGCTTCTGCTTTTTCTTGACTTAAGTACGAAGCTAATTTAACACGTTGGTTCTCACCTCCTGAAAGAGTAGAAGAAGATTGTCCCAAACGAATGTAGCCTAAGCCAACATCTTGTAATGATTTTAACTTCTTGACCACTTTGGCTTCATTAAATTCAGAGAAGAAATCAATAGCTTCATCTACGGTCATTTGTAGTATGTCATATATAGATTTATCGTGGAACTTAACTTCTAAAGTTTCTTCTTTAAATCGTTTGCCATGGCAAGATTCACATTGCAGAACTAAATCGGCCATAAATTGCATTTCGACAGTAATTGTACCATCTCCTTTACACTCTTCACAACGTCCACCTTCGCTATTGAAACTGAAAAATCCAGGTTTGTACATCATCTGCTTAGACAAAGGTTGATTTGCCCATAATTTACGAATTTCGTCGTAGGCTTTAATGTAGGTAGCAGGGTTAGAACGTGATGAACGTCCAATAGGGTTTTGATCCACAAATTCAACCTGTTTAAGTAGTTTGAAATCTCCCGAAATAGAGGTAAAGTCACCTGGTCTTTCTGTAGCTTCATCTAGTTCGCGTTGAAGTGCCAAGTAGAAGATGTCTTTAATAAGTGTACTTTTTCCCGAACCCGATACACCTGTTACAACGGTCATGACATTCAATGGGATCTTTACATCTACATTTTTTAGGTTGTTTGCTCTAGCTCCTTTAATTTCAATGAAATTGTTCCATTTGCGCCTTTTCGCAGGCACTGGAATACTATCTTCTCCCAATAAGTATTTTACAGTATAACTGTTACTATTGGCTTGCAAGTCATTCATGTCGCCTTGGTACACAACCTCACCACCTAATCTGCCCGCTTTAGGACCTATGTCAATAATATAGTCTGCCTTGCGGATAATGTCTTCATCGTGCTCAACCACAACAACTGTATTTCCTAAGTCTTTCAATTGTCCAAGTACACTAATCAGCTTGTCCGTATCCCTACTGTGCAACCCGATACTAGGTTCATCTAAAATATACAAGCTACCCACCAAGCTACTGCCTAAAGAGGTAGCAAGGTTGATACGTTGACTCTCACCACCCGATAGGCTATTGCTTAAGCGATTTAGTGTTAGGTAGCCAAGACCTACGTCTATAAGGAAGTGGATGCGGCTAGTAATCTCGGTTAAGATACGTTTAGCAATACTCATTTCGTAGTCGCTCAAGTCTATTTCATCAAAGAAGGTTTTTAATTGAGTAATGGGTAAGTCAACTAAGTAGGTAATGTCTTTTCCATTCACTTTGACGTATGAAGCTTCGGGCTTAAGTCTTGTGCCATGACATGTAGGGCAAATCGTTTTACCACGATATCTTGCCAACATGATTCTATATTGTTTTTTATACTGATTCTCTTTTAGCATTTGGAAAAAGTCATCTATTCCTTCAAAGAATTGATTTCCTTTCCATAATACTTCTTTTTGAGCCTTTGTTAATTCGAAGTATGGAGTGAAAATAGGAAAACCAAAGTGCTCTGCATTGGTTATCAGTTTGTCTTTCCAGGCCTTCATTTTATCACCTCTCCAACAGAAAACAGCATTTTCATAGATGGATAGCGATTGATTAGGAATGACTAACTGTTCATCTATTCCCATAACTTTGCCAAACCCTTCGCATTCTGGGCAAGCTCCAGCAGGAGAGTTGAATGAGAACATTTGGTCTGTAGGTTCTTCAAATACAATGCCATCAGCCTCAAAAGCATTGTTGAATGTGTGTGTGTCGGTTTCGCCCGATGGTAGATAAAAACGTAGCGTGCAGTTTCCATCTCCTTCATACATTGCTGTTTCCGATGAGTCGGTTAATCTACTTAATGTGTCTTTATCACTACCTACTTTCATACGATCAATTAGAAGATAAACTTCATCTTTTTCATTTGGAGTGTAGGCATCGATACGAACTATTTCTTTGTTTACTTCAACACGATTAAAACCTTGCTTCAAATCTATTTCAAGTTGTTGTTCAAGCGTACGGTCTTCTTGCATAAGTACAGGAGTCAGGATTGTAAACTTGGTACCTTCAGGATATGAAGTCATGCAGTCAACTATATCTTTAACAGAGTGTTTTTTTACTTCGGTGCCACTAATGGGACTGAAAGTTTTACCAATACGTGCAAATAGAAGTCTTAGGTACTCGTAAATTTCTGTAGATGTACCTACTGTTGACCTTGGATTACGGCTGTTAACTTTTTGCTCAATGGCAATAGCGGGTGGGATTCCTTTGATAAAATCACACTCAGGTTTACTCATACGGCCCAGAAACTGACGTGCATAACTTGATAGACTCTCTACATAACGACGCTGTCCTTCTGCATATAGAGTATCAAAAGCAAGAGAAGACTTGCCCGAACCCGATAGTCCAGTTATAACTACAAATTTGTTTCTTGGTATCTCAATGTCTATGTTCTTTAGATTATTGACACGAGCTCCCTTTATATTTATGTTATTTTGATCAGTCATCCTTAATTTATTTTGAAATAGGGTACAAAGTTAATCATTGTAATATTTTTATGCACATATATGTAGCTATATTACCTAATCAAAACAATCATTGCATTTTATTGTTTAAGTGACTTTGATTAACAGTTTATTTATATTGAATGTAAACCCATAATAAAAGTTTATATTTGCTATCAAACTATATTAAACGTACAAGATGAGAAAAATTAGGTTAGTGCTTATGCTATTTTTCGTCCTTAGCTCCATATCAGTTTCGGTTGAGGCTAAGCAAAATAGCCCAAAGAGAGAGTTCAGAGGAGCTTGGATTCACATTATCAACAATCAATTTCAAGGTAAATCTTCGAATGAGATAAAAGCGATGTTGTTGAAACAACTTGATGCATTGGAAGAGGCCAATATTAACGCTGTAATTTTCCAAGTAAGAGCTGAAGGTGATGCTTTTTATAAATCCGATTTAGAGCCTTGGAGTAGATACCTTTCAGGTGTGCAAGGTTCGGGTCCAAAAGATGGTTTTGATCCTCTAAAATTTATGGTCGATGAATCGCACAGAAGAGGTATGGAGTTGCATGCATGGATTAATCCTTATCGTGCTGTTGCTAATGCTAAGAAGCCAATAGCTTCAACTCATATGGTAAATAAACACCCAGAACGTTTTATCACTTATGGTAATCAAGTGTTCTTTGATCCAGCACTTCCTGCTAACCGTGATCATATTTGTACCATTGTAAAAGATATCATTACTCGTTATGACGTTGATGCAATACATATGGATGATTATTTTTATCCTTATCCATCTGGAGGTGTAACTTTTAACGATGGGGCTAGTTTTGCTCGCTACGGAAGAGGTTATGCGAATGTTAATGATTGGAGACGTGATAATGTTAACTTACTGATAAAGTCTATTCACGAAACAGTTCGTTCTACTAAGCCTTGGGTTAAATTTGGTGTAAGTCCATTTGGAATTTATAGAAATGAATTTTCAGACCCATTGGGAAGTAAAACAAATGGTCTTCAAAACTATGATGATCTTTTTGCAGATGTTCTTTTGTGGGTTAATAAAGGATGGGTAGATTATAATATTCCTCAAATTTATTGGCATGTGGGTCATCCTGTAGCAGATTATGCAACATTGGTGAGCTGGTGGGCTAAAAATAGCTCGAACCGTCCGTTATTTATTGGTCAGTCTATTACCAACACGGTTCAGAATGCAGATCCTAACAATCCAAATTCGAACCAATTGCCTATTAAAATGAAACTACAACGTTCTTACCAATCGATTGGTGGAAGTTGCCAGTGGCCTGCTGTATCTCTAGTCAATAATGAAGGTCAGTATAAAGATGCTCTAGCTAATTATTACCATAAGAATAAAGCACTGGTGCCAGTGTTTAAATTTATGGATAACCAACCACCCAAAGCTGTTAGAAAAATTCAGAAAGTGTGGACTGCCGATGGCTATATGTTGTTCTGGACTGCTCCGAAAGCAAAAACTGCTTTTGATGAGGCTGCCAGATATGTCGTATATAAATTTGAGAATGGTGAGAGAATTAATCTTGAGGATCCAAGCCATATTGTAGCTGTAACATCAAATACATTCTTTAAGCTTCCTTATGAGAAAGGAATAACAAAATATACGTATGTTGTAACGGCATTAGATAGACTACAAAATGAGTCAAAAGCCAAAAAAACAAAGGTTAAGCTTTAATTAAAACCTAACCTTTATTATTTTTTTAATATAAAATAAGCCCTGCTACTCCACATAATATGATGAGTAGTATAGGGTTTATTTTGTATTTGGACCTAGAAAAGAAGAAGGCTGTACAGAATATTCCGATACTAATTCCAAATGTGCGCATATCTTCGGTTGGAGTAGAGAAGTTCTCTGCATTCATTAATACCAAAGCTGCAGCAGCTAACAATCCTACAACTGCAGGCCTAAGTCCACTAAAGACAGCTTCTACAGCAGGATGATGACTGTGCTTTAAAAAGAACTTACTAATCAAAATCATCAGTATAAACGAAGGGAATACCACTGCAAAAGTAGCTACAATTGAGCCAAACATACTTCCCCCAGATGCGGTATAGCCAACGTAGGTTGCGGCATTAATACCAATAGGACCAGGAGTCATTTGACTAATTGCAACGATGTCTGTGAACTCCTGTGATGATAACCACTTGTAGTTTGTTACTACTTCTCCCTGAATCATGGATAGCATAGCATATCCACCCCCGAAGCCAAATAGACCGATTTTAAAGAACACCCAAAATAGATTTAAGTAAATCATTGTTTGCCTCCTTTCTTCTTAAAATATGTGCCCCATACGTATCCTGATATACCTGCAATGGCAATGATGTAGATTGGAGATACTCCTAAAAGCCAAATTAGTAATGCAGAAACAATAGGAATCCAGACATTGAATTTAGATATTTTAGCTGACTTTGCCATGCTGAATGTTGGTGCGGCAATTAATGCTACTACTGCTGGACGAATACCTTTGAAGGCTTTCTCAACATAGATGTTATCTTTGAACGTAGCAAAAAACATAGCTATCATTAATATAATTAGAAATGAAGGCAATACCGAACCTAAAGTTGATACGATTGAACCTTTTAAACCTTTTAGTTTGTAGCCTATAAATATAGATATATTTACAGCCAAGATACCGGGAGCCGATTGTGCTACAGCGAGCAAATCGACAAAGTCTTTATTACTAAGCCATTTTCGTTTAATGACGATTTCATTTTCAATGATAGGAACCATTGCATACCCTCCACCGATGGTAAATGCACCAATCTTGAAGAATATTTTAAACAGTTGAAAATATGGATTCATTATTTATTGTCTTTTGCGTATTTAGAAGGTGTTGTATTGAAGTGTTTCTTAAATACTTCACGGAAGTATTTTGGATCATTAAAACCTGTCATCTCTGCTACTTCTGCAATGTTTTTATCAGTACTGATAAGTAGGTTAGCTGCATTTTTTAGCTTAATGAAGCGTATGAAATCTGATGGAGATTGATCCGTTAGATCTTTTAATTTATTGTAGAAGCTTGTTCTACTCATATTTAAGATGGAACATAACTTGTCAATATTGAAATCTGGGTCGGCCATGTGCTCTTCAACTGCTTCTTTAACTGTAGCTATAAACTTCCAATCTAAATTGGTTGAACAGTGTACACAGTCCATCATTTGTTCTTGTAATTCTAAATTAGCGAACTTGTCTTTCAAACGTTCTTTGTTAGCCAAAAGATTGGCCATCGAAGCTTTTAGAATTCTGTAATTAAAGGGCTTCAATATAAATTCATCGGCTCCATTTTCGAGTCCCTTAAGAATATGCTTTTCGTTGTTACTATCTGTTAATAGTACTACGAAAATATGCGAGGTTTCAATATTGCTTTTAATCCTCCAGGATAACTCAGTACCCTTCATATCACTTAAACTCATCTTAGATATAATAATCTCTGGTCGTTCATTTTGTGCAATTTCAAGGGCTTCTTTACCTGTATGTGAAATGCTAATGTTATACTGGTCTTTTAGGTTTGATGCTATTTCTTGAATTAAAGTTTCATCATCTTCAACAATTAAAACCGTTGGTTTGAATGGGTTTAGCACTTCTGGAGTATTGATATTTGTCACAGGTATCTGAACTTCTTGTTTTATGGATTCAGTAATACTAGTGCTGTCAGTAATTGCCTCTGATCCTGTGTTTTCACTATAAATAGGGAAGTTGACAGTAATTGTATTTAGGCCTTCCTTAGTTTCAATACTCAATTCGCCTTTATGAATTTGGATTAGTTTACATGCTAATGAAAGCCCTATCTCATTTACACCATCTGAGCTGTTATTGTGTATCGCTTCGTTGATACTGTCTTCTTGCTCTAAGCAACGAAGATGCTCTGACGTAATAGGTTCACCAGTGTACGTAATTGCTACCTTCCATGTCAATGCATTCATGGTTAATGTAACAGTAATTTCTTTTAAATCTTCACTTCTATTAGTTGCATCATTGATCAAAGTTGTTAGAATCGTGATGATTTTTTTCTTGTCGAACCATACTTTTACATCTTTATTTGCAATGCTATAGTTTGGCTTTATTTCAATTTGTTTAAGTTCTGCTATGCTTTGACATTGATCAATAATGTTTTCCACGAACTTCCTTAAACTGTGTTCTGATAGGAATAGTTTCTTTTCATTTTGCTCCATTCTTTCATAGTTAATAACACTATTGTTAATGGCTAGAAGTTCATTTACATTACGAAGTATAATACGCAAATTTCGTTCACCTTCTTTAGATAATTCTTCTTTTTCAATAATTTCTTGAAGTGGTTCTTTTATGATTTGAAGCGGTGTCTTCGTATCATGTGCTGTGTTATAGTAAAATTGTTTGGCACTGTCTACTACTTGTCTTCTGTATCGTCGAGTAAGAACTCTTATTGTTACGAATGTTACTATACCTAGTAAAAGTAAATATATTATTTTCGCGTAAATACTCCACCAAAAGGGTGGGTTTATTACAATCGTTAGTGTACGCTCTTCTAGTGTTGAGTTATCTTCGTTAGATATGGCTTTAACTTTAAATGTATAAGTTCCTGTTGATAAGTTTGTAAAGTTAAATTTATTTTGATCTGATGGTCGAGACCAATCGTCATAGAGCCCATCCATTAACCATGAGTAGCTAATATTACTTGGGTATCTATAATTGATAGAGGCGACTTTTATAGAAAAGTTATTTTGATTGTGAGTCAGTTTTATTTTAGAAGTATTGTCTAGTGTAGTTGATAAAATATGATCATCACCACTCGGTCTTATTTTATTCTGATTAACTTCCAAATCTTCGAATACGAGTTTTGTTCTATATTCTTCAGGAATTTCATAGTCCTGTTTGAACATGATTGCGCCGTCTGCACTTCCAAAGATAAAGTATCCAGATTTAAGCTGTAAGCCACAGTTTTGAGAGAACGAGCTTAAAGGCAGTCCTTGATCAGATGTCCAGTTACGGGCTTTTGAAGTTTCTAAATTGATTCGACCAATTGCTTTCTCATAAGTAAAGTATACATATTTACCTTCTTTGTCGTTTATGATTGTTCGAATATTATTAGATATAATTTGGCTATTTTCTTTATGAAAATGTTTAAAAGTACCATCTAGTGCCGATAAAATGAATAATCCTTCATTAGTACCTATAAATAAATCACCATTACTGCTTTGGCTTAGTGAATTGATGTGTGATACATGATTGGGCAATTGGATTCTATGTGATTTACCATTCAATTTGTTTAGTAGGTATAAACCTTTTGCTGTTCCTACCCAAATATTTGATTTGTCTTTCTCTTCAATTGAAGTGACAAGGCTCAAGTCATTATAAAAACGTATATTTTTAGTTTGATAGTCGACTTGACGTAAGTTAAATTGTCCTCCAATCCAGATACTATGGTCGGAAGCAGTAAAGATGGCTTTAATATTTCTATCTGGTTGAAACTCTTCATCAGAAGCATAGTTTTCTGTGATTAGCTTTACGTTCCCGGTTATCTTATTTATCTCATAAATTCCAGAATTATAGCCACCAGCCCATATGATGTTAGGTTTTACTTCACTTAGTGAGATAAACATGTGGTTGGTGATAAAATTTGTAGATATATTTGGATCATATGATGATAGGTAATTTTTCCACCTATTAGTAGCAGGATTGTAGACACTAATGCCATTGGTTGTAGCAAACCATATATCACCTGATTGGTCTTCCATAATATAGCTTACTTCATCGTGGATAAGTGATTGCTCCTTGTTGAGAATATGTTTGAACCAAGTATAGTTACTTTGGTTTATTTGGCAAACTGTTATTCCCGTAGGGTAGTTAGCCATCCATATTTGATTCTCGGGATCTATATATATATCACGTATGTTATTTCCATTCATCCCATCGTATGTAGTATAATCTGCTGTGATGTATGGCTCTATTTTATTCTTTCTTAAATCAATCTTATATACCCCAGCTCCGCTCGTAGCTACTAGTACTTCGCTATCACTAAATGATGTAATTTGATTAACGGTGGTGTTTTTAATTCTCAGTACTGATCCTAGTTTCTTGGTTTTTAAATCATAAGTATAAATACCATCTGTTAGGGTTGTTATTACAAGAATGCCAGTTTGCTTGTGATAGTATAAAAAATCTATTCGGGTAGGTAATTTCTTTAATAGGTCATATCCGTTTGAATTATCAAGAATAAGTGAATCATTCTGAATTTCTGCAAGGTAGACACCTTGGTTTGTGCCAATAGCATATTGTAGTTCTCCTAACTCCGTTACACTTGTAGTTCCATAGAGCGGATGTTGCGAAATTGTGACAGGTTTCCTCTTTTTATAGTTGAAAATTTGGATGTTGCCTTTATTTCCCATCCAGACATGTCCTTGGTTATCTACAATACCAAAATCTAAGATTGTGGTTTGATCCGGATCATTTGGGTAGGTATATACCAACTCAAATTGGTCCGTATCTTCATAATATCTAAATACTTGACCATTTGTTCCTATTTGCCATAATATGCTATCTGGAGTATGAAAAAGAGATTTTAAATTTACGGAGGTATTTAGACGCTGTTTTTCTTGGTAGAAGTTATAGTGCTTGTATTCAGTGCCATTAAAACGATCTGCACCCTCGTGTGTTAAGAACCACATGTAACCTTTACTGTCTTGTTTTATGCTGTAGACATGGCGGTGACTCAGGCCATCGGCTATACTTAGGTGTTTAAATATCTGCGCTTGAGATATTAAACTGATAAAAACGAGACAGAGTAAGAGCAAGAGTCTCTTCATTATATTAAAGGTTGAATTTAGTATGTACTGTGTTAATTACATGTGTTATATACAAATCTAATTAATATTTAGATTATTGACAAATAAACAGAACCCTCGTTTAGAGTGAGGCTAAAGATAGAAGGCTATTGATTATCAAATCAATAGCCTTCATGACAAAGAGGTTTAAAATCTTTATTTAATTTTATTTACTATCCAATTACGAGCATTAACAAATGCTGATATCCAAGGTGTTACCTGATCTGATTGAATACGTTCATCTGTGTAATATCCATTCTGCCAAGGAAAAATAGAGCGTTCTAGGTGAGGCATCATTGCCACATGACGACCATCTTTACTTGCTAATGCAGCTGTGGAATATTTCGAGCCATTAGGATTTCCAGGATACTCATTGTAGCTATATTTAGCGACAATATTGTATTCCTTTTGTTCGTACGGCATTTCAAATTTACCTTCACCATGAGCAACCCATATGCCTAGTTTGTAGCCACTCAGTGAGCCAAACATTACACTTCGATTTGTAGGAATTGTTACGCCAATAAATGTTGATTCAAACTTCCTAGAGTCATTGTGTAGCATTTTTACACGATTTTCGTGCTCTGGGTAGATTAGGTTTAATTCCATCATTAATTGGCAACCGTTACAAATACCTAATGACAAAGTATCTTCGCGTTTGTAATAGGCGTCAAGTGTTTGTTTTGCTTTTTCGTTGAATAAGAATCCACCTGCCCAACCTTTGGCTGAACCTAACACATCAGAGTTAGAGAAACCACCACAGAAAACAATTAGGTTGATGTCTTGTAAGGTTTCAGAACCATCTGTAAGGTCGGTCATTGTGACGTCTTTTACATCGAAACCAGCAAGGTGTAATGCATAGGCCATTTCACGATCTCCATTTGTACCCTTTTCACGGATAATCGCAGCTCTTACTCCAGTCATTCCCTTACGAGCAGTATCAAGTCCAAATTGAGTTAGCTTTCCTTTAAATTCAGATAGGTAATTTAATTCAATAGGCTGCTGCTTGTAGTTTGTAAATCTCTCTTTGGCTTTACCATTTAGAGACTGCTTCTTGTCTAATAAATAGGATGTTGAGTACCAAACATCGCGTAGGTAGTCTATTCCAAATTGATATGTTGCTTTATTGTGCTCTACTAAGATGTGACGTTCTTCGGTAGGGTAGCCGATCTTTTGCATTCCAACACCGAAATCATCCAATATATCAGTAGTAGCTTGAAGGTGTTTATCTTCAATTTGTACAATAAGTCCTGGATTTTCAGCAAATAAGATTTTAACTAGATCTTCTTCAGCAAATTTATTCAGATTCACAACAATACCACCTTCGGTATTGGCAAAACACATTTCAAGCAGGGTTGTAATTACACCACCTGCAGAAATGTCGTGTCCAGCCAGAATATATCCTTTTCTAACAAGAGTTTGAACTGCATCAAAGGCAGCTGCAAAATATTCATAATCGGTAATGGTAGGGACATTATCGCCTACTTTACCTAAGGATTGCGCAAAAGCAGAACCTCCTAGTTTAAATGAATCAAAACTAAAGTCTATGTGATAGAATGAGCTTTTAGGGTTATTTACCATTACTGGCGATACTACTTTTTTTATGTCTAAAACTTCACCAGCTGCCGAAACTATTACAGTACCAGGAGATACTACTTGTTCGCCATTCGGGTATTTTTGTGTCATAGAAAGTGAATCTTTCCCAGTTGGAACATTAATTCCTAACTCACAACAGAAATCGCTTAAAGCCTCTACTGCTTCGTAAAGACGTGCATCTTCACCTTGTTGAGAGCGACAAGGCCACATCCAGTTTGCAGATAAAGATAGGGTAGCAAGACCATCTGTTAATGGAGCTAGAACAATATTGGTTAAAGCTTCACTTACGGAAAGAACAGCTCCCTTCTTTGAATCAGCTAGTCCAGCTTGTGGCGCATGTCCGATTGAGGTAGCAATCCCTTTTTTGCCCAAGTAGTCTAGCGCTACTACTCCACAATCACTTAAAGGTAATTGTAATTCGCCTTGACATTGTTGTCTTGCAACTTTACCTGTAACTGATCGGTCCACTTTGTTTGTCAACCAATCCTTGCAAGCCACAGCTTCCAGTTGAAGCACATCGGCTACATATTCATTTATATTTTTAACATCGTAGGTAGGCATTTCATAATGTCTTTCCACGCTGTTGTCTGTCATAATTGTTTTAGGAGACGAGCCAAACATTTGATCCATATCTAAATCGAAAGGACGTTTTCCATCAGCTTGTTCAAAGCTAAAGCGATTGTCGCCAGTTGTTTCTCCTACCACATACATTGGTGCACGTTCACGGTCGGCAATTCGTTGGATATGCTCAATAGCGCTATCCTCAACCAATAACCCCATTCGTTCTTGAGATTCATTGGCTATAATTTCTTTAGCAGATAGTGTTTTATCACCGATAGGAAGTTTTGACATATCAATAACACCTCCACAACCCTCAACCAGCTCCGAAAGGCAGTTTACGTGTCCTGCAGAACCGTGGTCGTGAATAGATATAATTGGGTTGTTCTCTTCTTCTGATAGTGCTCTAACGACGTTATTTGCACGTTTCTGCATCTCTGCATTGGCACGTTGCACGGCATTTAACTCAATGCCACTGCTGTATTTACCTGTGTCTACAGATGAAACAGAACCACCACCAAGACCGATTCGATAGTTATCCCCACCCAATACAACAATCTTGTTTCCTTTCTGAGGTTCACCTTTTATAGCATCACGCTTACGACCATACCCAACACCTCCTGCTAGCATAATAACTTTGTCGTAACCATACTCTTCGTTGTTTTCTGTGTGTTCAAAGGTAAGGACAGAACCACAAATAAGTGGTTGACCAAACTTATTACCAAAATCAGAAGCACCATTTGAAGCTTTTATTAGAATATCTTCAGGCGATTGGTATAACCATTTGCGTACGGGTAATAC
>JASLDF010000032.1 GCA_030151635.1 Bacteroides sp. | reverse complement strand
TCCTGCAATCCCAAAAAATCGAATACAGAAACACCTTTTACTAATAAAGAGTGTGCGGATTGTTGCATCACCAATTTCACCCCAATAAAATCAAGTTCAACCAACTATGAACTCGATTTTCCAGTATTAAGCGACTCTGTTCTTTTGGTTTATCATGATTTTGACTTTACAACTCCATGCATAACCCTCAAAGAAAAATCAAGAACTACACAAAGTTCCATTGAGTCCTTACAAACAAACTCCCCTCACGGCTTACGAGCTCCTCCCATATTTACTTTATAATTTTAAATACGCATATATTAATGCGTTAACTTGATTCTTACTTTAATTATGATTAATTAGAGTAATTAACTGTCTTACAAATAATTACACAAAGTAAATATGAACAAATTATTCATATATGCACTCATCTGTAGCGCATGTGTATTTGCAAGTTGTAAATCTGCAAATACAGAAGACTCAAACAAAGAAATTGATACTGAGCTAGCTCATAATCATAGTGAAGATGTTATTATCTTATCAAAAGAAAAAGCACTAAAATCTGGCGTTGTAGCTCAAGAAATACATAGAACTAGTTTCCAAAATGTAATTAAAGTAGGAGGGAAACTAATACCTAAACAAAATAGAGAAACAATTGTAGTGGCTACAACTGCTGGTAAAATTCAAGTTTCTGAAAATGTGACAGAAGGTATGTCTGTTCTCTTAAATCAGAGTCTTATGGCAATTTCTTCTAAAAACATGCAGGATGGCGATCCGATCTTAAAAGCTAAAATAACCTATGAAATTGCAAAAGGTGAATACGATCGTGTTGAGCCACTTGTTAAAGAAGGTATCGTCACACAAAAGGATTTTTCAGAAATCAAGAAGAATTATGAGAATGCACGTATTACTTATGAATCAACAGCTAAAGGATACGGAATAAAAGGATTAACTGTTAAAGCTAATCAAAAGGGCTATATCAAAGAAGTGTTTGTTCAAAATGGAGCTTATGTTTCTGCTGGTGATCCCCTCTTGTCTATTATAGACAACAATGAACTATACCTTGAAGCAGAAGTACCTACACGCTATTTTTCTGAATTAAAAGACATTAACACTGCAAACTTCAAAATGGGAGCAAGCTCTAACGTCTATAATATTAATGAATTAGATGGCAAACTAATAAGCTATTCTAAGAGTATTAAACCAAATCAATACCTCCTTCCTGTCATTTTTTCATTTAAAAACATAAATAACAATTTTATACCTGGATCATATACAGAGGTATTCCTACTATCTAAAGAAATACCTAATGTAATATCTCTTCCCTACTCTGCCATAACAGAGCAGGAAGGATTACATTTTGTGTATAAGCAAATTTGCACAGAGGAATACGAAAAAGTTACTGTAACTCTAGGAATGGACAATGGGAAATATGTTGTTATAACATCAGGAATTAATGAAGGAGACTTAATTGTAACTGAAGGTGCACAACAAATAAAACTAGCTTCTGCAAGCAACTCTATACCTGCACACTCTCACGAACACTAATTAAAACAAACAAGCATGTTAAATAAAATAATACATTTTTCGCTAACAAATCGATTGGTGGTATTATTCTCTGCTGTGATTTTAATTATAGCGGGAGTATTTGTAACCAAAGACACAGAGGTTGATGTTTTTCCAGACTTAAATGCCCCAACCGTTGTAGTAATGACAGAGGCTAACGGTATGGCAGCCGAGGAAGTAGAACAACTTGTAACATTTCCTATTGAAACATCCGTAAATGGAGCAACGGGAGTTAGAAGAGTGCGATCTTCGTCTACACACAGTTTTTCTGTGGTATGGGTAGAGTTTGATTGGGGTATGGATATCTATTTAGCTCGACAAATTGTATCTGAAAAATTAGCTATCGTAAGTGAGTCACTTCCTGCTAATGTGGGAAATCCGACCTTGGGACCTCAATCTTCAATTTTAGGAGAAGTATTAATCGTTGGACTTACTGCTGATTCAACTTCTATGCTAGACTTGCGTACCATTGCAGATTGGAATATTCGACCTAGGCTTTTATCAACTGGAGGAGTAGCCCAAGTATCAGTTATTGGTGGCGATATCAAAGAATATCAAGTTCAATTAGACCCAAAAAGATTGAATTACTATGGAATAACGTTGAATGAAGTCTTAAGTGCAACTAAACAGATGAATCTCAACACCAATGGAGGTGTTATTTATGAATATGGCAATGAATATATTGTTCGTGGAATGTTGTCTACCGACGATATTCAACAAATGTCTAAATCTGTTATAAAACGAGATGCAAATAATGTACCTATTCTACTTGAAGATGTAGCCAACGTTCGAATAGATTCAAAAGAGCCTAAACTAGGACTAGCTGCGGTAGAAGGTAAAGATGCAGTATTATTAACTGTAACAAAACAACCAAATGCTGGAACAATTGAATTGACAGAAAGAGTTGAAGAGGCTTTACTAGATGTAAAAAACACACTGCCTAATGACATCAAAATTAGTACTGACATCTTCCGTCAAAGCACATTTATTGAAAGTTCAATAGGCAATGTTGAAAGTTCAATACTAGAAGGAGGGATTTTCGTAGTTATTATCTTATTTATCTTCCTGGCCAATTTTAGAACTACTATTATTTCCTTGGTTACAATGCCAATATCAATCATCATTGCGGTTTTAGTAATGCACTATTTAGGTTTAACTATAAACACAATGAGTTTAGGTGGTTTAGCAATAGCCATAGGATCATTAGTAGATGATGCTATAGTAGATGTGGAAAACGTCTATAAACGGTTAAGAGAGAATAAAGAAAAACCTAAAGATGAACAACTAGATACAATTACCATTGTTTTCGAAGCTTCTAAAGAGGTGCGTATGCCTATTCTAAATTCGACTTTAATTATTATTGCCAGCTTTTTACCTCTGTTTTTCTTGAGTGGAATGGAAGGACGTATGCTTGTACCACTAGGTATTGCATTTATAACAGCCCTATTTGCATCAACAATAGTTGCTTTAACATTGACACCGGTTTTATGTAGTTTCCTATTAGGTACAGAGAAATCGGACAGCATACCCAAAGAGGCTTTTGTCGCAAGATGGTTGAAAAAACATTATCAAAAAGCTTTGAATTGGACCTTAAAACACAAGAAGATTACTGCAGGCACTACGGTTGGCTTATTCCTAGTAACACTTATTCTTGCTTCTGGACTAGGCCATAGCTTCTTACCAGCCTTTAATGAAGGTTCATACACTATCAATGTAAGCTCATTACCAGGGATTTCTTTGGAAGAGAGTGATAAAATTGGCAAACAAGCCGAAGAATTATTATTATCTATTCCTGAAATACAAACGGTTGCTCGAAAAACAGGACGTGCTGAACTTGACGAACATGCTCAAGGTGTAAATACATCTGAAATCGAAGCACCATTTATTTTAAATAAGAGAAATAAAGAACAGCTTGATAGAGAAGTTCGAGAGAAACTAAGCACTCTTAATGGTACAATGATTGAGATTGGTCAACCAATTAGCCATCGTATTGATGCAATGCTATCTGGAACAAAAGCCAATATTGCTATTAAGTTATTTGGAGAAAACTTAAATCAAATGTTCCGTATTGCAAATGAAATTAAAAACAATATCAGTTCGGTTCAAGGAGTAGTTGATCTTAATGTAGAACAACAAATTGAGCGTCCACAATTAACAATACTTCCAAACCGTACTTTATTGGCACAACACGGTATCAGTCTACCTGAATTCTCGGAGTTTATTAACGTAAACTTATCTGGAGAGATTGTTTCACAAGTATATGAAAAA
>JASLDF010000238.1 GCA_030151635.1 Bacteroides sp. | reverse complement strand
TTGAAAGGTTGGGGAATTATGTTTTTCATGATAACACTAGGGGTAACCGTTAGAAAATTCAATCTCCTCCCCGACTCTTTTATTGCATCTTTCTATACAGGTTTATCACTGGCATTAAGCACTACTGGTTTTTTATTCTTGTACAGTTGGCTTAAACGGAATAAAAATTCATAATGTATCCTATTTTCAATACTTTAACTTAGAAAAATTATAATTATTCATAATTAAAGCACTAAAAAGTATATATTTGCACCCTAATTTAATTTATATACAAAAAGCTTATACTGATTATGACAAAATTACCTTCTCCGATTGTAGCCTTACTACCAATAGCGATACTTATTTTTTTACTCACCCTGATTATACCTATTTTTGGTAGTGACGCTCTAGAAGGAGGTAGTCAAATTGCGTTACTCACAACAAGTGCTATATGCGTTTTTATAGGCATTGTGTTTTATAAAAGAAGATGGGCCGACTATGAAAAAGCCATTACCACTAATATCACAGGAGTAAGTAGCGCACTAATTATTCTACTCATTATTGGAGCTTTAAGTGGAGCTTGGATGATTAGTGGCGTAGTTCCTACACTAATTTACTACGGGCTACAAGTTATACATCCTCAGTTTTTCTTAGCATCCACTTGTATTATCTGTGCACTAGTTTCAGTAATGACAGGCAGCTCATGGACAACCATAGCTACAATAGGTATCGCACTAGTGGGGATTGGTAAAGCACAAGGTTTTGATGAAGGATGGATAGCTGGTGCTATCATATCGGGCGCCTATTTTGGAGATAAAATTTCACCATTATCTGATACTACTATTCTAGCATCATCTATGTCTGGGACACCATTGTTTCAACACATAAGATACATGTTAATTACAACCGTACCAACTATTATCATTACCATTATTATTTTCACAGTGGCAGGATTCACAGTGAACGCCAGTAGTACTGAACACATACAACTTTTTGTGGACTCATTAACAGAACGTTTTGTTATTACTCCATGGTTATTACTAGTTCCTATCATTACAGGAATTATGATTGCTAAGAAAATCCCCTCAATAGTAACATTGTTTTTATCAACACTGATGGCTTTGATCATGGCACTAATATTTCAGCCCGAAATATTGTTTGAAATTGCCAACACACTACATATAACACGTGCAAAAGCACTTTTCAAAGGTGCACTTTTAACTTTATATGGCGAGACCCAAATTGTAACATCAAACCCATTACTTGAGGAGCTAGTTGCAACTAGAGGAATGGCTGGAATGCTCAATACAATTTGGCTCATCATCTGTGCAATGTGTTTTGGAGGAGCAATGACCGCTGCAGGCATGATTCAAAGCATCACTTCTGGCTTTATGAAACTGATCAAGAATAGACTAAGTTTAGTAAGTTCAACTGTAGGTTCTGGTCTATTCCTTAACCTCGCTACTGCCGACCAATACATCAGCGTAATCCTAACATCAAACATGTTCAAGGATATTTATAAAAAAATGGGGTATGAAAGTCGTTTATTAAGTAGAACTACTGAAGATGCTGTAACTGTCACATCTGTTCTAATCCCCTGGAACTCTTGTGGTATGACCCAAGCGACTATACTAAATGTACCAACAATGACATATTTACCGTATTGCTTTTTCAACTTGATAAGCCCAATAATGAGTATTACAGTAGCTGCAATTGGCTATAAAATCAAGAGAATTACTACAAAAAACGAAGATAAACAATAAAATGTACACATATACTTTGTGTTTATTGCCACATATTTTCTAGCTTTAAGGAAAATAAGAAAATTATGATCAGAAAATATAAATACATTTTACTTCTGATGTTCTCGATTATCGGACTTTCTAGTTGCGGTGAGGATAGAATCCCTGAGATGGAGAAGAAACAAGAAAATCAGCGCTGGATATACGAGACAATGGATAAACATTATTATTGGTATCAAGATATGCCCGAGCTAAAAGAAGAAGATTTGTGGAAGAGACCAAAAGTCCTTTTTGAAAGTTTATTGAGCAACAAAGATGGTTATCGAGATAGCAATGGTAGAAATGTCCATTTTTCATATCTTGAAGATTTCACCGAAGATCTAACAACTAGAGCTATTGGGAACAGCAACAATAGTTATGGTTTTGACTTTTACTACGTTACCGTAGAAGTATCAAACATAAACTATGGCTGGGTTACTTTTGTACAACCAGACTCTCCAGCAGCCAAAGCTGGGTTAATGAGAAACGATAGAATTATGGAAGTTAATGGAGTTGCTGTATCAAGTAGCAACAACCTTCAGCTTAGTAAAGGAGGCGAAGCTATTTTTACCATAAACAGGAATCGAAACATCTCAAAACTTAAAATACCGGCAAGTACTAAGATAAACAACACGCCACTTTTAATTTGTAAGAAAATTAACTCTGACTTAGGTTATATCCTGTACAACCACTTTTCTTACGACCCGGATGAGTATGCCAACATAAGTTACAAAGATGGTGTTTATTTAAAGGAGATGGTAGAAGAGGTAAGTGCTTTGAAAGGAGTACAAGATTTAATTTTGGATTTTCGATACAATCCAGGAGGCGAATTAAACACAGCAAACACACTTATATCAATGATTTGTCCTGACAATAGTTTAAATATTGGCTTAGCTTCATTAGAAAGAAATGACAAAACAAATGCAAACAATAATAGTAAAGTAAAAGCTGCAGACTTTTTCCTTAAAGAAACAGGAGCAACTAACCTAAACATACAAAACCTATTTGTATTGGTATCTCCTTATACAGCTTCTGCTTCAGAATATGTTATTAACGCACTGTCACCATTTATGAAAGTACATGTAATTGGAGCCAAGACTGTAGGGAAAAATGTCGGATCTGAAACATTTACCAGTAACGATATGAAGTTAAGGATGCATCCTATTACCGTAAAAATATTCAATTCTTTAGGCTTATCTGAATATGGTCAAGGTTTTGAACCAGGTTACTATTACCTAAAAGAAAGCTTTTCAAATGCTTTGTACGAAAGCAAAGAAACAGATTTCGAACTTGGAGAATTAGGAACTAACAATGATCCTTTATTTAGAAAAGCATTGCAAGTAAGAGCGGGTGCTACTGCTAGTAAAACTAGATCAGAATCAAGCACCCCTGCAAACAAAAGACAAGTTATCAAGAAGTTGTCTACCGTAGAAAAATATGGTAACAACATCAAAATAAAGGATTAACGATTAAAAAAGTTTGAGAAATATAGGAGCTGATACTCTATAGCGTTGCTCCAGTATAACGGATTATGTGCCCCAGGTCTTGAAATAAAGTCGTGGGGTACTTTTTTTTCTAATAATGCTTCGTGCATTTTAACATTCACATCATAAAAGAAATCTTCTGATCCACAATCAAAAATTATTGCATAATCATTCTTTACGAATCTTTCCAGATGAGTCATTACGGTATAATCATTCCATAACTTTTGATTATCTTTAGCGTTACCTAAATGCTCTGTCAGATTCCAATTAACGGGGAATGGTCTTAAATCTAACCCTCCACTCATACTTCCAATAGCACCGAAAATATCAGGGTATTTTCCACCGATCCAAAAAGCACCATGACCACCCATACTCAATCCCGTAATCGCCGTTTTCTCTCGTCTATCATCAATTTGAAACATTTTAGAAATATGAGGATATAATTCTTTTATAATAAAAGATTCATACTTTGAACTTTTATTTAACGGACTATCCCAATACCAGCTATTTTTAGCATCAGGACAAATCATAGCGATTCCGTATAAATCTGAATAGTGGCTTAAATCTGTTTTAATATCATTCCACGAGAATGCATTACCGTTATGTCCGTGCAGTAGATAAACACTAGGGACAGGATGCTCTTTAATGGCTTCTGGCGTAATTACAAGAACTTTAACATCAATATCCATCAACTTACTCCTTACCGAAAGCGTGTCTATAGTTGCTGCGTTAAGGACGTTTAGAGAAAATATAACGACCAAAAATGATACCAATTTTAAGTAATTGTGTTTGTTTTTTGAAAAAATAAGATTCATATTATCAACATTTAAATGGATTAATCGGTTTTAATTGACATAATAAATAACAAATAGGTAATCTTTTGTAAAGTATAAATTATCATAATCGTGCATTTATTATGTTTTATAGGGAGAATATGTTTATATTTGTGTGAAACAACTAACTAACAAACGTAATGAATGGCAC
>JASLDF010000237.1 GCA_030151635.1 Bacteroides sp. | reverse complement strand
CAAGCTTTGTGTGATTATTTGAAGGTACCTTATGTTAGCCTATTCACTAATGGAACACTACCCTTAATGGCCGCACTTCAAGCATTACGTATTACCGGTGAAGTAATTACAACACCATATAGCTTTGTGGCTACGACGCATTCGTTGTGGTGGAATAACATCAAAACGGTATTTGTTGATATTGATCCAGCAACAGGCAATATGGATCCCGATAAAATAGAGGCAGCGATTACTCCAAAAACTACAGCGATTATGCCGGTACACGTTTATGGAAAACCTTGTGATACCAAGCGTATCCAAGAAATCGCTGATAAGTATGGCTTGAAAGTAATTTACGATGCAGCACATGCCTTTGGTGTTGAAGTGGATGGTGAATCTGTGCTCAAAGCGGGAGATATGTCTACTTTAAGTTTTCATGCCACAAAAGTATTTAACACAATCGAAGGTGGTGCTTTAATTTGTCACGATGAGAAAACGAAACAGCGCATTGATTACTTAAAGAATTTTGGCTTTGCCGATGAAACAACCATTGTAGCACCGGGAATCAACGGAAAGATGGATGAAGTGCGTGCTGCATATGGACTGTTAAATCTGAAACAAGTTGATGTTGCTATTTTAGCTCGTCAAAAGATAGCAAATGCCTATCGTGAAGCCCTAAGAAATGTTTCTGGTATTACTTATATGGAAGATATGCCTGGTGTTCGTCACAATTACTCGTATTTCCCAATCTTCATCGATGAGGGAAAATACGGAATGACTCGTGATGAACTTTATGCGAAGATGAAAGAAAATAATATTTTAGGCCGACGTTATTTCTATCCGTTAATCAGTGAGTTCTCAACCTATAAAGGGTTGCCATCTGCGGGTAAAGAGAATCTACCTAAAGCACACCAAGTGGCTGATGGTGTAATTTGTTTACCTATCTATCATGATTTGGCGATGGAGGATGTTAAACGTGTCATTGAATTGATAAAGAAATGAAAAAACTTTTAATCTTAGGAGCTATGCAAATGCATATTCCTCTGTTGAAACGTGCTAAAGAGAGAGGTATATATACAATTACATGTGATTATATTCCTGAAAACGAAGGACATAGATATGCCGATGAAGCTCATTTTGATAGCACTACTGATTTTGAAGCAGTTTTAAAGTTAGCTTCGGATCTCAATGTAGATGGAATAATGACTTTCAATTCAGATCCAGCCGCCTTAACAGCAGCATATGTTGGTGAACAGCTAGGTTTACCGAATAGTGGTTTTGATGCTGTTAAGATTATGTCTGAGAAAGACCTTTTTCGTGATTTTTTAGCAGCGAATAACTTTAACTGTCCGAAACATTCAAGTTATACATCTTTAGAAGAGTTAAATATAGAGCTTCCAGGTTTTAAATTTCCAGTTGTAATAAAACCTGTAGACTCATCAGGTAGCAAGGGTGTTACAGTCGCATATTCTGTTGATGATGTTGAAATTGTTTTTAATAGAGCAATAGCATACTCAAGATCGAAACGAGTTATTGTCGAAGAGTATATATCACTTAAAGGAAATCAATTTCATGGAGATGGAATGATTATTGATGGAAAGTTAAGCTATTGTTGCCTAGGAGATCATCATTTTAACGCTTCGATTAACAATATAGTGCCTATTTCTACAACATTTCCATCTAGTCATAGCGAAGACGAGGTATTAGCTGTTCAGTCCGAAGTTGACCGTTTTATTCAAGCAGTTGGGTTCAAACAGGGTGGTATAAACATTGAAGCTAGAATAGCTCAAGATGGTAAAGTCTATCTAATAGAAGTTGGTGCTAGAAATGGTGGAAATTTTACACCAATTGTTATTCAATATGCTACTGGTTACAATTTTATTGATGTGGCATTAAGTCTGTCTTTAGGGCTTCCTGTTGAAAAACAAACTGTTGTGGATAATGGATTGTGGGGGTATTTAATTTTGCACTCTGAAAAAGAAGGAACTCTAGGTTCTCTGACTCTTTCTGAGGAATTAGAGTCTATATGCATAAACAAATATATTTATCTTAATCCAGGGGATAAAGTTCTCTCTTTTAAAGGAGCAAATGCTGCACTTGGTGTAATACTTGTTAAGTTTATAGATAAGGAACACAAAGATATTATAATAGAAAAATTTAATTCTTTGTATAAAATAAATCTTGTATGATATGAAAGAAATCGGTGGCTATTTAGAGTTAGAATTAGGAGTCAAGCAGAAACCTTTTTTTCCTAACAACGCAGTCTATGTAAACTCTGGGAGAAATGCTTTTGAATACATATTAAAGTCACTTTCTAAGATTAATACAATATGGATGCCTTACTTTACTTGTTCAAGTCTGCAAGAACCATTACAAAGATTGGGTGTCAATGTGTGTTATTATCACATCTCGGAGCAATTGGAAATTGAAAACCTTAATGACATCAAAATAGCAGATTATGATTACTTATTATATACGAACTACTTTGGAGTTAAGGAAGTATATGCCCAAACCTTGTTGTCTAAATTTGGAAACCAATTGATTCTAGACAATAGCCAAGCTCTTTTTGCCAAACCTACGGAGTTGTGTTTTTACAGCCCAAGAAAGTTTGTAGGAATCCCTGATGGAGGAGTTGCATTTTCTCCTTTTAAAGTGGAAATCACTGGACAAGATCATAATTCTTATTTACGTTGCACTCATCTGCTAAAAAGATTTGATTATAGTGCTTCGGATGGATATTCTGATTTTAAATCATCTAGCCAAACAATAAGTAATCAACCATTGCAGCGAATGTCTAATTTGACAAAAAAGATATTTGAAACTATTGATTTGGAGAAAGTCAAAGTTAAAAGAAATGAGAATTTTTCATTGTTACATGAACTATTGAAAAAAAACAATCAGCTTATTTTAGAAGATATTTCAGGTGCGTTAGTTTATCCCTTTTATAATTCAAAGGGGGCTACCTCAAAAAAAACATTAATTGAAAATAAAATTTACGTTGCTACTTATTGGCCAAATGTATTATCATCTTCGGAAACTGAAAGTGTTGAATATAAACTAGCAGACCTGCTAGTTAACATTCCTATTGATCAAAGATGGAGCACTGATGCTATGTTTGAAATTGTAAAACTAATAACAGAATAAAATGTCTCAAAAAAAAATACTAATCTTAGTAGCTGGGGAAAATCAGAAACCTGTATTTAAAGCTGCTAAAAATAAAAATCTTTATGTTATTGCATGCGACTTGACAGACAAAAGACCTTGTTATAAATATGCTGATGAAGTGTTTTTATCAGATACATATGATAAAAAGCGCATAAATGAATTTGTGAAAACAAATTCGATAGATGCAATTATGACTTTTATTTCCACACATGGATTAGAGTCAGTATCGTATGTAGTAGAGCAGAATAACCTTACTGGCATTTCCTCTACTGCCATAGAAACAGTCTTATCAAAATCTGATTTTAGAATTTTTCTTCAGAAACATAATTTTGCTACTCCCAAATTTATTATACTTGATAATGTTGAAGATGTTAAAATGGAAGCAATTATGTCTTTGGAGTTTCCTATTATTTTAAAACCCACAAATAACAGTGCAAATCGAGGAATTACTAAAGTACACTCTAAAGATGAACTTGAAATTAGTAGTGCTATAAATTATGCTTTTGAGAACTCACCTTCTGGTGGAATACTTATAGAAGAGTTCATTACTTCAACTAAACGGATAAATGGTGATGGAATAATAGTCGATAATGAAATAAAATACTCCTTAATTGGCGATTATTTTTATGACAATAATCTTAATGAAATTTTACCATATGCAACAACCTTTCCTAGTGTTAACTTAACAGAAGAAATTCAAAAAGAAATATCTCGCTTGTTTAGAGAACTTAACTATGGGACAGGTATCTTCAATTTTGAAGCAATCATCAGAAATGATAAAGTTTACTTTATAGAAATAAATCCAAGACATAGTGGTAATTTTATCTATAAACTAATGAGTATAGATACAGATTTATCAATGGCAGAACTAAATGTAGATTTGGCTATTAATGAGATTGATCCAAACATTGAAATAGTTTCTAAAGGAAAAATACTAGCTTATTGTGCTTTGTATAGCTCTAAAGATGGATTAATTAAAGGTCTTAATATTCAAGATAAACTACAACCTTATATTTTGGAGTCGCAATTATTATTTAAGCCTGGTCAGCAAATTAAAAAATACAATTTGACTAGTGATAAACTAGCATTATTGCACTTGGAATTTCCGAATATTGATGTAATGCATGACATTATTGGAAATATACAAAATTATTATACAATTGAATGGAGTTGAATATGGATGTTATGAATAAACCCTTGGTAAGCATATGTTGTCTGGCTTATAATCACGAAAAATTCATAAGGCAGTGTTTAGACGGTTTTCTAATTCAAAAGTGTAATTTTAATTTTGAAGTTTTGATTCATGATGACGCATCAACAGATAAAACAGCTTCAATAATAAAAGAGTATGAGAAGAAGTATCCTAAAATAATAAAACCAATATATCAAACAGAAAATCAATATTCAAAAAATATCGGAGTTAGTAAAACCTATCAATATCCTCGGGCACAAGGAAAATATATCGCTCTTTGTGAAGGTGATGATTATTGGACAGACCCTCTTAAGTTGCAGAAACAGGTTGATTTTTTGGAAGCGAATCCGGATTATGTCTTTAGTAATAGTGATGTTGATGTATTTAATGAAAAT
>JASLDF010000224.1 GCA_030151635.1 Bacteroides sp. | reverse complement strand
GATAGGTTTTAGTTCCATTTCCATTATTATTTGGAACAAAGTATTCGTATTCCATATGAAACGTACCCACGCCCCCTTTTCGAACCAATTGATTGTTAACTTTAGGATTCCACATTGCAAAACCTTCTAGTGATGATTCATGAATTACTCCATTTTCATCTTCAAAAGGCACTCCACCCATTAGTGCAAAATCTTCAAAATTTTCACAAACTATAAATTTATTAGCACATTCTTCTGCTGTTAATATTCCTGTGAAATTATCAATGACTTTATTGAGTCTGGTTTGAAGACTTTCAGCTTTTGTAGTTAAAAGTTTACCTTGATAGCCTTTTCTTCCATAGGCTTGAGAAATAAAATAATCAAAATAAACACCTAATTCACTTGAAATATTTTCAGGCTCTCCATCGATGACAAAGAGCTTATCCGTTCCCGATTTTGGACCAATGTGTTTTCCCATCTCTTCAATGAAAACATCAATGCGATTTAATATAGCCATTTCCTTTTTTGTCTCAAAACTATGTTCATAACTAGGTTCCCAATCAAGATCAAAACCATCATAATCATATTTGTGAATAGTATCGCAAAATGCTTGTGCGTATTTTCTTATAGCTTCATGAATTTTATCTTCGTCATTGTCGTCCCAACCCCAGAATTCTTTTCTGTCTTCTAGTGTAGCATTAAACTTTTCAGGAGTAATTTGGTCACCTATATCTAAAATAATACAACAAACTAATGCTTTAGTACCTTTAACTTGTTGAACAAATTGCAAGTCGTTTAGCATGTCTTGGTTTGGGGCTTTCCACCCTCCCCACATAGATACAAAATCCACACTATCAGGTAGTCCTGCCATGCTGTTAGAAAGGCTTGATCCTTTACCTACCCAATTACCAAACCAACCAAATGCTACGGGGTGGTCTGATTTTTTATAAGCTCTTAATTGTTCATAGTATTGATCAGTGTTGTTACTGTGAAGTAAATCTTCAGAGTCTTTAACATTTAGATCAGTCCATTTTCCACAGCTTGTCATGCCCAAGCCAATAGCGAAAAATGTAATAATAAATGATTTTATATATTTTTTCATTCTTTTTATTCTTTAAATATTAGCTTTAGTTTGCTGATTGCCACCACATTTTGGTTTCATAATTATCAGGACCATTAAGTAAATTCAATGCCTCTGGCATATTTTCTTTATTGTTCAGGTATTCGTCTGACGAGAACGGAATTCTATTTGCAGTTTGAATAGTTAATGCAGTTTTACTAGCTAAAGGGAATATCTTAGGGTAGCCTGTTCTACGTATATCACTCCATGCTTCTTGACCTAAAGGCCACATAGCTAACCATTTTTGAGTTATTAGTCGTTCCATTTTACGTTCCATACTATCAAAATCATTCCATTGAATAGTTATATCACTTACAGCATTAATACTGCCAGACCCTTTTGGATCATCGTAACTACCAGGTCTGCTATACATATCATAGATATAATTATCAGCACCTTTTACATTCCATTGCTCAAATGATTGGTTAATTGCTAGATTATACAACTCCTCAACATTACCACCCATATTCCAGTTCATAAGTGCACCCTCTGCACGGTTAAAAGTAACTTCAGCAACAGGCATCCATAAAACAGGGTCTAATTTTTCAGCTCGAGGAGCAGAATATTCTTTGGTCCAAGCTTCACTTTCTACTTTCATAGCAGATCTAACACCTACGTATGTTTGATAAGTATCTATCGTAGTTTCTTGGAAAAAAGCACTACGTCTAGGGTCGTTGTACCCATTCATATAGCTTGTTATATCTGCTGAAACACGCGCATCTCCATAGCTGTCCCACATTACCCATAGTGGATTCTTTTGGTATTGATAAACTGCATTATCGCTATTAGCAGTCATAACACCAATGGGATGATTAACTGCCTCTTCAGCCATACTTTGAGCTAATGCTGCATCAACTTTACTAATTCTTATAGCCATTCTTAATTTCAAAGAGTTCGCATACTTTACCCATTTAGCAAAGTCACCTTGATACATTTTATCAAACTGAGCCATTGGCCTTGCTGTCGGATCTATGGCGATGTAATCATCTAAAACTTTGATTGCATTGGTTAAGTCTGTAAACATGTTTTTATAAGCATCTTCTTGGCTGTCATATGGGACCTTTAAATCTCCAGATGCTACTTTACTATATGGAATTGGCCCATACATGTCGGTTAATCGTTGCATTGCAGTAACTCGAAGAATCTGTGCCCATGCAAAGTTAACTCCTTCTCCATTAGTATCAGTTTTGACTTTATTCCATGCCGTGTAGAATTTTCCCATAACATCATTGAATGGGTGCTTTATCCATCCTTCAGGAGCATTATAAACAAGGAAGCTGGTGCTATTCCAGGCATCTTTTGTGTACATCATATATCTGCCATATTGACCACCAATTAGGTTTTCATTCATTTGATATGAGTTCTCTTGTGCAGGAAAAGCATTGTCCATCATTTGTGGAAAGAAAGCACCTAGCTTAAAATTATCTCTAGACATTTCCGCTTCTGATATAAGACCACCAGGACGATTTATTTGTTCAAAATTGGCTGTGCATCCTTGTGTGATAAGTAGTGTTGTTCCAAGTAGAATGCTTCCCAATATAGTTGAGTATATTTTTTCAAATTTCATAATAATATCAATTATAGGTTAGAATTGAACACGAATGTTGAATCCAATATTTCTTAGGCTAGGTTGCATGAAGTAGTCGATTCCTTGAAAGAATGTTCCAGTCGATGCTGTTAATTCAGGGTCAAATGGAGCTTTATTGTAAATCATCCAAAGATTTCTACCGACTACAGAAAGATTTAAATCCATTTTGTTATTAAACCATTTTGCAGGGAAAGTATAACCGATACTAGCTTCTTGTAGTCTTACATTTGTTGCGCTATATACGTAATGAGATAAAACGCCATTTGCTCCTCCAACAGTAGAATAATATTGTTCTGTATCTATAGTGCCTTTATTAACGGGTATTCCTCCTTGATTTCTAGCTGCTGCAGATGCTTTTGATACTCCATATTCATCCATTATAGCTTGTGTTGGTGACATAACTACACCTCCAAATCGAGCAGAAATCATAAATCCTAAGTTAATCCCTTTGTATGAAAAGTCATTTCTCCATCCTAAATTACTTTTAGGTAAAACGGAACCAACTTTCTCAGGATTCTTTAGCGTTTCTTTTACCACATTACCCGTGTTTGGATTGATCCAAATATTCCCTTCATGATCTCGTTGCAGTCGGGTTGTTGTATATAAATCTCCCATGGTTCCCCCTTTACGAAGGATGAATTTACTTGATCCGATTCCTCCTTGTGCACTCTCTTCTAAAGAGTAGTTTTCCCCAGTAATAGGATCTTCATAATTGTCTAGCAACTCTACAATTTTATTCTTATTCATGCTGAATGTGATGTTTGAGTTCCAATTAAATTTTCCCCATTGATTATTTAAACCGAGAGCCATTTCAATACCTTTGTTTTGGACATTACCCGATTGTACATACATTGAAGTCCATCCAGAACTTGCAGAAAGAGGAATTTGAAGAGTTTGCTTGAGTGTATTCGATTTATACCAAGTCACATCAAAAGAAATTCTATTATTTAAAAACTTAGCACTTAGTCCAGCTTCCCACGAGTTGGTTTTTTCTGGGTATAGTTTTCCTATAGGTCTATAACTGTTAGTAACCCATTTACTGGTTGCTGCGTCCCATTTATATTTCCAATCTGAAGTTAAGTTTCTTGGAATTGCCGAACCTACCGATGCAAATGAACCCCTAACCTTTAGGTAATTAATAAATTCTGGTAGTTTTACCATTTCAGAAATAACACCAGATAGACCCACTGATGGATAAAAGAATGAAGATTGTTCAGTTCCATGTAATGCTGAATCCCAATCATTACGTCCTGTAAGTGTTAAGTAAACCATACTCTTCCATCCAAACTCAGAGCTAATAAACAATGAGTTAGTTCTTTGTTTGTATGCACTTTCTAGCGGTCTAGTATCTTGTCCTATTGAGTAGTCAATATTGTATAATGTAAATACATTTGAGATATCTTTAAGTCCTCCCTGAAAGCCCTTTCCATCAAAATATACTTGAGATATACTTGCACCAATGTTAGCCGACAAGGTGAAGTCACCAAAACGTTTGTCGATATTGGCTAGTAAATCAGCATAGACTTGTCTGTCGTCATTTTTTTCGGCTTTATAAAAACCATACTGTGAGCCTGCAGTCCATAATGGATTTGTACCTGCATACCTTTTATCTGTAAAGTCATTGGTAGCATTATCTATACGTACACGCCCAGCAATATTTAACCAGTCTAAAATTTCATATTTAAGACTTGCATTAGCCATATAACGTTGTTTCTTTGTTCCGTATAAATTCCTATTTACAATCCAATATGGATTTTGCATTCCAAGCCCTGCAGTACCCCAAGACCAATTCTGTAAGTTTACTTGGCGAATAGGGTCATATACTTCATACATTCTAATCGCATCAAAGTTTTCTCCTCGAGGGAAGAGGTATAGTGATGGTAATGGATTAAAATATTGTCCTTGTGCCATTAAATTTTGGTCTTCTTGAATGATGTAGTTAAAGCCTAAATCTAAAGTCATTTTATCATCTAAGAAACTGGTTGTATTTCTTACCGTAAAATTATAACGATTGTATTTGTTATTGGGAATGATACCTTTTGCATTCGTTGTAGCAGTAGATAGATAGGTTTGATTCTTTGCAGTACCTACTGATAAGGTTACCGAATTTTGAATATTTGTTCCTGTATTGAAGAAGTCTTCTGCATCGTAAGTTCCAAAAGGAGATTGTTCTTTATTACCCCAACTTTTAAAATTACCAGGTTTATTAACATATTCTTTTTGAAATTTAGGCATAACAAATGGTCTGGAGAAGGTGCTATTGTTTGATAAAGTTATTTTCACCTTACCCTCTTGCCCTTTTTTAGTAGTGATTAACACTACTCCTTGTGCAGCATTAGACCCATAAAGTGCAGCTGCAGCTGGACCACTAAGAACAGACATGCTTTCAATGTCTTCTGGGTTCAAATCAGATATTCCTTCACCTTTAGGTTGATTTGAGTATTCTCCTTCAGTATTACCCGCATTCGTGTTAAAAATAGGCACACCATCTATTACATATAATGCATTATTATTCGCAGAGATAGATTTTGAACCACGCATAACCACACGAGTTGCTCCACCTACACCAGATGAAGAACTGTTGATATTTACTCCCGCTACTTTACCAGATAGCGAATTCATAAAGTTTGCATCCTTAACTGCAGTTAGATCATCACCTTTTACTTCTTGTACGTTGTAACTCAGTGCTTTCTGAGAACGTTTTATACCTAAGGCAGTAACCACAACTTCATCTAAAGTTTCAGTATCTTCTGTTAAAGTTATGTTAATAGTATCTGCCTTCGATATCTTAAAAGATTGACTTCCATATCCAATATAAGACACTTCAATTGTTTTTCCTGAAGGTACTTCAATTTGATATTCTCCATCAATATTTGTTATTGTTCCAGAAGCAGTCCCTTTGATAACAATACTAACACCTATAAGAGGCTCATTGAAACCATCTACTATTTTTCCTTTTATTGTATGTTTCAACGTAGACTTTATATCAGATTTCGCCGATAGAACTAGATGGTTATCTTTAATTGTAAAGTTGATGTTTGAATTCCTTAGTAGTTTACTAACTACTTTGTTTACATCTTCGTTGGTAGCTTTTATGCTAAATTTCTCTAAAGTATTAATGTCATTAACATTATACACAACAGATAGAGAGGCTTGTTCGCCAATCTCTTTAATAATTTGGTTTAATGTTGATTCATGAAAGTCAACTGTCACTTTATTGCTTTGTGCAATAGCAAAACTGCTCAGTGATATTGACAACATAAATAACAACAAATGTAGAAATTTGTGTTTCATAGATTTAATTTGAAAATGATATAATTTTTTAATAAAATTCAAGTGATAGGGGATTTGTTAATCTGTGTTATTCATATTTAGCTGTTTTAAATTCATATGTATTAGTAATACAAGTGAACAAGATATGTTACTAAATGAAAAACTATGTTTTTTTACAAAAAACACAAATGATGCCTTTTCATCAATATCTTATGGCACTATATATATGAAAAAACACCTAATAGATTGTTGAATCTACTAGGTGTTGATATCGTATGATTGTATTTATTACTAATAAATATGGACAGTATTATCTGATAAGGTATATTTAAACTTTTCTGTTAGTGTCAATATATTAAGGATATATTCAATTTTGTCATTAGTTGAGAAAGAGCATGTATATGTTTCTTGTTCTAGTTGCTTGTTTTTAAATTTAAATCCAATATTGAAATGTTGCTCTAGAGTTTCCATAATTTCTATTAGTGAAGCATTTTCAAAGTCAAGATTACCACATCTCCATAAAAGGATGTTTAGTGGCTTATTATAAGCAAATATTTCACTATCTCCATTATTGTTATTAGTTATTATGCTTTGTCCCGGATGTATTATATGAGCGTTATCGCTAGTTGTGTTTTTTACAGCAACAGATCCTTCCAATAGCGTAGTAATTGTTTCGTCTTCACCTTCTTTAGATCTCACATTAAATTTTGTCCCTAAAACGGTAACATGAGTTTTCTTTGTTGTTACTATAAATGGTTTATTTTCATTGTGTTGTACTTCGAAATATGCTTCACCATTTAATTTTAGTTCACGGTTAGTTCCCCAATAAGAATGCTTATACTCAATATCTGTTTTAGCATTAAGCCAAACTTTAGTTCCATCTGGCAATATGAGTTCACTTCTTTGACTTCCATCTGTATGGGCCATGAATGTATTACTAAGATGTTCTTTTATATTGAAGAATATGATTCCAGAGGTAATAATAATGCCTGCAATAAAAGCAGCTAGTGGTGGCCCATATTTTTTGACGATTTGAAGAAATGTAACTTTCTTGATATTTGTAACTTCTCTTTGGTTTATCTTTTCATTAAATCTCTTAAATGATGAGTGGGCGTCAGCTTTTATATAGGCATCAGAAATATTGTTGATCCGTTGAAGGTTATAGATGTCTTTTAGATATTTTTTATTTTCAGGTGATTGATTGCACCAATCGTCAACTTCCTGGTTTTTTTCATCAGGAAGTTTATTATCTAGGTATTGAATCAGTATTTTATCATCGAATTTCATATCTATTTTGAAAACTTTAGAGTTTGGGTATATATGTAATATAAAGGTAATACATTTCTGAAAATATTGTTACTAAACTTAATTTCATTTTTTTTGAAAATATTTCATTGATGTTGTCTTTGTTTTATTGTAGGTTTGTATTCATTAATTTATTTTAATCTTTTGGAAAACACGCATCAAGAAATTATACAGCGGCTTAATGAGGGTAATCATAAAGCCTTTGAGTCTATTTACTCTCTATATTATAGAGGGTTAGTGGCTTTTGCTGTTCAATATGTTGATTTTTCGGAGGCTGAAGAAATTGTGCAAGAGGTTATGCTTTGGTTGTGGGAAAATAAAACGAAAATTTCAGTACAACTTTCTTTAAAGTCTTTATTGTTTACGATGGTTAAAAATAGAGCCTTAAATAAAATAGCTAATTTAGATGTTAGGAGACGTGTGTATGCCGAACTTTTATATACTTCTGAAGATTTAGCTTCTCCTGATGATTTTTTAAATGGTTCTATATTTAAGAAGTATACCCATATTATGTCTAAAATGCCAGCAGAACACCGTGAGGCATTTGAGATGAATCGTGTCAAAGGTTTAACTCATAAAGAAATAGCTCACACTTTAAGCGTTTCTGTTCAAACCGTTAATTATCGAATTAGTCAGGCTTTGAAGTTTTTGCGTATAGGCTTAAAAGAGTTCCTGCCTTCAATATTGCTGTTTATGACAGTATTTAATTTCTAGAATTATTACAAAACACTCTTCTAAGACAAAGTATAACACTTATAAGACTTTCCAGTAAATATATTTTAACGCATATGTTATTTCATATTAATTTTGTAACTCAATTGTAATATCATGTAACATAATTTATGATTTACCTCGTATTTTTTATAGTTATAGGTTTTAAGACATCTTTATGTGTTAAAAAACGGCACAGATATTAAAATAATTCATTTACTTTGTCTTATGGCTAATATCTGTAAATTAAATATAGAATATTAAAATATTTTTGTGGATGTTTTGGGACATTATAGTCACGTTGATTACAAAAGATAGATAGCTTGCTTTAGATTATTTAATGAATGATTTATTTGCAAATCATTCAAGATAGAACAGATAGAAGATAGATGGCATGTAGCCACATATTTAAAATACTTAGTT
>JASLDF010000075.1 GCA_030151635.1 Bacteroides sp. | reverse complement strand
TGAGCTAAAAAACAAAGCTCAAGATTTCATTTCAAACTTAAAAGAACAATTCGAAACTACAGATACATCTGCAGAAGGTCTTGATCTTACTCGTACTCCTTACCCTATTCGCTTAGGTACAAAGCACCCTATTACACTGGTTAAAAATGAAATTATTAACATTTTTGCTGGTTTAGGTTTTAGTATTGCCGAAGGTCCAGAAATCGAAGACGACTGGCATGTATTCTCTGCGTTGAATTTCCCACCAGAACACCCTGCTCGAGATATGCAAGATACGTTCTTTATCGAAGCTCGACCAGATGTTGTTCTACGTACACACACATCGTCTGTACAAACTCGTGTAATGGATCATTCTAAACCTCCTATTCGCATTATTTGCCCAGGACGTGTTTATCGTAATGAAGCTATTAGCTATCGTGCGCACTGTTTCTTCCACCAATTGGAAGCTCTTTACATTGATAAAGATGTTTCTTTTGCCGACTTGAAACAAGTATTGATGCACTTTGCAAAAGAATTATTTGGTAACGATACCAAAATCCGTTTACGCCCTTCTTACTTCCCATTTACTGAACCTAGTGCCGAAATGGACATTAGCTGTAATATTTGCGGTGGTAAAGGTTGTCCTTTCTGTAAAAATACAGGCTGGGTAGAAATTCTTGGTTGCGGCATGGTAGATCCTAATGTTCTTGAAGCCAACGGTATTGACAGCAATGTTTATAGTGGTTATGCACTAGGAATGGGTATTGAAAGAATCACTAACTTGAAATACCAAGTGAGTGACTTGCGTCTATTCTCTGAAAATGACACACGTTTCTTAGAAGAGTTTAAATCGGCACACGAATAAGTGCTGTGGCTCATTAAAATATTGAAAAGCTCGAAAGATAATTATCTTTCGAGCTTTTTTTATAACCATTTAGGAAGATAACTCACCTAAAATGAGTAAACTAGTACTTTATTAAAACCCAGTTAGCATGAAAATCATTTATACCCTACTACTTTTACTATCCTCAACACTAATTTATGCTCAATGTGAGGATGCTCAAACAGAAATAGAAAATGCTATGTCCTATAATGACGATGCTGATGCGTATGCTAAAAAAGGGTATAATTCGAACAAATTAAGTGATGCGAAATTCTTTGCTAAAAAAACAATGGCTAGTCTGGAAGATGTCGAATATTATGCAGTAAACGCAGAAGACTTAGCTAGTGATTGTAACTGTGAAGATGCTGAATATTATGCTAGTTATGCCGTAGGAAGCATTAATAATGCCTACAACTACGCTAAAAAAGCTTATTATGCCTCAACCTTAGAAGAAGCTGTCAACTATTTAAAGAAAGCAATCTCTGAAATTGACGACACAGACGACTATCTGTACGATGCATATTATGCTTGTGAAGAGTAGAAGTATAACTTAATTAGAATAAACAAACTGCCCAATTCTTATTTGTCTAAACTATAAACAAGTTAAGGTTGCCAAATGACAACCTCAACATATATCCTATTTCTGGAATTTATTATAACGGATAAAGCAACTCATCTGCAATAAACATATAATTCAATGAGCTTATACTTAAATAATGAACCTCCATCTTATTAATTGCTCAATTCTATTAAATTCTCTATTTTTGAACACCTTTCATCCGCATACGTTATTAGAAGTAGAATATGAGAAAAAAAGAAAGATATGAATTGGTCATCGACTGGTTCCTAAAGAATATGCCCGTTGCCGAAACAGAATTAGACTACACAACCCCATTCGAGTTGCTTGTAGCTGTCATCCTATCGGCTCAATGTACAGACAAGCGTGTTAATATCGTTACCCCACCCTTATTCATGGATTACCCCACTGCCGAGGCAATGTCTTTTGCAACATCAGACGTAATGTACGAATATGTAAAAACGGTATCGTACCCCAATAACAAAGCCAAAGCCTTAGTCGGCATGGCTAAAATGTTGGTAAATGATTTTGGTGGAGAAGTGCCTGATAATATGGAAGATTTAGTCAAACTTCCTGGTGTAGGACGAAAAACAGCGAACGTCATTCTTTCGGTCGTGTTTAACAAACCTGCAATGGCAGTCGATACGCACGTATTTCGTGTTGCCAATCGCATTGGGCTTACAACTAATTCTACAACTCCATTGGCAAGTGAAAAGGAACTGGTTAAACACATACCTACCGATTACATAGCAACTGCCCATCATTGGCTCATTTTACATGGACGATACATTTGTAAGGCACGAAAACCAGAATGCGAAAAGTGTGGTCTAACGCTATACTGCAAGTATTTCACACAGAAATATAAGGTGTCTAAAGAGTAGCCTTTTTTAGAACTTTGTAGATTATTGATAGGTATAAAAAGAAATAAATATTAACTTTGTCGGTCTATAAAAAAGATCAATAATTTTAGATAACAAATAATATAGAGTATTATGCAATCATTTGAAAAATTCAACTTTGCTGGTAAAAAAGCATTTATTCGTGTAGACTTTAACGTACCATTGGATGAAAACTTTAACATCACTGATGACACTCGTATGCGTGGTGCACTTCCAACACTTAA
>JASLDF010000017.1 GCA_030151635.1 Bacteroides sp. | reverse complement strand
CATAAGTGACACATTCCGTTTCTGGTGGTATTTCCTTGTCCACAGCTAGGACATTGGGTGTAAAATTCCATAATCATAAGTTCAAGATTTTAACGTTAATATTTATGGCATGTTGAATTGATTCACAAACAAAAAAGGACCTCATGTTTTACCGATTTGAATGTGAAATCAGAATGTCATTATTTTACTATGGTCGCAATATAGAAAGCCTATTTTGAATAACCAAACGAAAACCACCGATGTATGCTTCAAAACATATCAAACAGACAAGTATTTATAGATAGATGTTTTACAGCATACTAATATGCTTATATGATGGGCGTTACGAATGAAATTAAAGTTCGAAAATGCACATCTATAAACATTTGCTCTTTAAAGCTTACGCTCTTTAAGTAGTATATCTTCCAACTCCTTCAATACTAAAGGATTTTCCTCTGCTTCGTTGTGAAGCTCATCAACCGTTTTGTGCATGTTATAAAGTTGAGGTTTGGCATTGTTGCCCGTCTCTATTTTTGGACCCCAGGTAATGATAGCAGGCCCGTTGTTTGGTTCAATGTATTTCCACTCTTTGGTTCTAACCGAAAGTGTTTTATTTGCTGCTTGTTGAATAATATAAGGACGGTCTTGCTCATCTCTACCTAACCAAGTTGATAGGTTGTTTTTACTATCGGGTGCAGCGTGCTTAGGTAACCTCACATTAACCAAACTAGCCATAGATGCCAAGACATCAATTTGAGAAACAAGTGCTTCTGATACTTTGGCTTGTGAGATTCCAGCTGGCCAGCTTACAATTAATGGTACGGCAGTTCCACCTTCAAAGGCACTGTATTTCATGCCACGAAAAGGTCCAGCAGGTTTGTGTCCATTTAATAACTCCTCTGCTTGGTCTTGATATCCATCATCTACAACAGGTCCATTGTCGCTAGATAGAATGATGATTGTATTCTTCTCAATGCCCAGTTTCTTTAATGTTTTAACCACCTCGCCCACGGTCCAGTCGAACTGCACAATAGCATCGCCACGCACACCCATTTCGTTCTTACCACGAAACCTGTCGTGTGGAAATCGAGGTACATGCACATCATTGGTTGCCAAATACATGAAAAACGGCTCTTTTTTATTTTGTTTGATGAAATCGAGTGCGTGTGTCGTGATTGAATCGGCAAGGTTTTCATCTTTCCAAAGTGCTTTGCCACCGCCTTTCATATAACCAATGCGGCCAATACCATTTACAATAGCCATGTCGTGTCCATGACTTGACTTCTGATTATAAAGTAAGTCTGGGTGTGTTTTACCCAATGGTTCGCCTTCAAAAGGTTTCGAATAGCTAACTTCAATGGGATGTTCAGGATCGTAGTTTGCAACTTGCCCGTTCTCAATGAAGACACAAGGAACACGGTCGGCAGTGGCTGCCATAATATACGAGTAGTCAAAGCCAAGATCTCCTAAGTGTGCTGCTAGGGGAGCATTCCAATCTTGTTCTGCAGTTTTATCGCCCAGTCCCAAATGCCATTTTCCAATAGCTGCGGTTTTGTAACCAGCACTTTTAAAAACATCGGCAAGTGTAAACTGTTCCGGGCGAATAATCATTCCGGCGTTTCCGGCAGCTACATCTGTTCCTTTCTTTCTCCACGCATATTCGCCTGTTAACATCGAGTAGCGTGAAGGTGTGCTCGTTGCAGCTGTAGCATGTCCATTCATGAACTGAATACCCGATTGAGCCAGTTTATCAATGTTGGGTGTTTCTACATTTCTTGCACCATAGCAACCTAAATCGCCATACCCAAGGTCATCAGCATAAATGAAAATGACGTTGGGTTTCTCTTGGTCTTGCTTTTTCTCTTTCGCTCCAACAGGTAGTGTAGCCAGTGGGCTTAGTAATAGTAGCAATGAACTTTTTCTCATGTTGACTTTTTAATAAGGTTAATTGATAGTGATGTAAAGTTAAGGGCTCCGTTTCTTAAAATCAACTTTATAGGGATTGAAGATGAAAGAAATCTACTGATGTAACCGTTTCCTACATAGAATTTAATCAGTTCTGTATCGTTACATATAAGGTATTAAGGGTGCATCAGTAGAAAATCGAAGTAATGTATGATTGATATGGTGGAATAGAGTATCAATGCCTATATTAAATAAGTTTTAGCCGTGAAATCATTCGCTAACATTTATCTTTGTTCGTATATTATTCGTAAACAAAAGAAAAAAGATCACTATGGCCTATCCATTAGAAGATAAATTGGTGGTGGCAGTGGCTTCAAGTGCACTGTTCAACCTATCGGATTCCGACCGTGTTTTTCATGAAAAAGGGTTGGAGGCTTACATTGCCTATCAGCAGAAAAATTTAAATAAGAAGTTACGTCCTGGGGTGGCGTTCCCATTTATAAAGCGTTTACTAGCTATTAATGCATTACTTCCCGATGTGAAACCCATTGAAGTGGTTTTGTTGTCTAAAAACAATGCCGATACGGGCATGCGTGTGTTTCGATCCATCTCTTCGCATCATCTAGACATTACTCGTGCAGCCTTTTTATCGGGTGCTTCACCTTCGAAATATATATCGGCCTATAATGCCTCTCTATTTCTTTCGGGCAATGAAGAGGATGTGAAGGAGGCGATGAAGGCGGGTTGTCCTGCTGGTTATGTGTTGGATTCGAAGTTTATTGATGACGATAAAACGGGACAACTGCGCATAGCTTTTGACTTTGATGGTGTGATTGCTGGTGATGAGTCGGAAGTGGTATTTAAGAAAGAAGGTATTGAGAAGTATTTCGAATATGAGGAGTTGTATTCGGATAAACCTTTAGATATTGGTCCGTTGGGTAAACTGCTCATTAAAATATCTCACATTCAACAGCTTGAGCGTGAGGAAGCCAAACGAAATAAAACCTATGAGCCATTCTTACGTACCAGTATTATTACGGCACGCAATGCTCCTGCACACGAACGTGTCATTACAACTTTAAAGCACCATGGCATATCTGTGGATGAGGCTTTCTTTATGGGTGGGGTAGATAAAAGTAAGATTTTAGAGGTAATGAAACCTCATATCTTTTTCGATGACCAAAAGACGCATCTTAAGAATTTAAAGAACGTTCCTGCGGTTCATATCCCGTTTGGAGTTGCCAATGTTTGACTGTTTTTCGACTTATAATTAAAGTGGAGCTTCACGGATGATTCGTCCTCTTTTTTGTATTTAGAAGCATGAGTATTTATCACTTCTAAGATTTGTGTGTTTTCTGTCTTCCTAAGATAGCAGAGTTCTCTTACTGAGACGACAGTGTTCTCTCCCTGAGAGGACCCATACTTCATAGAGTGGAATAAAAACATCGTTCTGGTGGCTTAAATGTGGGGATGGTATCTTGAGTTTTATAAGCTCGGTGTCAATATATATTACTTAACAATAGAAATTGTGGCTCTTAATTACTATTTTTGATTATTCATCACAATTTTAACAAATACATATAAACGTAATCAAGAAGAAGAAATGGATCAAGATGCACTTACTATTGGAAAGCTAGACCTGAAACGATATTCTGGAAATGAAAGATTCCCGATATCTTTGGCAACCTATGAAATTGATTTTGATTCTATTTTTCAACGCTTCAACCTGCATCTTAACGTAAAGTTAGGACACCTTGAGGGAGTTGAAAAAACAGACCAACGTGCAGATATTACACCCGAGTGGGATTTACACTTTCCATTGTCGGAGATTGAAGTACATCATCTTGATGAAGGACTATCGCTCGAGATTCCTTATGGATACATTGATGCTGTAGATGATTACTATGCCTTGTTTCACTACTTCGAACGAATTCCTTCGTTCAAAAACAAGATGACTTTGGTGGGTATTGATGAGGATAAATGGTGCATTGCCATTACGGGTATGACAGATGATGTTGAGTTCTATGATGGTTCTAAACCCTTGGCTTCAATTGGTGTGAAGGCTTGGTTTACCCCAACAGATAAAGAGCGCTTAACTGCTGTATTATCTAAATTTAAAGCCCACACGAAATAGACTTGCCGTATCTATATAAATCCAAATAGCCGCTTAAAAAGATAAACTTAATAAGCGGCTAAGGAACAAATTATTAAACATTAAATAAATATCATCACTAGCAATTCATAAGCAAGAAGTGCTTGTTCTCCTTGTATTCTTATTGGGTAGGGCAATTTAGAATGAAAAAAGCGTATATAATATTCTTAAACCAATTTAAAAACCAAATTAGAATTGCCCTTTTGCAGTTCTGATAATCTATAACGACACTATTAAAACATTGGTTTATAAAGTCTTGTTTGCTCTCTTAGCGTCGCTTTATATCTATTTATCATATTTTCAGATATTTCCTTTTTTGATTGTATTGTGAATTGCCATTAAACAAGAAGCGTAAACTAAGCTCACACCCAATTTACGCTTTGTACCTTGCGAGATATTTAATCAATAGTAACGAGGTATTAGCGAAACCTAATTACCATTAAATAAATCATCGAGGTTTTAACACAACAACTTAATTATGAAAACCAATTTAAGTAACTCGCTGATACAATTTCCAAAAAAAGAATCAGTACAAAATAATTGTTCCTATGCTTAATTTGCATCAGCGTGTTATCTAATTCGATTATATAAGTAAAACACGATTAACTGTTTACTGGTTCATTGAAAAACTAACTATTTCACTACAAATACTGTATTTTAATCTTTGTTTATATTAAAATACAATTAGCTGATATATAGCTTGTTGTAAATAAAAAGGACTCCTATTTGTTTATATTCACATATAAATAAACAAGAGTCCTTTCATCTTAAAAATGTTAGATTGCAATTTGGTTTGAATAGAAAAACTAGTCATCCAGAGTGCCACATCACTTGATGTTTGACATACGAACTTAACTGAAAAATACATCTAAAACTAACTTCAAATAGTGACCTCATCTAGTTTTCCTAATTGTACTTTTACAATACAAACGAAAGAAAGATAAAGCGGTTAATAACCTTAATTTCGTTTGGTATTGAAAAGTAGCTAACGATGATTATAAACACAATTAACCAAAATCTAAACTTATTGATATTACTGTATGATTGCTTTTACCTTGTCTGATTATCAATAATCCTTTTTAGATGTTTTATAAATACTAAACAAGAAGTTTATTCGGTTGGTTCACACCGGTTTACCCTAAATTATCCTTTTTCTTATCTGTTTTAATATATTAATATCTATTGACTAAAAGTACTTTAAATGCTTGATTTATGGGGTTTTGTAAGAAATATAATCCAATATTTTGACACCAAATAATTGGTTAGATAGTGTTGAGGCTGAGGAATGAATAGAATTTAGAATTTATTAATATAATGGAGTTGAACTTTTTTATCAAATAAAAACCCCTTCATGTAGCTGCTACAGAAGGGGTTGGTATGATTATTACAGAGTAAGATGACTCAATCTTTATTTTAAATCTCGTCTCGTTTTTTTAGCTTGTTTTTGTATTTAAGACTGTTATGTCTTAAAATACGTGCTATAAAACAAGCTAAAATCGTGCCTAGAGTAAGTGCTACAATAAACCTCAATATATAGGCTATGCTAAAATCTCTTAGTGAAACAGCAGCAATGATGGCTACAACGTCAATTGCACCTATTATATGGTAAGGATATTTAATGAAGCTAGGAGCAAATAAGGTTCCTCCAGAATAAACAAGGGGAATCATGAATACAAAAGCTGAAAGTTTAAACCATACATAACTTTCCCAATTGGTATAATTATTTGCCAATCCATATTGAATGCCAAAAAACGCAGCAATCAAAAGGAAAAATAGAATTGCATTTAAATAGGCTGTTCTCATGATATTTACTTTTGGGTGTAACGTCTGTATTTATTGTTAACAAGCCCTACACCTAAAAGTTTGGATATCAGTTCTATTTTGTTGACTTACTTTGGAAGATATTTAAGTAATCCTTTAAGTGTAGTTAGTTCAAAGCAACGTTCGCTTGTAAATTTATCGGTTACAATCTCATTGGCCCAAGTAAGGTGGTAGGGTATGTGAGCTGCATATCCACCCATTTCTATTACGGGAATGATATCCGATTTTAAAGAGTTTCCTACCATAAGAAATTCTTCGGGGCGACAATCTAATTTATCCAGCAAGTGGGTGTAATCTGTTGTCATTTTATTGCTCATGATTTCAATGTGGTCGAAGTATTGTTTCAATCCAGAGCGTTCAAGCTTACGTTCTTGATCGGTTAAATCGCCTTTGGTAGCTACGACAAGTTGATACTTGTGTTTGTCTTGGACTTGTTGCAGGACAGACTCAACATCGGTAAGTTGGATGATGGGCATATTTAATAGATATTTCCCAATTTGAAGCATCTTTTGTAGCTTAATCTGCTCCACTTCGTTATTTGATACTAGTAAAGCGGTTTCAATCATAGAGAGTGTGAAGCTTTTTGCGCCAAAACCATAAATCTCAGAATTCTCTTGCTCTACTTTCAATAGGGTAGTTGCAAGTTCTTCAGGGGGCATGTAGGGTGCCAAAAGATCGGCATAAGCTTCTCCTGCTTCCTCAAAATAATTTTGATTGGCCCAAAGAGTGTCATCAGCATCAAATGCAATGACTTTTATATTATTTAATGTCATGGTGTCTTTTTTCGAATGAATTGGCAAAGGTACAAAATGCAAAGCAGACGACCACCATTTTTAAAGTGCAAGTTTAATGCTTTATTTAGGCGTAGAGCAGGCTTATAGCAAGTTTTATGGGGGCTTAAACTTGCTTCCTATAACTTAAGTATTTGTTACCTTAAATCAACCCATTTTAGGAAACCAAACATGACCACCATCGGACGAATAGAAAAGCCCTTTTGTAGTAGTTGCTAATAATTGTTTGCCATTTTCTTGGATTGATTTAATGACGCCGATAATTTTGCCCGTGTATAAGGGAGTCCAGCCTCGTCCACGATTGGTCGATTGGAAAAGTCCTTTTGAAGTGCATACAATTAAGCGATCACTAAAATGAACCAACTGGATGAATTTACCTATCGTATGACCGATGTACCTCGTGGTCCAGGTGCGTCCATCATTAGCCGAGTATTCTATTCTGTTTTCAGTTTCATGAATACGGAACAGTTCTCCATTGTGATTAATGATTCGTGGCATAGAATAAAGTTTTATAGTGATACCC
>JASLDF010000240.1 GCA_030151635.1 Bacteroides sp. | reverse complement strand
TAATCACGGTATTGACGATCGTGCATAGCAAGTTCAAGTAACTCTTCATCATCTGGACCACAATCCCAACCGTTTTCCTTCATTTCTTGACGGTATTTGTCTAGTTCGTCAGGATAGTTGTCTTGAGGATTTTTGTCTGTAAACTCGTAACCTTTTTCTTTAGCAAGAGCAATTAATTCTGGATCAAGTGCACCTGGAAGTTTACCAGCTTCACCAAGAATCATAGCCCAAGCATTTTTGTCAACCATTGACCAACGTGGATCACCTTTTACACTACCAAGAATGTTCATCAATGCAATGTTCTTAACATATTGGCTGAAAGGAGTTACCAATGGAGGATAACCTAATTTAGGCCAGATAAGTTGAACTTCATCAAATAACATTACTAGAAGGTCATCAATTGTAAGTGGTTCTTTATCTTGTTGTTTAAGAAGCATGTTGATACCAGAGTGCATACCTTTCAAGTCTGCCATCATAGATCCCATCATACCACCTGGTAAGCCACAGCTTAACAATAATGAAGACATCAATTTATTTGTTGGGTCCATGAAATAGCCCAAGAAATCATCAATAAACTCTTGAGTTAAAGCACGAGCTTGCATATAAGCTTTCATGTTGATTTCTGGAACTTTAAATCCTTTATCTTTCAACATAGCTTGAACAGAAATTACGTCTGGGTGAACTTTACCCCAAGACAATGGCTCGATAGCACAGTCAATAATATCAGCACCGTTTTCACAAACTTCTAGGATAGAAGCCATTGAAAGACCTGGACCTGTATGACCGTGGTATTGAATGATAATTTCTGGGTATTTATCTTTAATTGCTTTTGTTAATTGACCAAGCATACCTGGACGACCAACACCAGCCATATCTTTCAAACAGATTTCTTGTGCACCTGCTTCGATAAGTTGTTTAGCAATATTGAAGTAATACTCAACAGTGTGTACTGGAGAGAAAGTGATACAAAGAGTACCTTGAGGAGTCATACCACCTTCAATAGCGTATTTGATTGATGGAATGATGTTTCTGACGTCGTTAAGACCACAGAAAATACGTGTAATATCTACACCTTGAGCGTGTTTAACTTTGTACATTAGTTTACGCACGTCAGCAGGAACAGGATACATACGTAGACCATTCAAACCACGGTCAAGCATGTGTGTTTTAATACCAACTTCGTTAAATGGTTTTGTGAAAGCACGAACTGCTTGGTTAGGGTTTTCACCATAAAGCAGGTTAACTTGCTCAAAAGCACCACCGTTAGTCTCAACTCTACTGAAACAGCCCATTTCAATGATTACTGGAGCTATTCTTTCCAATTGATCTCTACGAGGTTGATACTTTCCTGACGATTGCCACATGTCGCGGTAAACTAAACTAAATTTTATTTCCTTTTTCATATGATAGAGAATTTTTTATGAATGACTTTAAGGTTCTATCTATTTTAACAAATATAGTCTTATATTATCAAACTAAAAGTAAATACGGATTTTTTTATTTAATTATTTTCAAATGTAAACTTTTTAAGCAAATAAAAAAAGGACAACTAAATAAATTAGCTGCCCTTCGGCTTATTTATGCCTATTTTATAGTTAAATAAAGTCTCTTAAGTCTTCTTGTAATTTTTGTCTTGTAAAGAAGATTCTACTTTTAACAGTTCCTAGAGGTAAATCTAGTTTATCTGCAATCTCACGGTATTTAAAACCTGAAACGTGCATCGTAAAAGGTACTTTATATTCTTCTGGTAAATCATTAACGATTTTATGCATTTGCTTCAAATCATAAGAACCACTAGCACTATCAAGACCAGAGTCTTGTGGTAAATTTAAATGGTATAGATTATCTGTTTTGTCTACAAAAGTTTGTTCACGAACAACTTTTCTGTAGTTATTTATAAATATATTACGCATGATTGTATAAACCCAACCTCTAAAGTTTGTATCTGGTATATACTTATCTTCGTTATCTAGTGCCTTTAAAGATGTCTCCTGTAGAAGATCTTGTGCTTCTTCGCGATCTGATGTTAATTTATAAGCAAAGCGTAACAATTCTTCTTGTGATCCTATCAACTCTTTTCTAAAACTTAAACTTTTCATACTTCGCTAATTTTAAAATGTATTATAACTTGTTGTGTTTATGGCGATTCGAAACCGTTGTGGGTTTCCCTTTCGCTCAGTTCAAAAGTAGGAAGTTTATTCTGCACCGATGAGCTAATATCAATCATTAAAGCAGGGGGAATCTATCAAAAACCTATTTTCACCCCTTTTTTGATAGTTTTTGGGTGTTTTTGGATATAGAAATCCCATTAAAAGAAGAACAATGCCGTTTTTGATGTTACAATGATATAACAAAGTGTCATAAATATTCTGATCTAACAGCTATATATAATAGAACAAGTCCAAACCTGAAAAGATTTGGACTTGTTCTTATTTTAAATAAAATTAGATTATTCATAGGTATTACGACACACAATATCGTTTATTGACTTCCTGCTTTTAGAACGTTTGTCATTTAAAGGATACCCAATCAAGATATTCAACAATACCCGTTTCTTTAAAGGAATGTTTAGTAGCTTCTTGATTTTTCTTTCATCAAACCAGCCCGTAATGCACGAACCTAATTCTTGTTGCTCTGCAGCCAATGTAATATGGCTAGCTAAAACACCAATATCTATTAAAGGAAAATACTTACCTTTTAATTTAGACCCCAGGATTGATGTAAAATTGGCAGACTCTTCTACAATAATTAAATGTAACGGAGCATTCTTAGCAAACTTGTTCATTCCTAAATTAGCAGTAGCCTCTCCAATTTGTTTTGACAAGTTAGGCTCATCAACAACAATTATTTTCCAAGGCTGAGCATTACATGCCGATGGAGCCAATCGCGCTGCTTCTAATATATATGATATTTTTTCAGCTTCAACTAGCCTATCGAAATCAAATTTACGATCACTTTGTCTCAATTTAATTAACTCCAATAAATCCATACGATAATAAATTCTATTATTATTCCATTATTTCGATAAATCTGTAAGTCTTGAAATATACTTACCAATAATATCAAATTCAATATTTACTACAGATCCAACTTCGAAAGTATGGAAGTTAGTGTATTCATAAGTATAAGGAATAATCCCTACTTGGAAAGAATTTTCAGTCGGATTACATACAGTCAAGCTAACACCATTAATAGTAACAGAACCTTTATCAACTGTAAAGTATCCACGTTTTGCCATTTCTTTATTGAAATCATATTTAAATGTAAAGTACCAACTACCATCGGCATCTTTAATTTCGGTACAGATTGCAGTTTGGTCCACGTGTCCTTGCACAATATGTCCGTCAAGGCGACCATTCATCATCATACTCCTTTCAATGTTTACCTTATCCCCTACTTTTAGATGCCCTAAGTTAGAACGCTCCAAAGTTTCGAATACGGCAGTTACAGTATAGCAATCTTCTTTTAGATCTACAACAGTTAAACAGACACCATTATGAGCAACACTTTGGTCTATTTTTAATTCTTTCACGAAAGAACAAGATAAAGTAAAATGAACATTCTCTTTGTCTTTCTCAATAGCAACAACTTTTGCTGTTTCTTCTACAATTCCTGAAAACATATATTGATATCTTATTTAACACTAACCTTATTTTAAAATAAAAATATGCAAGATTAGCGTGGTTTATAATTTAAAGTATTTAAAAACAAAGATAGAAAAACAAGGAGAATAAAAGAATTATATGAAGGGGCATATGGCAAAAAAAGGGGCTTTTCACAAAGCCCCTTTTTTTAGTTTTCAATAGGTATTAGTTCTTTTAAGGTAAAAAAGATTGTTTTAGGATAACGATTGCAAATATATGGGAAATGTCACTTAGCATCCAAAAAAATAAATATGTCTTACAACATGTTTAAAAGGTCTAAATTTCATTTACAAACAAATATTTTCTTGCGAAATCGTAATTGATACACAAATATATTATAAATAGGCGATGAAACACGCATAAACTTTATTTAATTTCTAGTTCTGGCATATTATTTAAGTATTTTAAGGCTTATCATTACCCGAACTTGAACAAAATATTCTATTTTACAAGTTTACGAGTAAATTCAATAACGGTAACTATAGAAAGTGGTGTGCTAAGTCTTACGAGTTTTCTAACTAATCCACTGCAATATGGGCAAATGTATTACGACACCTTGATTTATTACTCGTATATTTATATAAATACAAAAAAGATAGTACTTTTGTATTCTATTTTAGAAATGGAAAATATTAACACCATGACTGATAAAAATATAACTGAAGCAAACGAAAAGAAAAGCCTTAACTTCGTAGAACAGGCTGTTGTAAATGACTTAAAAGAGGGTAAGAATGAAGGACGAGTTCAAACTCGTTTTCCACCCGAACCAAATGGATACCTACACATAGGACATGCTAAAGCTATTAATATAGACTTTGGTATGGCAGAAAAGTATGGTGGAGTTTGTAATCTTCGTTTTGATGATACCAACCCCGTTAAAGAAGATGTCGAGTATGTTGATGCAATCAAAGAAGACATTGAATGGTTAGGTTTTCATTGGGACAATATATATTACGCTTCAGACTACTTCCAACAGTTATGGGATTTTGCAGTGAGTCTTATTAAAGAAGGTAAAGCTTATATTGACGAGCAAAGCGCAGAGCTTATTGCTACTCAAAAGGGCACACCAACAACTCCAGGAACTAACTCACCACACAGAGAACGTCCTATTGAAGAGAGTTTAGCTCTTTTTGCAAAGATGAACACTGGCGAGGTTGAAGAAGGTGAAATGGTATTGCGTGCTAAAATTGATATGGCACACTCTAATATGCACTTTAGAGATCCTATTATTTACCGTGTAATAAAACACCACCACCACCGTACTGGCGACCAATGGAAAGCATACCCAATGTATGATTTCGCTCATGGTCAAAGTGATTATTTTGAAGGTGTTACCCACTCTTTATGTACACTTGAATTTGAAGTTCACCGTCCTCTATACGATTACTTCATTGATGAGTTGAAAGAAACAGAACTTTCTAAAGGAGGCGATTACCGTCCAAGACAAATGGAGTTTAACCGTTTGAATCTAACATACAATGTGATGAGTAAACGAAAATTACTTGCACTTGTACAAGAAAACCTTGTAAACGGTTGGGACGACCCTCGTATGCCTACTATTTGTGGCTACCGTCGTAGAGGCTATTCTCCAGAAGCAATCAAAAACTTCCTTAACCTGATTGGTTATACTAAATATGAAGCCTTAAATGATTTCTCATTACTTGAGTCTGCTGTTAGAGACGATTTGAACAAACGTGCAACACGTGTTTCAGCAGTTCTAGACCCTGTAAAATTAATCATTACAAACTATCCTGAAGGACAAGTTGAATCAATGCCTTGTGTAGACAATCCTGAAGATCCTGAATCTAAATCTCACACCATTGAATTTAGCCGCGAGCTATGGATGGAAAGAGAAGACTTTATGGAAGATGCTCCTAAGAAATTCTTCCGTATGACTCCAGGTAAAGAGGTACGTCTTAAAAACGCATACATTGTAATGTGTACTGGCTGCAAAAAAGATGAAGACGGTAATATCATTGAGGTATATTGTGAATACGATCCTCAAACAAAAAGTGGTATGCCAGAATCTGCTAGAAAAGTAAAAGGCACACTTCATTGGTTAAGTTGCAATCACTGTGAAAAAGCTGAAGTACGTCTATACGATCGTTTGTTCACAATCGAAAATCCAAATACGGAACAAAACACAGACTTCCGTGAATTGATGAATCCAGAATCTTTAAAAGTATTGAAGAATTGCTACGTTGAGAAGTACTTAACAGAATTCAATACAGGATGCTATTTACAATTTCAAAGAATTGGATACTTTACAATGGATAAAGACTCTACTTCAAGTAATTTAATTTTCAACCGCACAGTTGGTCTTAAAGACGCTTGGGGAAAAATTAACAAAAAGAACTGATACCGTCCTTGATTAATGGATAAAAAAGGCTACAATACAGGAAATAATAATACACCTCCATCTTTAGCCGACTATGAAAATAGTGCGGCTAAAGGTGAGAGCCTTTATTTAGATTCTGGCGAATTTGCGGACATCATAAGCTACTACTCTAGTATTGGCAAGTACAAAGAAGGACTTACGGCTGTAAAAGAAGCCCTACATATCCATCCTGACAATAGTGATATATTACTTGAAAAAGCATACATTCACCTTTATCAATCTAACTTTGGCGATGCCCGTCAGTTGGCAACCTACCTATCTGGAGGACATGATACAAATGATGTATTACTCCTAAAAGTAGAAATCGATCTACACGACCCTCAAATAGAGGATAAAAACAGCATCATAGTCTATCTTAATCAATTAGAACAAAAAAACAATATAGACACCATCATCGATGTCTGTTATGTATTATTGGACTCGGAGCAAATACTTCAAGATTTACTAACCGAATGGATTGACAAAGGATTAAGGTTGTTTCCACATGATGTTTCATTCCTTCAAGCCTACGCTGAATATCTAAAAAGAACCAGCCAATTTGACATAGCGCTTCGAGTTATTGAAAAGTTGATTGACAGCGACCCCTACAACACATCTTATTGGTGGGCTAGATCCATCATTAACTTCGAATTACAAAGATTCGATGAGTGTAAAGAGTCTCTAGAGTTCACGATTGTAACCGATGAGAATTTTGGCGATGCCTATTTTCTAATGGGACAACTACATCTACTCAATCAAAACTTCAAAGAAGCAACCATTCAATTCCACATTGCAATCGAAAAAGGGTGTTCCGATTTATCAAGTACCTACATGGCTTTAGCTAATTGTTACCTTGAACTTGACGACAACCTATACAACAAATACTTTCTTTTAGCAATTCACGAAGGTGCAGATGAAGATGAGCTCCATAAGGGATATATAGATACACAAAGCCTTTCTAAAGTGATTGATAATTTAACTAACGAAGAGCAGTTAAAACTGATTTCTGAAATTAGATTTAACAAAGTTGCCGAGGAAAGATTACTAAACTCTGATGCAGGACTATCAACAGAGATAGATATTAATGGCAAGACTGATATCAAATCTGTACTTGAACAATTAAATACCAACATCGACTTTATTGATAATTCTTATAATGAAAACAGTCATCTAATATATGCCATTCTTAATCTTGAAGATGGTGATACAGATGGTGCAATAGAAGAAGCACATTTAGCCGAAGAAAGCTCGACATCAATTTATGCTTATTATGAACTCGCTAAAGTTTTTATAGAGTTAAGTGATTTAACTAAAGCTAAAAGGTACTTTAAAAAAACATATGATTTAGAGTCGACATTCAATCAAGTTGGTTTTGACCTTGCTGTAATAGCTCTTATTGAAGGTAACGAAATGGAATTCAACCAATATAACGAAAACCTAGATATAAAGATTGACTTCAGTTCACCATTGAGCGTATTGAATGATCTTGACAGTATTGATAAAAGCTATCTCAAAGAAACAATTAAACACTTCTTAATAAAACAATAAAACATGGAAACTCTGGTTCAGTGGTATCTTGACCACCTAAATTATTTAACCATAACAATTTTGATGGCCATTGAAAGTTCTTTCATCCCCTTTCCATCTGAAGTTGTAATTCCGCCTGCTGCCTACAAAGCAGCTGTTGGTAATGAATTGAATATATACCTCGTTGTACTTTTCTCTACAATCGGGGCAAATATAGGAGCACTAATTAACTACTATTTAGCTAAGTACCTTGGGCGACCAATTATCTACAAATTTGCAGATAGTCGTTGGGGACACATGTGCCTTATTGATGGACCTAAGGTAGAAAAAGCAGAGAAATACTTCGACAAATATGGTGCTCTATCTACATTTATAGGACGATTAATGCCAGCAGTGAGACAACTTATTTCCATTCCTGCAGGACTGGCACGTATGAAACTATCTACTTTCCTAATCTACACCACACTTGGAGCCGGAATTTGGAATATTATACTAGCTGCACTAGGCTATTATCTATCGAAAATGCCAGGTGTAGAATCGGAAGAAGATTTAATTCAACTAGTAAGTAAATACAGTCATGAAATTGGTTATGTGTTTATTGCCGTAGCTATAGCAGTAATCGCATTTATTGCTTACCAAGGATTGAAAAAAAAGAAATAAAAACTATTTTAAGATTTTAAACAGCCCATCTTTTATTTAAAAGATGGGCTGTTTTTTTTACCTATAAAGGAGTAATTATTGCCCCTGTAGGGATAGGCCATACGACACATTAAAACAAGGATTTATTACCTCGCTAAGAAGACACTGTTCTCTTTCAAAGAAGACTCTGTCTTCTTTGAAAGAGAACTCGCCCTTCATAGGGAGAAGAATTAAAAGAAAAAAAATGAACCTAAAAAAGGCGTTACCTTGATTAAGATAACGCCTTTAGTATTTTGTTTAATAGAAACAAATTATTTTACAGCTGCAAGTGCTTTTTCATAATTTGGTTCTGTTGTAATTTCAGGAACAAGTTCTGTATATTTTACAATACCTTTTTCGTCAATAACAACAACAGCTCTAGCAAGAAGACCTGCAAGAGGACCATTAGCCATACGCAGACCATAAACTTCGTCAAAATCAGAGTATCTAAAGTCTGACAAAGGAATTACGTTGCCTATACCTTCTGTTGTACAGAAGCGACCTTGAGCAAATGGCAAGTCTTTAGAGATAGCCAAAACTACAGTATTATCAAGAGAAGCAGCTTCTTTGTTAAATTTACGAACAGAGGTTGCACAAACAGCAGTATCTAAACTTGGGAAGATGTTTAAGATTACTTTTTTACCCTCCAAAGATTTCAAAGATAAGTTTGATAAATCACCTTTTACAAGTTCAAAGTTTGGAGCTTTAGCACCTACTTCTACAAATGAACCAACTAACTTTACATCTGCACCTTTAAATTTTGTATTCATATCTCGTTCTTATTTAATTTGTTAAAATTTTCTATTGTTTAAATTCAATGTTAATAACAATGTAATACTAAGATGGTTCAATCAAACTGAAAATATAATTTCAGTTTGATTTCATGGAAGAATGAAATTTCTCAATAGGAAAGTCATAAAAGCATAAATAAAATGACTCAGTATATAACATATGAGACTTTTTGGTTAAATTTGAATAGCTTTGTAAGAATTTATGATTTAGAATTTAATGATAAAATATAATAATAAATCCACTCCATTAATAATCACACTTATCTTCCTTTTGACTTGCACTTACCAACTTCAAGCGCAAACAATTAAAGGTATGGTAACAGACTCGATTACTAATGAGCCCTTGGGCTATGTATCGGTGTTCTATGAAGGAACTACCACTGGAACTACGACAGATTTCGATGGCAATTACTCAATTCAATACAACCCGAAATATAAAGATTTGACCTTTTCTTTTGTTGGATATAATACCAAAAAAATACAGATTTCGGCAAAAACTAGAACTGCTAATGTTAAACTAGCACCTAGCGATATTATGCTGAGCGAAGTTATTGTGAAGCCCAAAAAAGAACGCTACAAGAAAAAAGGGAACCCTGCTGTTGAACTGATGGAAAATGTTATTCGCAATAAAAAAGAGTTCAAACTAGAGGAGAATGACTATTATCAATACAGTAAATATCAAAAAATGAAAATCTCGCTGAATGATTTAACAGACGAGAAATTAAATAAAGGTATTTACAAAGGATTGGGTTTTAAATCGGATCAACTTGAGATGTCTAGAACGACAGGCGGATATATTCTTCCAATATCTATAAACGAAACTGCTTCAAGAGTAGCCTATCGTAAAGAACCAAAATCAACAAAAACCTATATTGAAGGCATGAATTCCACAGGTTTTCAAGACTTCATTTCTACGGGCGACGTCATGAATCAAATGATTGAGGAAATATTTGCCGATATAAATATCTATGATGATAATATAAAACTTTTAAAAAGAAGATTCGTCAGCCCAATTAGTAATACGGCTACATCCTTCTATAAATTTTATATTATGGATACCGTGCGTGTAGAAACAGACGAGTGTATTCACCTCTCTTTTGTACCACATAACTCGCAAGATTTTGGTTTTACTGGGCACTTATATGTTTTAAATGATTCATCGTATGCAGTGAAAAAATGCACAATGAACCTTCCTCAAAATACAGCAGTTAATTTCATCACCAATTTAGATATCCTTCAAGAGTTTACTCAACTTGAAAATGGGAATTGGGTGCTAAAAGACGATATTATGGAGGCTGATATCCATTTATTACAAGCTTTCCAAGGTGCACAAATTCAGCGAACCACAAAATATTCAAATTATACTTTTGAGGAAATTCCTAATCGAATTTTCAAAAACAGAGGAGAAACAATCAAGGAGAACAACATGTATAATAGACCTCCTGAATATTGGGAGGAAGCTAGACAAGTATCCCTATCGAGTATAGAAAACTCGATGGACACCTTTATGGAGCGATTATCAAAAGCGCCTGCTTTTAAATATATGTTATTCGCAACCAAAATATTTTTTGAAAACTACCTTGAAACAAGTAAACGAGGAAAACCTAGTAAAATCGACCTAGGACCAATCAACTCAACCATATCTGGAAATTTCATTGATGGCACAAGAATTCGATTCGGAGGAAAAACGACTGCTGCATTACATCCTAAAATTTTCGTTCAAGGATATGGTGCATACGGCTTTAGAGATCAACGATGGAAATATTCTGGTAATATAACCTACGCATTCAAGAAAAGAGAGAACTTCCCTTGGGAATATCCTATGAATAACATCAGCTTTACCTATACAAGCGATGTTATGTCGCCTATGGATAAATTCTTAACCAGAGATAAAGATAACGTGTTCGTATCGTGGAAGGCATTCCCTGTAGACCAAATGTCTTACATCCGTGAAGCTAATTTCACATACAACTATGAACTAGTAGGTGGATTTTCTCTGAAAGCTTTTGGTAGAAGAAGAAATGATAAACCTGCTGGTAAACTGGAATATCTAAGAAATGATTTCAACAACACTACCGTTAGAGATATAACTACAACAGAAATTGGAGTTAAGTTAAGATATGCACCAAATGAAAATTACGTGAATACAAAACAAAGACGTAAACCTGTGTCTTGGGATGTTCCTGTATTCACATTAGACCACACTATTGGTATAAAAGGAGTGTTCAATGGAGGATATGATTTTAACTTGACCGAAGCAAGTGTATGGAAACGATTTTGGCTAGCATCATGGGGCAAATTAGATGTCCATGTAAAAGGAGGTATTCAATGGAATACTGTACCTTTTCCTTTATTAATAGTTCCTGCAGCCAACTTGTCTTACTTCTCGCAAAATGACGAAACATTTAATTTACTTCATAATATGGAGTTCCTTAATGACCGTTATGCATCTGTAGCACTAACCTACGACATGAATGGAAAACTATTAAATAGAATACCACTTATCAAAAAATTAAAATGGAGAGAAATCTTTAAATTAAAAGCAATGTATGGCTATTTGACCGATAAGAATAATCCATTTGCAAGTAACAACCCCGAATTATTCATATTCCCCAAACGCGATGGAGAGTTTTCTACCCATATTATGGATAAAAACACACCATATATTGAGGCTAGTTTCGGAATTTATAATATATTTAAGATATTCCATATCGAATACATCAGACGATTAACTTACACCGATTTGCCAAACACAAAAAAGAATGGTGTTCGTTTCACGTTTGAACTGGTATTTTAATTGACATATGCAACCACTAGCAGAAAGGCTAAGACCTAAAAATTTAGACGAATATATTGGACAAAAACATTTAGTTGGTCCAAACACCCCCCTTCGAAGAATGATTGAAGGTGGTAGAATAACCTCATTTATTTTGTGGGGACCTCCGGGTGTGGGTAAAACTACACTAGCACAAATCATAGCAAATCAATTAGACACACCTTTTTATACCCTTAGTGCGGTATCATCCGGTGTTAAAGATGTACGTGAAGTCATTCAACAAGCAAAAAACAACCGTTTTTTTAATCAAGCGAGTCCTATTCTATTTATTGATGAGATTCATCGATTTAGTAAATCGCAACAAGATTCCCTATTGGCAGCTGTTGAGCAAGGTGTTGTTACACTTATTGGTGCAACAACAGAGAATCCTTCATTTGAAGTCATTCGCCCTCTCCTATCTCGTTGTCAGCTTTACGTTTTAAAATCGCTCGAAAAAGCAGATTTGTTAGAACTTATAGAACGAGCAATTAAAACAGATACCTACCTACAAGCATATACTTTTGAAATTAAAGAGACTGATGCCTTATTACGATATTCTGGAGGAGATGCACGAAAACTACTAAATATCGTAGACTTACTTGTAACATCGGCAAGCTCTGATAAAATTTTAATTGATAATGCCACAGTGGTTGAGAATCTACAACAGAATCCACTAGCTTATGATAAAGGTGGCGAACTTCATTACGATATCGTATCTGCATACATTAAATCAATACGTGGTAGTGATCCTGATGGTGCAATCTATTGGTTGGCCAGAATGGTTGAAGGAGGTGAAGATCCTAAATTCATTGCTCGTAGACTAGTTATATCGGCTGCAGAAGATATAGGCTTGGCAAATCCAAATGCAATCTTGCTGGCAAATGCGTGTTTTGATGCTGTAAATAAGGTCGGTTGGCCTGAGGGAAGAATTCCACTTGCCCAAGCCACTATCTATCTTGCTACCAGCCCAAAAAGCAACTCGGCATATGCAGCTATAAACGATGCAATGCAACTTGTTCGAGAAACGGGCAATTTACCTGTGCCTTTACATTTAAGGAATGCACCAACAAAGCTAATGAGTGAGCTTGGCTATGGTGCAGACTACAAATATGCACACGGTTATAAAAATAATTTCATAAAACAAGAATACTTACCCAAAGAGATTAAAGACGCTAGAATTTGGCGTGCACAAGATAATAGTTCTGAGCAAAAACACACCAGTTGGCTTAATCAACTTTGGGGAGATAAATATTGAATATTAAACCTTTAAATAACAGAAATATGAAAATTGTCATTTTAGATGGTTATACGTCAAATCCTGGTGACTTAAACTGGGATGGTATAGAACAACTTGGTGAATGCACCATATACGACAGAACTAGAAAAGATGAAGTTTTGGAAAGAGCTAAAGATGCAGATATCATCTTGACCAACAAAGTTCCTTTTAAAAAGGAAACGATTGATGCACTTCCAAACTTAAAATACATTGGTGTTATGGCTACAGGCTACAACATTATTGATACCGAAGCTGCTAAAGAAAGAGGTATTATTGTAACCAATATTCCTGCATACAGTACAAACTCTGTTGCTCAAATGGTATTTGCTCATATTTTAAATATAGCTCAACATATTCAAAGCCACTCAGATCAAGTACATAATGGTAAATGGACCAACAGCCCTGATTTCTGTTTCTGGGATAGCCCACTTTTAGAACTACATGGTAAAACCCTTGGTATTGTTGGTTTAGGTAGTATTGGACAAGCTGTTGCTAGAATTGCTATAGGATTCGGAATGAATGTAATTGCTTATACCTCAAAATCGGATTTCCAATTACCTCACGAAATTAAAAAAGCAGAACTAGATGACCTATTTAGAGAAGCTGATATCGTATCTCTTCACTGTCCTCTTACAGAGACTACACGTAATTTAGTAAACAAACGTACGCTTTCACTTATGAAGCCTACAGCTAGTCTTATAAACACGGGTAGAGGTCCTTTGATTAACGAAGAAGACCTTGCAGAAGCACTTAACAATAATGTCATTTATGCGGCTGGTATTGACGTTATGTGCCAAGAACCACCAAAAGCAGACAATCCTTTATTGAAGACACCAAATTGCTACATTACTCCACATATTGCTTGGGCTAGTTTCGAAGCTAGAACTAGATTAATGAGCATTCTTCAAGATAATGTTAAAGCATTCTTAAACGGTAAACCTGTCAATAAGGTATCATAAGAAAGCGATAATATACAATACTTATAATGGCGACTTAATATAAAATATTAAGTCGCCATTTTTATACTCTACACTCTAGTTAAAAATACATAACGTTCTAATATAACATAGTTTACTTATGGATAGCAATAATTATATCCATAAGTTCAAATAGTAATAAACTTCTGATATATAGACAAAAAAAGGACCGATTAATTAATCGGTCCTTTTCAATATTATGAATTAAGATATTAGTAAGCGTTGTTACCTTTATCAGAAATATCATCCATATCAATTTTCTTAGCATCTAGTTTTCTCCAAGCTACAAAAATGTAAGCTAGAACAAAAGGAACTAAGAATGATACATAAGTCATAGTTTTCAATGTAAACATACTTGAACAGCTATTAGCCAAAGTTAGAGAACCTTGAAGACTTTCATTAGATGGGTAGTAAGCAGTGTTGTTAAATCCTGCAATCAGGAATAAAGAGAACACTGTCAATACTGTACCAATACCTGCAAACCAGATTCCTTTTTTAAAGCCTGATTTAAAGATACTAGCTCCAATACCAAATAGTACACCAACTACACCTACCAAGAATACAATTAGTACGATTGGCATTTCAATGAAGTTCATGAAATATTTATAAGGCACCATTGAGATAACCTCTGTTTCTGGATCTACTGCAAAACCGTCTTTCAAAAGAACATAGATAACAAATGCAAGGAAGAAAACTAGGAAACAAAGTGTATTGATTACTAGTGATTTTCTACATCTATCATTAAATGGTTTATGATCAATATTATTTAAGAAATACAATGAACCCAAGATTCTAGCCAAGAAGAATACCGCAAGACCTAGGACTACGTTCCAAGGGTCTAGAAGAGCATCAAGACCATGGCTAGCGTTAGCCCAATAGCTAATTACAGGTTGAAAACCTTCTCCAGCAAGTCCAATGATGTTATCTTTTTCAACAATAAAATTTGAACCTGTAAAGAATGTTGCAACTGCACCTCCTAAAAGAACCGGACCCAAGATACCATTGATTACTAAAAATCCTTGGTAAACTTTTGCACCTAACAAGTTACCAGCCTTATTCTGGAATTCATAACTTACAGCTTGTAGAACAAAACTAAAAAGAATGATCATCCATAACCAATATGCACCACCAAAGCTAGTGCTATAGAAAAGTGGGAAAGATGCAAAGAAACCACCACCAAAAGTAACTAGTGTGGTAAATGTGAATTCCCATTTACGGCCAGTAGAGTTAATCATCATTCGTTTTTCATCTTCAGTTTTACCTAAAGAGAAAATCATAGAGTTACCACCTTGCACAAATAGAAGGAAAACTAAGATTCCCGCTAGCAAAGAGACTACCGCCCACCAATAGTGTTGTAAAAATATATAATTATCCATAGTTATTATTTTTTCGCATTAAATTGTAATAAATAATTAGTCCGAAGATTATTTAGATAATTCTTCAGGACCTTTACCAATTGCTTTTCTCATAATGCCAATCATAGCAATTAACATAACAGTGAAAATCACTAAGAAAATCATAAATGTAGTCTGTACTGAACCTACATTCAATTTAGAAATTGCAGCATTTAATGGTAGCATATCTTGAATAGCCCATGGTTGACGACCAACCTCAGCAACTACCCAACCTGCTTGAGTTGCGATATATCCCAATGGGATAGTAAATAATGCAACCCAGTTAATCCATCTAACTTTAGCAATGTCTTTCTTATATGCAAAGAATAAAACTACGATAAAGAATAAGATAAAGTAGAAGCCTAAACCAACCATAATTCTAAATGAATAGAAGTTGATAGGTACATTTGGCACTAATTCATCAACATTAGTAATGTAACCATAGCCAAAATATTTCTCATTATCTTTTAATTTTTGACGATAGAATTCTGCACTCTCGGTATCATTAGCCTTTTTAGCAGCTCTATAGTTTGCTAAAGATTGAATTGCAAGTTTACCACGTTGCATCTTTTCCTCAGCAGAAAGTGCTATTGAACCATCATATGTTGTATAACCACCTTCGATAATATCTTTAATACCTGGAACAAATGCATCAAAATCACTTGTTGCCAAGAAAGATAACATTCCTGGAATTTTAATATCGAACAAGAATGGATCTACATCGTCTTTGTAAGATTTTTTAGCACTATTTAAAATACAAATAGTAGAAATACCTGCACTTTCACAACCTTCGTAAAGACCTTCAACAGCAGCCAATTTCATTGGTTGAGTTTTGGCTACGTTTGTGCCAGAAGTATGACCTGTAAAAGCAATTAGAAGAGAAGAAATAATGCCAAAAATAGCACCAATCTTCATACTCTTAACAGCAAATTCTTTATTTCTATTCTTCAACAAGTACCAAGCACTAATACCCACAACGAATACTGCACCTAACACCCATCCTGAAAGAACTGTGTGGAAGAATTTATTTACAGCAGATGGAGATAATGCCACTTCTGCAAAAGAAACCATTTCATTACGAACAGTATCTGGGTTAAATTCCATACCAACTGGATCTTGCATCCAAGCATTTGCTACAAGAATCCACCAAGCAGAAATAGTAGCTCCTAGACCAGTTAACCAAGTCGAAGCCAAGTGGAATCCTTTACTTACTTTATTCCATCCAAAGAACATCACCGCAATAAAGGTCGCCTCCATAAAGAATGCCACGATACCCTCAATTGCTAGGGGTGCTCCAAAAATATCTCCTACAAACCATGAGTAGTTACTCCAGTTTGTACCAAATTGAAACTCTAGAATTAACCCTGTAGCTACACCTACAGCAAAGTTAATACCGAAAAGCTTCATCCAAAACTTAGCTGCATTTTTCCAAAACTCATTTCCAGTCTTGTAGTAAGCAGTTTCCATTATACCCATGACCACGGCCAAACCTAAGGTTAATGGCACGAAAATCCAGTGATACATAGCCGTTAGAGCGAATTGTGCTCTTGACCAATCAATCAGTGAAGTATCAATACTTGCAATCATACATTTATGTTTTAATAAAAATTTAGAATTTAATTATTGTTAAGTTCATTATATCCTCTATCTATTAATTCGTCCGCTACGAATTCTGTTGGTTCTCCCTTCGCATGTTCGTTTATATATCTAGGAAAAAAAAACGGTCTTAAAATACAGAACATCACAAACAACTTTATTAAAATTATAGTCCATAATACTTTACCTAATTTCATAGATTTGAAACCTTCCAAGTAAAAATTCCAGACATTCAAAAGTGCTTTTTTCATATAGAATTCTATAAATGTGTTACTTATTCAAACAAAAGTATTAATATTATTTAATTAAAACAAAATATGCAGGATATATTCGCTCAATTTAAACATCATTAAATTTAAAATATTTTGTCTTGAAACTAAAATAGGATTAGTTGTCCATTTTTAAGAACTTGATTGACTCTTTATGAACAAGTTAATTAGAGAAGATAAAAAAAGGCAAAAGTCGCATGACTTTTGCCTTTAATATTTATTTTAATTTATTTTTAAACTTGCAGCTTCATCTAAGAATAGATCTACGTGTGTAGAGTGATGGGCTACGTAGGCTGCGGGGCCTGTATCTCCGGATGAGTAGATATCAGAAACCACTTCGCCTTTATTCTTGCCAGTAATCAAGAACACGATTTGTTTTGCATTTATAATCGTATTACCAGTCATGGCTATACGCTTTTGACCACTATAAGGATTATAAGCAGCTACAAATGGTTCGGAAGATGTTAAATATTCCTCTTGACCAGGAAATATTGACGATGTATGTCCATCGTCTCCAGCTCCTAGTAAAACGAGATCAAACTCAGGAAAACCATTTACATTAGGCATCTTCGATAAACACAACTTAGAATAAGCAACAGCTTCTTGATTAGGATCGTTTTCACCATGTATACGGAATACTTGATTTTCACTCAACGAAACATGGTCTAGCATCAGTTTTTTCATTAAGCCATAGTTACTATCAGAATCCTCTGGTGGTACACAGCGTTCATCTACAAAATAGATAAACAATCTTTTCCAATCTGTAGATTCTGCATAGTCATTAGCCCAAAGATCAAACATCAAGGCTGGAGTTGAG
>JASLDF010000239.1 GCA_030151635.1 Bacteroides sp. | reverse complement strand
TATAGTTTCATCACAGCCAACAATGTACCTGTGGTTTTAGACAACGACGCCAAGTCATAGAAATCGGAAGTAGAAACTTCTTTAGAGCCCGGTCCTGTAAAAGTCCCAAATGCCTTTTCATAAACAGTCAAACCATTTTTTAATACGGTTACTTGACAGCCAGGAAATGCTTTTTTTTCAATAGCCTCATCGGCAATAGAGTCAATATGGTTTAACATAGCAACACTTAATCCTAAATCTTTCGCAATAGTTGCTTTTTCATTTTTCACATCGTGTCGCCAATCGGTACCCGCTTTATAACTCTCGCCAACCGATACCGCCAATCTACCCGTAGACTTCCTACGACCATATAAGATATCAACAACTGCTTTTTGAACATTTGCTTTATTGGTATGAGCCAACAATGCTATTTCGGCTTTACGCAAGCTTTTTTCCATTAGATGCAACTTCTCACCTCCCATATAAAAGATATAACCTAAAGGGCGATCTGTTTTCAAAACAGAGAAGAAAGTATTGTATCTTTCCAAATTACCTTGATCCAAACAGATTAAAACACGATCATAGTTTTTAATCTGTTCTTCTATTTTCGTTCGATTAACAGCAGTCAATTCTGCAGGTAATTTAATTTTACCTACCTCATAATTATCAGACAAGCCATTAAATAATTCGGCATAATCATTTTCATTACCTGTATAAATACAAGCAATTTTCTTAAAGCTATCTTTTAGAGGCAACACTTGGTTATCATTTTTAAACAACGTAATGGCTGCCACTTCCAAATTAGAGATTAAAAGCTCAACTTCTTTCGAATTAATGCTTTGGGTTAAACCCGAAAGTTTTATAAAAGGCTTTTTAGTTAAACCCATCTCATATTTATATGCAAGAATTTTCTTGCATCGTTCTTCAATCACAGTCTTTGGTAAATCACCACTTTTAACTGCTTTCAAGATGGCATTCATTTCTTCCTTCATCTTTCTAGGAGTAAGTAACAAATCATTACCTGCTTGAATTGCCTTTAAACAACGATCATTATGTGCAGAAACCCCTCTCATTTCAAGTGCATCAGTAAATACCAACCCATTGAAACCTAATTCATTTTTCAACAAATCGGTAATAATTGGTTTCGAAAGAGAAGAAGGTAGATTCGCCGTTTTATCAAGAGCGGGAATGTGAAGATGTCCAACCATGACACCACCTAGCTGTGCATTGATGTAATCTTTGAAAGGCACCAACTCGATACTATCTAAACGAGCTCGATCAAATTTCAAAACAGGAAGCGACTTATGTGAATCTACATTCGTATCTCCATGTCCTGGAAAATGCTTACTTACTGCTAAAACATTTTGACTTTCCAACCCTTTAGAATAAGCTATCACTTTTTCGGAAACATTTTCAGGTAGCTCTCCAAACGAACGCGTATTGATTACCGGATTGTTCGGATTAACATTAACATCGGCCACCGGAGCAAAATTTACATGTACCCCCATTTCCAAGCACTGACGTCCCATTTCTTTACCATAAGCATAAAGCAAGGATTCATCGGTAATGCAACCAAGCACCATATTTCTTGGAAACTTTGGTGTGTTTTTTAAACGCATAGACAACCCCCACTCACCATCAAAAGTAATCATCAATGGTAACTTTGATTCATCTTGAGCTAAATTGGTTAATTTCACTTGCTCGGCAATTTCACCACCCGAGAATAAAAGACCTCCAATTTTATAATCCTTAATAACACGCTTCAACAAATCAATATTCGGTTTGTTGTTTTGAGGAGCAACCGTATAAATGAACATCTGTCCGATTTGCTCCTCGAGTGTCATTGAATTATATACAGAATCTACCCAAGCCACTCTTTTAGCAATTTGTTCTTGGGTTGCATTCAAGAAGAAAGGTTCTATTTGAGCCCTACCCTCAATACTTATTGCTAAAAGTAACGCAACAAGCAGGAAAGTTTTTTTTAACATAACTATCTATCTGATACGAGATTTTACTTTTTTGAATCGAAAGAAACGGCAATTTTACCAACAAATACTCCGTTCTTACCCATTTGACTGATTGGTACTTTGATACCCACTTTATTCTCTACAAATTCTGGTTCGTCCATAAATGTATGAGAGTGTCCACCCAGTACGACATCAATATTTGAAGTTTCTTTTACTAAAACTTGATCACTTGCACGATTCAATGGTGAAGGACGTAAGCCAAGGTGAGAAAGACACACCACCAAATCACATTTCTCAACAACTTTTAGTTGATGTGCCACTTCATTGGCTACTTGAACTGGGTCTAGATATTCAACACCGATACAATTTGAAGCTTGTACTAAACCTTCTAATCGAGGACTTAAACCAAACACGCCTATTTTAAGACCATCACGATTTAAAATAATATAGGGCTTGACATGGCTTTCAACAACTGTACCCGTAAAGTCATAGTTGGCACAAACTATTGGGAAATTTGCCATATCAAAAAGACGAGCCATATTCTCAAGTCCAAAATCGAACTCATGATTACCAATAGTAGCCGCATCATATTTCATGGCATTCATTAATTTAATTTCAACCTCACCACGGTAAAAATTATAATAAGGAGTTCCTTGAGAAAAATCACCACAATCAAATAATAGTAATGAAGAATCATTGTTTCTCAACTCTTCAATAACGGTTGCACGACGCACAAAACCTGCAGCTCCAGCATTTTTATCGGAAGAGTTTGGGTCAATCGGCTCAATACGGCTGTGTACATCATTTGTATGGTACATTGTTATGACTTTTTCTTGAGCAAAACTTGTAAAGGCATTACCTAGAATGAAAAGTCCTAGTAGAAAAATTTTATTTATATATTTAGATTTCATATTGTATCAATTTTATAGATTACTTAATTTGAATACGACCTTCAATTTTTGCATCAATGATTTCGCCATTATTTGTTTGTTGTTCTACAAACTCCAAAAACAGACTTCTAAGCGTAGCTCCATCTGGACATACTCTTTCATCTGCATGAACCAGCGCTTTCATACCATCATTGCCATCGGCAATGTAATCGATGGTAGCTAACGTATATATTTTATCGTCTTCAATCTCTTTTCCACCTACTAGAGCCGATTCTACCTTACCATCTTTCACAATGATTTGGATATTACTGACTCCTTCGCCTTTTACAACAGCAATGTTCGACATCAGTTCTCTTACGTGTATTCCTTTAATTTTCAACACACACAATGAATTCTCAAACGGAAGAATTTCAAAAACAGTACCTGTTGTAATGTTTCCTTGTGGCAGGATATTTCTAATCCCTCCAATATTCATTAAGCCAATATCAGCAGGTTCTCCAATTACTCTTGTTGCAGCTTGTCGAAGCACATCGGCCACTAAATTCGACAACGGACTTTCGGGTCTGAACTTATCTAATGTATTGGCACTATATCCTAAAATCGTCCCCATCACACTATCCACACCCAATTTATAAGGTGCTAATATTTGGCTGGCTTCAATTGAAGGATTTGCATCGTACTGAGCATCAATTTTGATACGATCGGCATCGATATTTACAATTTGATATGACTGAGTTGTTTTACAAGAAGAAAAACCTAATGTAAGTGCTAAAGCAATAGGGGCAATCCATTTTGCTTTGTTACTATTCTTTACTATCATAATTTCTAAGTATTACTTTATTTTACAATGTGCCTTGAAGCAGATGAAAAAGGAAGACACAACACTATTAAGCTAGAACACAAGCGATTCTAGGATAGAAACAAAGATAAGATTTTGAAGTAATTTAGCCTATTATTTAAACATATAAACTTCTGTTTTTTTGGCTATCATCAAAATATTTAGTTACTTTGCACCACTTTTAACGCAATCGCTGTCAAAGAAGTGTTGCTTGATATGTTGCGTTTTTTATCGATAAAATATAAAAAAAGAATTAAAATGGATTTAATTAAAATTGCAGAGGAGTCATTCTCAACAGGTAAGAAACACGCAAGCTTTAAAGCTGGTGATACTATTACTGTAGCTTACCGTATTATTGAGGGTACTAAAGAACGTGTACAGTTGTATCGTGGTGTTGTTATCAAGATTTCTGGTCATGGTGACAAAAAACGTTTTACAGTTCGTAAAATGTCTGGAACAATTGGTGTAGAGCGTATCTTCCCTCTTGAATCTCCAGCTATCGACAGCATCGAAATCAACAAAGTTGGTCTTGTTCGTCGTGCTAAACTTTACTACCTTCGTGCCCTTACAGGTAAGAAAGCTAGAATTAAAGAAAAACGAGTTAACTAATTATCAGTTAACTTACGAAATAAAAGAGTCAACAATTTATTTGTTGACTCTTTTTTTATGCTGTAATTTCTAACCCATACTTTCCCTTTTTTCTATTTCGAATCAAGACATTTCTACCTAAGGGAGAAGAGTTTGTCTTCTTTCAAAGAGAACTCAGTCTCCTTACTAAGAGAACTCAGTCTCCTTTCAAAGGAATGAAATAGCACTAGAAACACTTCCTGATAGATTCTTTATATGACACAAAAAAGGCTGAATCCTTTCGGAATCAGCCTTCATATATCTTGTGAATATAGGGATTATTTCAACTCCCAACCCAAGGCACTAGCACCTAAAACAGCAGCGTCAGAGTCTTTCAATTCTGAAACCATTAATTTAGTTTTACCTTTATAAATATTCAACACATTATCTTCTAATGCCTTTTGAATAGGATTCATTATATAGCTACCTGATTTAGCTAGACCACCAAACAATACAATTGCTTCTGGGCTTGAGAATGCTACGAAATCAGAAAGAGCTTCACCTAGTAATGTACCTGTAAATTCAAAAATACCTTTAGCGATTTCATCACCTTTAACAGCAGCATCATACACATCTTTAGATGTAATGTTTTCTGCAGGGATTTCACGCAATAAACTTGGTTCTGTACGAGCAGTTAATAGTTCTCTAGCAGTACGAGCAACACCAGTAGCAGAACAATATGCTTCTAGACAACCTTTACGACCACATCCACAAGGACGACCATCGTGACGTCTAACACAAACGTGTCCTAATTCTCCAGCGAAACCGTCGTGACCATAAACTACTTGACCATTGATAACGATACCACTACCAACACCTGTACCAAGGGTAATCATGATAAACTCACGCATACCACGAGCTGCTCCGTATGTCATTTCACCAACAGCCGCTGCGTTCGCATCGTTTGTTAGTGCTGTAGGAATATTCAAACGTTCCTCAAACATTGCTGCCAAAGGAATTACACCTTTCCATGGTAGGTTTGGCGCAAACTCGATTGTTCCTGTATAGAAATTACCATTAGGAGCACCTACACCAACACCTTTAATCTTGTCAATACCACCAACCTTATCGATTAGAGGAGTTAGGTTTTTGCAAACCTCGTCTACGTATTTATCAGGAGATAGAAAAGCTTGTGTCTTTACAGATCCAGTGTCAATAATATTACCACGTGTATCTACAATACCGAACACGGTATTGGTACCGCCTATATCTATCCCTACTACGTAGGGTCTTTCCATATTAGAATTCATTATCTATAGAATTAAAGGATTATTATTTTTATATTATACAAAAATCGTAAAGAAGATTGAGTTTACAAAATTATTCAATTCAATAATCCGGCTCAATATAGATTTTTTAAGAAATAATTCCTATTCCTAAAGGCAAAAAATTACACCTTTCCCAAATCAGTCCCTATCCTCCCTCTCAAATACTTCTCGTTGAGCCAGACGAGTTTGTACGACTTGAACGCTGTGAGCCTCCTGATCCTCCTCGAGAACTTCTAGATGAACGCTCTGAAGAAGACGATCTACTTGGTCTAGATTGCTGAACACGCTCACTTCTTGAATTCGGTCTATTATTGTTGTAAGTACTTCTACCCCCTCGTTTACTTTGAGATGGAGTTACCTCTTTCTTTGGTGCAGTAGGGCGAGTATTAACACGTCCTGAGCTACTATTATTACTTGATCGGTTAGTTGAAGGAGCTACTGTTCCATTTGAACGGTTTCCACGGTTGTTCTTTCTATAATTATCGTTCTTCGGTGAGGTTGCACTACCTCCTCTGTTATTGTTTCTATTCTGATTCACACCTGGTGAAGATGAGTGATTACCTCGATTGTGATTTCGATTATTATTATAGTTTGGAGTAGCAGAATTACCACGGTGTGTGCGATTGTAGGAATTATTCCTGCTATCGTATTTTCTGTTATCTCTCACACGCTCATAACGACGATAATAACTATTATTATTGCGGTGCGTACGATTGTTTGAATATGAATAATTTCGGTAACGATCTCTGTAGTAGTAATCTCTATGACTACCCCGTCTACTGTGCCCATAATAGCTATTGTAACTTCGAGGTGGGTTGTAATAATAATAATTACGATTTGTATAGTGAACATAAATACCTAACGACCAAGTATTAGAGCGTCTATACAATGGTCTGTAGAAGTAATCTCGCCCCATATAAACACGATACTGATTGGATGACAACACATACCTCATATCAGCATCTCTTAGATTTAACAACCTGTTGTATGAGTTTATAGAATTACGATTACCATAATTCATACCTACCAACAAAGGTTGATAAGAAGCTACAAAATCGTAATTAATTTCAAATACGTCGCCATATTGAGTTCCATCTAGGTTCAATTCGTAGGCCATTTTATCAGTCAAGAATAATGCTTCTTGTCTTACGTTAATATTCTGAGCGTTTACACTAGTAATTCCTAGAATAGCAATACTGATGAGCAATAAATATCTTTTCATGTCTATTGTGGTTTTGATTATACAAACAAAGCTAGGATAAGGTTTCCCCTCTTCCTAGCTTTAAAGTATAATCAAAATAGGGAAATCCCTATTTTATTTTTTAACCAATGTTATCTTTCCTGGAGATAGGCTGATTACTTTCTTTTTGTACAACTCTCCTACAGCCTTCTTAAAGACTTTCTTACTTACACCGAAGACATCGTAAATATCTTCTGCAGGACTCTTGTCATTCAATTCTGTTTCGCCTGCGTTTTCAACAAGGTAGTGCACCAATGTTTCTGTAAAATCCAAGATGGCTCTACGTCCATTAGTTTGAAGAATCAAATCAATCTTTCCATCAGGTCTTACTTGCTTAATAAATGCTTTAAGACGCATTCCAGTATACAAAGGTTGGAATATTTCATTATCATAAACCAATCCAGAGAACTTATTTTCAACAATAACTTTAAAACCTAAATCTGTTTTTTGCCATACAAGAATATCTACTTCTTGACCATCTTCATATTGAGGCATATCATCTGATAGGTATCTTTCTACTTTTGCAGACGCAACAATACGGTATGATTCTTCATCAATATGAGCATGAACAATGTACTTACGTCCAATCTCCATTTTCATCTTTTGCTCTCTGAAAGGTACAAATAAGTCTTTCATCAAGCCCCAATTCAAGAATGCTCCAAATTCGTTAACCCAAGAAACTTCTAAGAATCCAAATTGGTCAACCTCCACTAGAGGAGTTAATGTAGTAGCAATGATGCGCTCCTCCATATCTAAATAGATGAACACGTTTAGCATCTCACCTATTTCATAAACTTCGGGAACATAGCGTAATGGAAGCAGAATCTCTCCATACTCATCTCCACCATCTAAATAAAGGCCAAAATCGACCTCTTTAACAATCTCAAGTTGATTAAACTTCCCTAATTCCAAGTCCATATATTAATTCTATTTTATATCGTAAAGATAGTTATTTTATCAGTTGTTGAATCCATTTATC
>JASLDF010000082.1 GCA_030151635.1 Bacteroides sp. | reverse complement strand
GTTCATTCGTGTGTAGATGTTGGGTAAAGACCACCGTCGCACCATCAGCAGAAAGAACGATTGGGCTTGCAAGAAGATACCGCACATCTGCCTCATTTAGATATCAGTATTTATTCATTATTTATAATTAGTTAATCTAATAGTTTAGATTTAAATTAACTAACTTTATAAATTAAGGGTACTAACCTTGTAGTTTAATATTAGGTTTTCCTATGCCCTGATTCAGGTAATTTTTAGTTTTGAATTTGGTGTGAATGTAAAATAAAACATATGGAATTTAAAGATTTTATCAATAAAATAGAAGTAAATAAAGATTGGCTTGGTCAATATAATGACTTTGTTCCTCAATTTATAAAAGCTGCAGAAACAGGAGTTAATTGGAACGAATGGGATTCTGTTATTTTTAAAGAGTTCTTTGAGAAAGGTGAAGGCCAATGTATATCTTCTTTAAAACAAGGGTATTTTACAAAAGTAGAGCAACAAAACGTAAAAAAGAACTGGATGGAATTAGCACCGTTGCTCCAGATCCTTGCTAAAAATCAGAATCATTTAAATACGACAACATACGAAGAAATTGAACGTTTCTTTCGTCGATTTACAACTCAAAATCGTAAAGCTGCCACAAATCGAATAATAGCTGCTTTACAGCCCCGATTGATGTGTGCCCTAGTGGCTGAAGTTAGATTGAAAAAACTTTTTTCCCACTTAAAAGATAACTTTCCCAACTTGAATCTGCCTGATTACATACCCGATGATTGGTGTAGTAACAGTAATAATTTGCTAACACTGTTAATTAAAGAGACAGGTAAAGACCCGATGGAACTACCCACTTATGCATGGCAACTTTTGGACCTTTTTAACAATGGTAAGGAAGATGGTTCTGAACCCCAAAAAACAAAGATTATGAACGGACATGATGACACTTTAGATTTTGAAATGGATCAAGAAATGCAAGGTTTGGTTAAAGTTTTGAAGTATAAGAAACAGATTATACTTCAAGGTCCTCCAGGGACAGGTAAAACAAGAATGGCAAAACTGATTGCTAGGGCAATGTTGAACGAAAGTAACGTTAATTCTGTAAACAACTCTACCCACTTTAAGCTGATTCAATTCCACCCAAGTTACACATACGAAGACTTTGTGCGTGGCATTCAGGCCGACACTGAAAATGGAAATATTTCGTACAAAGCAGTGGATAAGACGCTGGGAAAGTTTGCGAAGGAAGCATTGCAGGATTACCTAGATAGTAAAAAAGAGGTGCAAACATTGCCTGACGAGATTTGGGTGGACAAACAGTTGGAGTTGTTTGCTGGTTCTATTCAAGCTACTTTAAAGGCTGGTAAACCTTATCCTATTAATGAAATTGTGCAAGTGGTGGAGGTAAAGCCCGGATCACTGCTTTATAAGGGTCCTGAATGGACTGTAGATCCGTTTAGTTTGAAGCTGAAAGATATTAAGCAAGCATTTTTAGATAATAATAAAACACGCCAAAACATCGAAAAGAATCAAAATATATCAGGATCTGCTCGTCAGCATGCAACGTACTATTTCTTAATTCTGGAAAAGTTTAGGGCGTTTGTTAAAGATAAACATCCGTCGGTGGTAAATCAAGTTAAAGAAAAGCCATACATTTTAGTGATAGACGAAATTAATCGTGCAAACCTATCGGCTGTATTGGGCGAGCTTATTTATGCATTGGAATATCGTGGAGAAGCTGTCGAAAGTGTTTATGCTGTTGATGAAGATCCGAAGCTTATTCTACCACCTAACTTGTATATAATTGGAACCATGAATACGGCCGATCGTTCGGTGGGACAAATTGATTACGCCATACGAAGACGTTTTGCATTCATAGATGTACCTCCAAAAGATTTATCGGACGAGCAGGGTATTGAATTTGATTCTGTCTTATTTAAAGAGGTACAGTCGTTGTTTTTTAATGACGCCGATAAAGAACAAACTGTTTCTAAAGAATTTGAACCGAAAGATGTCGCACTTGGACACTCTTATTTTATAAGCAGTGAAGATGCATCGATGGATATCCGTTTGAAGTACGAAATTAAGCCCATTTTGTTGGAGTATGTTCGTGATGGTATTTTGATTGGAGAAAATATTATGAAGCAAATTGAAAATCTAAAAGCAAGGATTTAATGCGTATTCCAATCTACGAGCATAAAAGCGTTAATCTATCGACTAAAACTGACAATGGTGATGTGCCGAATGGTCATTGCGTTATTGAGCCTGCCGATTTTGATGCCTTAAAGAAGGTGGTAGTGCGCGAAGTGAATAAAGACAGTTTATCTTTCAATTTGAAGTTTATGCAACAAGATAATGTCTATTCATTGTGTGCCAATTACTACGTTGGCTTGGATTGGCTCCTTGTTGGTAGGAAGTATGTCCATATAGAGCCTAAGGTAAATTTGAAGTTAGTCGACCTTTTTGAGAATCAACTGAATGATATTTCTGAGGGTGAAGATACTGCATCTTTACAAAGCGAAGAGGACCAACGCAAAGTAATAGAGGAGGAACCTGAAAAAGAGTTGCGTCGGGTCAACTACCTTAAAATGTTACTAGAGGTTTATAGTTCGGATATCCCACTCAATGAAATTGGCAATTTGGTTCAAATTTACTGGAATGACCCTCCCATATCAATACCGCAGCAAGACGACATGTTAACCCCTGTTCTGATAGCTCAATTCTTGACGTTTTTGAAAGCTATAGTGCGTAAAGGATTAAAGAAGAACTACTACAAAGTTGAGAAAAACTTGGTAAATAGGGTGCGTGGTAAGATTTTGATTGGTAAGCAAATGAAGTTAAATACGTTCAAGAATCAACATTCAAAAGTATATTGTGAATACCAAGAGTATGGAATTGATTCGGCCGAGAACCGCTATTTGAAAAAGGTGCTCCAATATTGCATAAACTACATTCAGAATTTTGAATCGTTTTTTGAGGGAACTAAAAGTGAAGTTAACAGTTTAATTACCTATTGCAGACCTGCCTTTGACCTTGTTGGTGAATGTGAGGATTTGAGAGGTGTCAAAGTGGAGAGAAATCCATTTTACAAGGAGTATGAAAAGGCTTTGCGTATTGGTGGTTTAATAATGAAACAGTTTGGGTACAACATATCGTGTGTAACAGATAGCATGGTCGATTCACCTCCTTTCTGGATTGATATGCCCCGTTTATTTGAACTTTATGTGTACCAGATGCTACTAAAGAGTAATCCATCGGAAACTAAACGAATTATGTATCAGTTCAGCACGTATGGCAACTCTTTAGATTTCTTGATAAAGAATGGTTCCGATTCTTTGGTGGTCGATACCAAGTATAAGCTACATTACAAATCGAAGAATGTCCATGAAGATATTCGACAGGTTTCTGGCTATGCACGCTTGAAGAAAGTGTTGAAAGAGCTTTCTAGTAAGAACGGTGATTTCGATGAATCGGCTGTTTTACCCTGCTTGATAATCTACCCCGATGTTGAGGAAGGCGTAACGAGCCTGTCGCTAGATTCTATTAAAGAATGTATTAGTGAAGCTGAAGACCCGAATGGCTTAAATAACAATAAATATAAAATAGCTCCCTATTTGAAAATGTATAAGATAGGGGTGAAGCTACCCTTAATTAAGTCGTAACCCACACCCAACTGCCCCTTTCCAATCCGCCCCACGGAAAGGAAAGGGGCAGTTCTTGTTTGTCGCTACGCAACGTTCATTCGTGTGTAGATGTTGGGTAAAGACCACCGCAGCACCATCAGCAGAAAAAAGTGAGTGTTGGGCTTGCAAGAAGACACCGCATATCCTTCCATTCCCTGCTGATTATGCTACGCAACGTGTCAACACCCTCTGTTGGTTGTAGATGTTACCGCAGCACCATCAGCAGAAAAACAGTGTGTATTGGGCTTGCAAGAAGATACCGCATATCCTTCCATTCCCTGCTGATGTCGCTACGCAACGTGTCAACACCCTCCGTTGGTTGGTCAATGTTACCGTCGCGCTAGCATCTTGAACGCTAACAAAGCCTTCGCTAAAGCCCGGGAGATGCTCAACGCTCATCGGGTTGTCAAGCACAACCGCCGTTTCAACAAATGCATGCGCTTCGGCAGAAATACCCGCTTCTGCTAATTTTGCTAAATACTCATCGCGACTATTTTTTTGCACGTTCACACGTAAAATCATTTCAGGATGTAATTTATAGAACGTCCCGATCTCATCGAGCGCAGCTTTTCCCCACTGATTTTCAACACGTTTTGCAAACCAGCCAGGCATATTGCTAACGCCGGCTAAGCCTTTCGCTGCGGGGAGTTTTCCACGCTGAATATTTCTTAATATGGCATTTGTTAATCCGGTCGCCCAAGGTTTATCCATCTCTTTTAAGAGATTCACCCAGTTATTTAAAATGGCATATTCCGCCGTTGCCATCTCTGTCAGCTCATAAGTTGCCAAAATATGGACGAGCTTTACTTCTATTTCAGAGGGCTTAATCGGCTTTGAAAGCATCTGAGAAACACGATCTTCGATCGCATCATATTGTCTTAATGTCCCAAAGAGAAGATGTTGCACAAAGCGTTTATCATTATCGTTCAAGCTTTCTGAACAACGGGGTAACGCTTCGGTTAAAGATTCGCCCGTTAAAACACTTTTCAGTGTTTCAACTGCAACGAATCGGGGATTTCTCATGAGTTTTGGGTACAGCGCTTCACTTATTGCCATCTATTGACACACCTTTTGATCAATTTCATTACCTTTAATAAAGAGCGCACTCTCCATTCTTCTTTTGCCCGC
>JASLDF010000063.1 GCA_030151635.1 Bacteroides sp. | reverse complement strand
TCGACAAGTCAACACCTGTGTAATATGATTTATTGTTGGGTGCTGGGTCTGGAACATCAGTAGTAGTTGAATTCTTGGAGCAGCCCAACATCAGTAGAAATAAAAGACAAGGTAGATACGTGTTTTTCATATAAATAAGTTTTAGCTATTCAAATATAAGCTTTAGATAGCTAAACACAAAGATCCTAACTAAAAAATGAATTTTGCAAGGAGGAATAAAAAGAAACAATATTTCTAAGCCTAGATTTATGTTTTGAATAGGAGGGGAGTTGTCTTTAAAAGGAATAAAAATGCTTAATTGAAAAGATTGTAGAAACAGTATTGATTGGATAAAGACCTAAAAAAGGCGGATATATTTACTTAAATATATCCGCCTTTATAATAAGGTAAAATTATATGGTTAACTATTTAACCCAAAGAAAAGATTAATAACTAACACTATTCTACAATTTTTTCTCCTTTTTCATTCATTAAAAGAACTGTTTCATTTGATTCAGCATCTCTTAAAACTAGTTTGTAAATTTTAGCATCATCTTTTGTACCTACAAAAGCTTCTAAAACCGTGAAATCCACATAATCTTTTTTAAGAGCTTCTGCTACAGCCTCTGGAAGGTCTGCTACTTCAATTTTTACAAACTCATCTTGAGTAATTTCAACTTTTGTTTCTTGAAAATTTGTATGGGCAAACATTGTTGCACCACCTAGCCCGAAAAGAACGGCTACTAGTAAAACTAATTTTTTCATAATAACATGTGTTTAATAAATACTACTATCTACAGATGATCATCTTCACTTAACTAATCGCAAATATTGTGCCGGAATCACATAAGAAGGTTAACAATTTGATAAATAGCAATTTATGTATTTATAGGCGTTTTATATATATGTGTATGTGTAGATAGATGACACTAAATGTGTGGATAATTCCTACATAAAAGCCTAAATTTCTATTGTAATTAATTGAATGTTTTAAAAACAAAAATTATACTACACAAGTTAGACAGCATTGAGTCTATAAATTCAAACCTTGAAATTATATTGAAATCAAATATATACAAAGAACCTCATTCTAATTTAGTAACTTTGCTGTTTGACTTCCCATTGGAAGCGTTAATGCTTAATAACTTAACTTATATATGTATGCTTAATTCTAAAATTAGGCTAGAAATAGTCAGCAGATTTCTAGCTGTGCTATATGCACTATTACTTATTATGCTGTTGGTTTTTATAACTAATTGTGCTAGTGGAGATCCTACTAAAATAACGCACAGATTTACCAAACAAATTGTTCCAGAAGGAGATATAACTCTTCTTGCACCTACAGAATCTGAACTTGAACTACAAGGTTTAACTACAATCGAGGCTCAACAACAAAATGTGAATGGCGTATCCATTCAAAAAGGTGGATATTCTCCAGAGTTTAAAGGAGGAGAAGCGGCTCTGTCCTTATTTATCTATGACACGATGAAATATCCGCATGAGGCCAAAGTGAAAAATGTTGAAGGTACCGTGTTTTTGTCATTTATAATTAATGAAAAAGGGGAGATTGAAAACCCGAAAGTAGTAAAAGGTATTCCCGAATTAAATGAAGAGGCACTACGAATTGTAAATGTAATGCCTAACTGGATTCCTGGAACAATGGATGGAAAAGCAGAACCTGTTGAATTTAGTATGTCAATAGTATTCCGTCTACCAAAAGCCGAATGGGTGGACCGTAGGTAAATCACATGCGATGCTTAAAATATAACTTCTGATGGGCTGTACAACAGATTATATATCGTAACTTCGCAAAAAATCAAGAAGCACTTAAAATCACTGATTCGATTTACAGTGAAGTTAATGTAAAATAGTATTTATAAGTTGTATGACTAAAGAAGATGCCTATGAACTGCTCAGTTACCACTCGGGCAGAAGCGAAGATATAGAAAATCCCAAATGGACAAATGGTTTTTTGGGATCATTACGCACATATCAGGGAAATTTATATGAACAAAATTTTATTGAGGTTATGGAGTGCATTCGTGCAATAGCTCCAGATTTTGGAACAGATTTAGTACCTAAACCTGCAATTGGTGATATTTTTAGTATTACTTATTTAGGTAGAAGATGGATTAATTCGGATGCACAATTGTATGCGAATGGTATCCTAGATGATGGTGATCAAATGAAGATGGACGAATGGCTAGATGTAATTGAAGATGCTCTTTTTTATCTTTTAAATGATGCTCCTGATGAAGCCTTTGAAGGATACGAAAATTATAGGGTAGAGAAAGGACTACTAGCAATTAATTAATATAGGTGATGTTTTAATGCCTAAATTACCATAATAAAGACGGGCTATCTTGTTTCGATGAGATAGCCCTTTTTTAATATTTCAACATTCTGTATCATAGCAATTTGTGGATTCAAATAGCAATAGAGGAGATACAGAATACCCATATCGTACAAAGAAACTTGCAAATAAAATCAACAAGAAAATAAAACAATGAGAGCTATAATAAATTAGGTGATACCTACCGACAAAGCATTCATAGGAGCTTTTAAAATAGAGGTTTATAACAAAAGGGTATTGCTGCAAATTCAATAAATTGAGACGGATACAGACCTATATATAACCAAAAAGGTCCTAGTTTCAAACAACTAGGGCCTTTCAATCATACAGTAATATTATTTATAGTAAATAACCAAAATCGTGCTAAAACTTAACATTCATTTGACTATTCTCACTATAGAATGACTTTGCAATCGCTATTGTTTTCATTGTCATATTTCAAAAATAGCATTTATTTTGTAAAAAACAGCATGATTGACCATAAGATTTGACACATTCATGAAATAATACCCATATGGGTGTTTGTGTCTACTAAATAATCAAATTTTTGGTGCTAAATATTCTTATTTAATAGCCAATTATTAATAACGAGGACTAATATTATTAATAGGAATAGATCTTTAATATTTATACCTTATATATAGATTTTACACGAACGGGGAATGTCAATAAAATAGACAAGTAGTGGATCATGCCTTTATAAAAATAGAGCAGGGGAGTACTCTCCTATTTTACTTACTCCTAAATATTTGTCTAGATATTAAATTTCTCCTATTTATACTTAAAATCTATTCATCACTATTTGTGTAATTCTTTAGAAAGCTAAAGCAGCCTTTATACCCAAAAGTAACAATTATCTAGTAGCTCATTATCTAAGTCTAGTTTTAACACACATGCCAAGTAGCAATCAAATTTAGAAATGGCATACCATTTAAGATTTCTTGATCAGCTTCTGGAGCATCTACAAAAAAGTATTAACTATCGGTTATGTTAGACTAAAGAACATATGGAAAGTCTACATAAATACATTCTGCTGCAGTTTTATGACTCTATTGGTGTTTTACAGAAATAAAGAATCGGTTATAAATGGGGTAAATATAAGCTCATAACACTTTATGTCAGTAGGTTATGAGCTATTACAGTAGAAGTGAGGTCGTATTTCCTTGCAATATTATAGTTCACCCGTACCTTTGCATATGAATATTTGAATTATTTAGGGTTAAATTCTCTCACACACTAGAATACTATGAATAAATGAAGAATTTTTGAAGTAAAATGAATAGAGTTATTTTCTAAGTTTGTTTATTGACTTGTTAGTACTTGAAAATGGAAATGGGTAAATAAAAGAGATTTCAGAAATCCCACTCGAGCTAAAGAATGAAATAAGAGATGTTGGTTTAAATTGTATCAGCTGGATATTTTGTTCCTGTAAGGAATATGTGCTAAATCGGAATATTATGGGATAGATAGGATTTGACAGCGAGATCTCAATGGCTGGTTAAATAGATTACAGCCATATATATATATCAATCCTAACATAGGAAGTAATTGAAGCAAAGAAAGTGTTGTTTTGTAGTGAGTTTAGAAAACCTTCTTACTTAAGTGGAACTTGCCATAATCTTTTAACTAACTCAACTACAAAGATATAATAGCATCTCTATAAGGCTAGAAATGTCTATTAACATCGGAGAATAGAATATTATGGGATATAGAAGAAGTGATATAAAACGCTTAAGGGACTATGTTTATTAGAGAAGTTGAAAGACAGGATACATAGTAAAAACAGATGTGTGGGGTATGTTATTGTTGATGTTATAAAGTTCTACTTAACATAATATAAATTATAATCTGAAAGAACAGAAACTAACAAAGGTACAGATTTACAGCACATCGAGCAATAGCTACAAGACTACTATAAGGTGTTATTCCAATAAAAAAGGTGTAATTGTAAAGACTGTTAATCCATACAATTACACCTTAGTAACTTAATATGCAGTATGTTTACTTACGACTAACGTTGATTACAAGCATTGGCAAGTCGGTTTGGAAAACCATTTTACGAGCCATACTTGGATTGAATAATCTAGCAAATAGATTTCTTCTATAACTAGTAAGCGTAATTAATTCAATTTTCTTCTTTTCTACGAAATCCGATAATACTTCAGCAAAGTCGCTATCACTTCGAATAATATCATATTCTACAGTTAGCTCTGGATACTTGTTTACCAGGTACTCTTTAATGCCACCCAGCTCAATTTCATTCCATCTGTTGTGTTCGTCAGTAATATGAATCAGACTTAATCTACAGGTACTTACTTTGATTTCTCGGTTCATTAAATCGTCTAGAGCCATGATATCACGTGGATCGAAGTTGGTCAAAAACGCAATATTTTTCACCTTATCGAACGATTTGTAGTCCATGTTTTCGGGAATTGCAAACACCGTTGTATCGCATCGATCAATAACTTCGGCAGTAACACTACCAATTAAATCGTCTTGATTCTGGCTTGTACCACGTGTCCCCATAATGATTAAATTGATATCGTGACGACGAGCGTAACGTACAATTTCCTCTTCAGGAATACCCTCACGAAGCTTCACAATGTAGTTAATTGGAGGTAAAGTACCCTCTTCTATCCTTTTATCCAGCTCTTTAGCTAGGTTGTTAGATTTTTCTTCTACTTGGTTGTGAATAATCGTAGCTTCGCGATTAAACCCTTGTTTTTGATAATTGAAGATGTCGCCATTCGGTAAAGAAGCCGCATAAACGGGTGTAAAATAGACGTGCATCAAAATGATATCCGCCTTCATATCCTTAGCTAAATTAAAGCCAAATTCGCACGCTTTCATCGAATATTTCGAGAAATCGACAGGAATAAGAATGGTTTCACGGTCATTATCATCTTTCACCTTGCTCTTTTTAGACTCTGGAAAGATGTCTTGTGCTTGTTCAGAAACCTCTAGTGCTTTAGTAAGGTCACTCTCCCTAATTCGTAAACGTACTCCCCCATTAATTACAGGTTGAATTTGATTGATATTCATAATTGTAGTAGGAATATCGTTCTCTTCAAGTATGTTTTTAAGGATCTGTGCCTTGTTAAAAGGTAAGATTGCTAGTGTAACAAGCTTGTCTTTGTTGATGTCTTTATCTTGCATATAATTATGTGTTAAGGGTTTATAGGTGAAGTGGAAATAATAAATCCCAATTGAGGATATCAACTGGGACTATATATTTAACCTACCGATACCGATTTATTTTCTTCTTTTAGAATTGCAAAAGCTTTGTCAAGAATTGTGGTATCATCTAGAAAAACGATACCTCCGTCTGGACCTGGTTCAATGTGATAACCCACAGATTCGCCCGTATTGTAGTTTTCACCACCGAAAAAATTTCTTACTGTGTCAACCTTAAGGCTTAATTCATCTGCTATTCTAGCCATTGAGCCATGGGGCAATGAATCTTTGATTTTTCTTAGCTCGTTAAAAGTAATCTTTTTCATGTCATTAGAATTTAAAAAGTTAATAATAACATTATGTGATCTTTTTAAGTAGGTCACATTATAAACTTAATAAATAATCAATATAAAACAAACAAAATGATCGTAAATTATTACTCGAATTGGCAATTTTATATTGGTTACGTACTCTCTTTTAATGATAACAAACTGTGGGCATTTGGGTTTACAAAACCGACAGATTTCTTAACATTTAAAGTTAAATAATAAAACCAGTATCTCAAAGGTATACTCGTAGACTGTTATTCCACAACTACTTATCAATCTGGAATGTGTCGTTACAGCTACTCACTCAAGAGATTCCACGATTTAGACTTCTACACCAGCAACACTTTCAGTTTTTTCTTCTGATGTTCCCTTCAAGACGCTTTCTGCAACCCTAAATACCTGTCAACCTACATCTAGCTTAATGCTTCATATTCAGATGCTTTATTCGAAAACAGATAGAAGATTTTAAGGCTTACGGGGTATAAGAGCGTCGGTATCAACATTGTAAAATTAATCTACGCTAGCAAGATGTGAGTGGTTCATCTGGATCGAATATTAGAAAGTAAAAAAGCTGATGTAGTCGTTAACTGCATCAGCCTTAATAATATAAATTTAGGAGGATTAAATTACCTCAATTGCTTCGATCGGCAACCACCCTACTTCTCCATTTTCAAGACGAATTTCCTTCCAACTGCTCATTGAGTTGTCTTTAATCTCTACTCGTTTACCTTCGTGCAACACGAATAAAGAGGTACCAGACTCACTAGGAGTGCTACGTACCACAACGCTAGGTTCAATTACAATTGCTGCCTCTCGTGTAAAGTATTGTGTCTTCTGATAGCTTGCACAGAACACTGTAATTGGGGTAAGTACCAACATTACAACCGTTACAATCAGGGCAATACGTTTAATATGACCACGTTTGTAGAGGATTAGAGTTCCTAGGCTACCTAGAAACAGAACGAAAATTATCATAGACAATACAGCCCATTGATTCGAGGTCATTGTGTTGACAATCCATTTGCCCCAGCTCACTAGGAATAGCTCGGTAGGTGCTTCATATTTATCAACGATTTTAGCACGAGCAATGGTTAAATTTGCCTTGAAATCGCCGTTATTAGGCTCTAGCAATAAGGCTCTTTCGTAGTTTACGATGGCCTTAGCAATGTTATCTGCTTTAAAGTATGCATTACCCAAGTTGTAATAAACCTCGGCTGCTGTACCTTGTTGCAACAACGCTTCGTACATTTGAATTGCCGTTGCATACTCATTACGGATGTATGCACTATCGGCCATGGCCTTGGTGATTGTAGCATCAGCTTCTATACGTGGCAATTGGTCCACCGCATCAACAGCAGCCTCTGTAACGTCATCTGCAGCAAAAACAGGCATTGAGCAGAACAGTACCATCAAGATATAGATTGTATATTTCTTCATCATTAGTTCTTTTTGTTTTTGATTACACCATCTAAATTACCAATCAAGGTTGTTGAGCGTTCTAGGATTTTATCCATCGCCAAACTATCATCGCCAGGAGCAAACTTCGCAAATTCGCAGTCGTTCAACAAATCAATGAAGTCTTTACGAAGCGACTCGTCCACATTATACGCCACTAACTCTTGGTCAATGGTATCTTTTGTCAACTTAGACATTGGAATGGTCAATTTATCGCTAATATAACCCCACAATGCACGTAGAACCTCATCGTAGAACTCGTTTTTGTTGTTGGCTGTCATTAGTTTATAGGCAGCTTTCATTCGGTTACGAGCCATTTTATTGGCTTTTTTATTACGTGATAATGCGACGTTGTTATTGATTTGAGCTTGTTTCAAATTAAAGATGATAAAAATACCCAAAGCCACCAATGTAAGGATAAAGAACAAACGGTAGCCCCAAGTGCCTTGAATAAAATTAGGCTCTGTGCGCAGTGTAACCTCGTTTTGTTTGATAAAACGAATGTCCTCGTTCAATATCTTTAAGTCCTCTTTATTGGTAAAGTTATTTACAACTACACTACCACCAGCATTGCCCGTACCAGATCCATTTGCCGATTTAGCAACCTTCAAATTGATGGTTTGAGAACTCAACGTCTTGTAGCTCTTTGTTTTCAAGTCGAAGTAGTTGAATTTAATCGGGTCAATCTTGAAGTTTCCTTCATGACGAGGAATAACTAAGTACTCGATGACACGATTCCCGGTATCTCCATTTTCCGAGATACGTACGTTGTCTTCAATCTTAGGGTCATAAAGCTCGAAATCTGATGGAAATTCCACTACAGGATTCGACATCAGCTTCATATTACCTGTTCCCGAAATAATCAATTTAATCGTTACAGCCTCGTTTGCTTTCACTTCTAGGCTACTAACATCTGTAGTCATGGTGAAATTACCCACTGCACCGTTATAACCCAATGGTTTTGAAGGAAGCGGCTTAACATTGACCGTGATAGGTTGTGATGAAACCATTTGACGGAAACTGCTACTTCTTGATGAGTTGAAAAACGCATCGAACGGATCTTCAAACTCTACGGGTTGCTCAATGGCCACCTCGTAAACCGAAGGATTAATGGTTAGTTTACCCGATTGTTGTGGGAAAATAAGCTCTTGCTGCAAAACAGCCGTACGGTAATTGCGACCCTTGTAACGGTCTAATTCCCAACGAGTGTTGTTTAAGTTTGATATGTTTTGTGCATGGAACCCTTTAAAATCGGGCGATTTATTGGGTGTAACAGTAAGAATATTCACTGCCGATGCATATAACTTATAAGTCAGAAGAATTGCTTCTTGTTCATACGCCTCCGTCTTTGAAAGCTGTGCAACCACAAAAAGATCGTCGCTCGACACCTTATTATTACGTTTCACCCCACTGTTTGATTGAGAACTACGAGCATTCTTATCCTCGGGTATCACCTTAATATTGACAGGAGCCGATTTATAAGTCTTTCCTTTTACCGTGATTGACGCAGCAGGTAAAGAAACTTGTCCCACCTTTACGGGCATCACAATATAAGTGTACGTAACATTACTCACCTGCGTAACTTGACCATTAACACTGGTTCTGTATGACTGCCTGGAGGTTGTTGGCCCGAACTTTACGTCCAAATTATCGAACGATGGAGCACGGAAACCCGTTGCTTCAGCACTGTTTACCGTATAGGCAATTTCAAACTGTGCCCCCATTTCGACGGTACTAGGTGCTGTAACCTCCAACTTCACATCGTCGGCGGCCCATGCTTTTGTGCCAACTAGCATCATAGCTAGAACTGCTAAGCACAACGCTTTCACCCTAAATTTTACATCACATTTCATATATATCCTTAATCTTGTTCTGTTAATAGCAATTAAATTGACCCACCTACCACTCTTTTTCAAGTTTATTCTTGTTGCGGAGCATCATCTGTTTTTGAACCTTCTCTTGCGTTTTCTTTTCGTCACGAAGAACCGATTCTAACAACTGCTCTGCGGTGTCTTTCGACATTTCGGGCTCGTTTGGTTGCTGTTCTTGTTGTTTGTCTTGTTTGTCTTTTTGCTGGTCTTTCTGCTGATCTTGTTTTTGATCTTGCTTGTCCTGCTTCTCTTTCTGGTCGTCTTTTTTATCGTCTTTCTTATCTTGTTCCTGTTGCTCTTGTTCTCCTAACAACAGCGCCAAGTTATAACGAGTTTCATCGTCTTTTGGATTTTTTATTAACGACTTCTTGTAGCTCTCAATTGCCTTTTCAAACTCATTTTTACCTTGATGAGCTACACCCATATTATGGTAAATCTCAGCCAGTTCGGCATCGTTTTTGTTCCCTGCAGCAGCTTTTTCATACTCCTTAAGGGCTTCATCTGCTTTGCTTTGCAACAACAACGTATTTCCTAAATTGTAGTGAGCCATAGAACGCTCTTCCTTTGGAGAAGCATCAATGGCTTTACGATACGCTATTTCTGCATCGCGATAGATGCTATCATTATACGCTTTATTTCCTTTTCTTAGCTGCTGACGGATGTCTTTCTGTGCCATAACAGCTGGAGAAATGCATGCCAATGCAAAGAAACCTAAAAAATATCGTTTGAGTCTCATGTTCTACTTTTTAAAGAATTTTTCCCACTTAATAAATAGGGAGTTACGCTTATTGATAATCAACAATTCTGCGACTAAAAGGATTAGAATAAACCAAGCAAACACTTGGAACTGTTCGTCGTAGTCTTTGAATATTTTGGTTGATATATCGGCCTTCTGCAATTTATTTAACTCTTTGATAACCGCTTGTTGTGCAGTGTTGCTGTTGTCAACGTGTGCATACACGCCATTACCAGCCGCTGCGATAGATTGTGCCATCTCTTCGTTAAGCTTGGTTACGACAACATTGCCTTCACGGTCTTTTAAGAACTCGCCGTTGCCCAACGGAATGGGTGCACCACCCACAGAACCAATGCCCATAACATTCACTTGGACACCTTGTTTGGCAGCATTTTTCACCATCTCTATTGATCCTGGTTCGTGGTCTTCACCATCGGTAATGACAATTACTGTTTTACCCACTTCAGAATCAGAAGTGAAACTGTGCATAGCCAATTCTACTGCCTTACCAATATCCGTACCCTGGCGTTCAATTAAATCGGGACGAATGCTCGGAAGGAACATTTTTGCCGATACATAATCGCTCGTAATGGGTAGTTGCGTAAAAGCATCACCAGCAAAGAGAATTAATCCCACTTTATCGTTGTGCAGCTCATCAACCAATTTCGAGATAATCATTTTAGAGCGTTCCAAACGACTAGGGCTAACATCTTGTGCCAACATCGAATTCGATATGTCGAGTGCTACAATAACCTCAATTCCTTTACGGTCCACGTTTTCAAGACGAGTACCAAACTGCGGACGAGCCAACAGAAAACTAAACAAACCAATTACTGCAAAGAGCAGCCAAAACTTCAGTGTAGGTCTTAAAACCGACACCGTAGGCATTAGGTTGGCAATTAAATCGGGATCACCAAACTCTTTTATCGCCTTCTTTCTACGGTAATTTCCGTAAAAATAGAGTGCCACCAATGCTGGAAGCAAAAGCAACAAATATAAATAGGCAGGTTGTTCAAATCGAAACATCTTATCTAAATCTTTATCATTTCACATCAGAAGAAGCCATTAAGGCATTTTACGTAGAATTGTTTGACGTAGCAACACCTCCGCAAGTACCAGGAAGAATGCAATTAAAGCAAACAATTTGTAATTCTCTTGACGCTTATTATACTCTTTTACATTTAACTTCGTCTTTTCAAGCTCATCAATTTTCTTGTAGATACCTTCCAGACTCGCATTGTCGGTCGCTCTAAAGTACATTCCATCGGTAATGTCGGCAATCTCTTGCAACATATCTTCGTCGATATCAACCTCGGTTTGGATGTATTGAACCACGCCACCAATTGTCCTTAACGGATATGGAGCCAATCCACGAGTACCCACCCCAATGGTGTAAATCTGAATGTTAAACTTTTTAGCCAACTCGGCAGCTGTTAATGGCGAGATAGAACCCGCATTGTTCGAACCATCGGTCAACAAGATGATGGTTTTCGATTTCGCTTGACTATCTTTTAAACGTGCCACAGCATTCGAAATACCCATACCAATGGCAGTTCCATCATCAATAATACCCGTTTGGATGTTATTAAATAGATTTAGCAACACGGTATGGTCGCTCGTTAGTGGACATTGTGTAAAACTCTCGCCTGCGAAAATGGTAATTCCCATGTTATCGTTCGGACGGTCGTTAATGAAGCTCGAAGCCACCTTTTTAGCAGCTTCCAGACGGTTAGGTTGAAGATCTTCCGCCAACATACTGGTTGAAACGTCGATCGCCAACATAATATCAATTCCTTCTACATTCTGCGTCTTCCAGCTGTTGATAGACTGCGGTCTGGCCAACACAATAATCAAGAAGATAAGTGCTAGAATACGCAATCCAAACGGCACGTGTAGCAAATAATTCTTGTAGCTTTTGGGTGTATGGGCATAAACACGAGCATCGGAGACCTGCATAGACGGGTCGAAATTACGATGACGCATTACGTACCATACCACCAACGGGATGAGTAGAAGTAATAGCAATAAATATTCTATATGGGCAAAAACCATTCTTTTTGTATTTTAAGTGTGTTTACTAATTTAGAAGAAGCTTCGTAAAAAATCTCCTCCTTCACGAACAATAAAGAAGATGCAAGTGATGATACCTGCGGTTGCCAACAAGGCTACACCCCCTAGAATCAACTTCGTAACCAATGATCTCTTTTCGATAATCACCTCTTCGGTTGGTTCTGGTTTGGCATCTGGATCGGGCACTTCTTTTGTTCTATCAATAAATTCGTACACCTTTGTTAGGTTGTCGTCATACTCTCCTTGATACGGTTTAAACTTAGCAAATTTCACCAAGTCGGCTGTTTCAAACAGTTGTTTTAGACGCTCAATCTCCTCTTTGTCTTTAATCTTACCCAATTCGGCAATGATTTCAGACGAAGTCATTTCAAGTGCATTAAAGTTAAAACGGCTCTTCATGTAGTTACGCAAAACGTCGGTAAGCTCGGTATAATAGACCTTTGCTCCTTCGCTCTCCCACACCTTTTTGCTTTTCAGCTCTTCCAATTCATCCATCGCTTCAAGGTGAGCCAATCGTTTAGGCTCCAACTTTATGCGTCGAATAATAGGCTGATTGTCCAGCAGACGCATCACCATATAGATAAGCAGAGCAATAAAAGGTGCTATCAGTAGTAAACTCAAGAAAAAGACAATCCAGTCGCCCCAAACAAATGGAGGAGTTAAGATGTCTTTTGCTCCGAAATACTCTTCAGGATTTGCCTGTTCAATATCGGGAAATGTCTCCACCTTTAAAGAGATGGGCGATGATTTGTACTCTTGATCGTTTACCGTAACGGCAATGGGTGGTATAAGATACATTTTAGGTGAAAAAGAGGTAATTCGGTAGCGCTGACTCAACGTCATGCTCTTTTTACCATCGTGAAACACCGTATCTACGGGTGCGAAATCAATCACATCCACCCCCTTGACAATGGTATCTGTTAATAATGGCAACTGTGCTTTTTGATCTGCTCCAAGACGCACTTGAAGTTCAAAAATAGCTTGTTCGCCAATCATTAGATGTACAGAATCAATTTTGGCTGTAACACTTACATTTTGAGCCCATACGTTGGTACAGGCCATTAGAACGAACAATGTAAATAGCTTTATTCTTCGATTCATGTTTAATTTCTTTTACCAAATAGACTTAATAAGGCCTTCACATAGTCATCGTCCGTACGAACGGAGACGCTATCGACATTACTTCTGGTCAGTGTGTCGTTTAGTTTGGCCTGTTTATCTTTCCACCACTGATGGTGGGCATTTCGCAACGCAGCCGACGAAGTGTCAATCCATTGCTCGTGTCCAGTTTCGGCATCACGCACCTTCATCAGTCCCACGTTTGGCAATTCAGCTACACGTTTATCGTAGATTTGGATGGCAATAACGTCGTGTTTCCGGTTGGCAATGGTTAAGGCATTTTTATAATCCTGAGGGTCGATAAAATCGGACAAGATAAATGCCGTACATCTTCGGTTCATTACGTTGGTTAGGTATTCAATACCCAATTTAATATCTGTTTTCGTGCTTTGAGCTTTAAAATCAAGCAATTCCCGGATAATAAAAAGAATGTGCGAACGACCCTTCTTAGGTGGGATAAACTTCTCGATTTGATCCGAAAAGAAAATCACCCCAATCTTGTCGTTGTTGTGAATAGCCGAGAAAGCCAGCGTTGCCGCAATCTCGGTTAGCATATCCTTTTTAGTCTGTTTGATGGTACCAAATTCCAAACTGCCCGAAACGTCAATAAGTAACATTACGGTCAGCTCTCGTTCCTCTTCAAACACCTTAATATAAGGCTTGTTAAAACGTGCAGTTACGTTCCAATCAATATCACGAACGTCATCGCCATATTGATATTCACGCACCTCGGAAAAGGCCATACCTCTACCCTTAAAAGCAGAGTGATATTGTCCAGCAAAAATATTGTTGGACAATCCACGTGTTTTTATCTCAATGCGTCGAACTCTTTTTAATATATCACTTGTATCCATGTATTGATTTGAGTGTTTAGATCAAATAAAATGACTTTCTCTTTGTTCTAGCTCAACATCAAGGCACTTCAACCTTGTTCAAGATTTCGGTTACAATTTGATCGGCAGTAATGTTGTTCGCTTCAGCTTCGTAGCTCAAACCAATACGGTGATGCATTACATCGTGAGCCACCGCACGTACGTCTTCAGGAACCACGTATCCACGGCGTTTAATGAACGCATAAGAACGAGCAGCCAACGCCAAGTTGATAGAGGCACGAGGCGAACCACCAAATTGAATGTAATCTTTCAAGTTACCTAAGCCAAATTTCTCTGGGTAACGAGAAGCAAACACAATGTCAACAATGTATTTCTCAATCTTTTCGTCAATATACACCTTACGAACCCATTTACGAGCTTCTGTAATTTCTTCCGCCTTTAAAATAGGACTCACTTCCATCTTCTTGTTGTCGATGTGTGCACGAATAATGCGACGCTCTTCATCTGCCTCTGGATAGCTGATGTTCACTTTCAACATGAAACGGTCAACCTGTGCCTCTGGCAACGGATAGGTACCCTCTTGTTCAATCGGGTTTTGAGTAGCCAACACCAAGAAAGGCTCTGGCAACTTAAAAGTCTCTTTACCAATGGTTACTTGACGCTCTTGCATGGCTTCAAGCAACGCACTTTGCACTTTTGCAGGAGCACGGTTAATCTCATCAGCAAGAATAAAGTTAGCAAAGATTGGTCCTTTTTTAATTTGGAAATCCTCGTCCTTCTGGCTGTATATCATTGTACCCACAACGTCGGCAGGTAATAAGTCCGGAGTAAATTGAATACGAGAGTATTTAGAATCGATTAACGAAGCCAATGTTTTGATTGCCAACGTTTTTGCAAGACCAGGAACACCTTCAAGAAGTACGTGTCCGTCGGATAGCAAACCGATTAATAAAGATTCAACAAGGTGTTTTTGGCCCACAATCACTTGATCCATGCCTGTGGTTAGATGTGTTAAAAAAGCGCTGTGCTTCTCTATCATTTCGTTTAATTCACGAATATCTAGTTGTTCCGCCATAAGTATTATTAGTTTTTAGTTTCTTAATTTCAGTTTGTTAGACATTCAAATCTACAAGTTTTAACGTGTTGTAGCAACTTAATAAAAGTGAAAGTATCTCTAAAATGTTAAAATATAGATGTAGAAAAGGTGGCACACGTTGAAAACATTCAAATTATCCCACCCTTTCCTTGGTTAGCATTTAATATTTAGCTCGTTGAGCACGTTTCGAATCGCCTCGAAGGTTGTTATTCGTGTCGGAATAAGCGGTAGTCGAAGTTTATTCTTAATCATTCCCATAGCACTAAGCATCGATTTCACTCCAGCAGGGTTCCCATCAATGAAAAGCAAATTAAAAAGTTCGGTAAATTTATGGTGAATCGCCAACGCATGTTCGTAATCTCCCTGAAGAGCCAAGCGTGTCATGCGACTAAATTCACGAGGAAAAGCATTCCCTATCACCGATATAACGCCCACAGCACCCAATGTAATCAGTGGGAAAGTAATCCCATCATCGCCCGATATGACATCAAAATTAGCTGGTTTGTTCTTAATAATCTCATCCATTTGGGTAATATCTCCCGATGCCTCTTTAATGGCAATCACGTTTTTAAAATCACGTGCAATGCGCAAAGTCGTTTGTGCCGTCATGTTCACCCCTGTTCTGCCTGGTACATTGTAAAGAACAATGGGCAGTTTGGTGGCTTCCGATATGGCTTTATAGTGCTGGTAAATACCCTCTTGAGACGGTTTATTATAATATGGAACTACAGACAAAATAGCATCAACACCTGTAAAATCGTCGTTCTTCAAGCTATCTACCAAGGCACGTGTATTGTTACCTCCAACGCCTAGAAGAATCGGAATTTTACCGTTCACACGTTCGATAACCATCTTTTTAACCTTCGCTTTTTCATCATCCGTAAGTGTTGGAGTCTCCGCAGTGGTGCCCAACACACACAAGAAATCGGCATTATTTTGAAGAAGATAATCGACCATTCGCAGCAACGCAGGATAGTCGATACTTTCATCGTCATTGAATGGAGTGATTAGCGCCACGCCCATACCTCTCAATTTTGTCTGTATCATGATTCTAATTTGAGTCAGTTTTTTTAATGTCAGATGTACAAAAATAGTAATATTTTTAGACTATATGCTATCATAAGGGCATTACTCTTGACGTTTTTAGAGCATATGGGGTTAAAGTTTGGTAAATGCATAAAAATTATCCGAAGATACAAGCACACTTACCCTTTATAGGAGCATTCGAGGCACTAAAGTGAGATTACAGTGCCATCTACCGACACATTTATATAAGACAATTGGCGTTATGATTGAGGTTTTCGAACTAATTTAAAGAAAAA
>JASLDF010000052.1 GCA_030151635.1 Bacteroides sp. | reverse complement strand
TTAATATTTAGTGTAGAAATAATAATTAATCTTTTTTTTCTGCTAATTTAAAGGCTACAAATTTCTACTTATCAAAATAAAAATTATCTTTGATTTTAACCAATATTAAAACAATTACCTATGAATGAGCAAGAACGTGCTCAAATTGAGGAAAATATTAGACAAGGTAAGATTCAAGAGTCAATAGACTACCTATCTCACAGACTGTCGGAAACTACCGATCAGGAAACTATTTATATTTTACTAGGAAAGGCATATCAGAAACAAACCAATTGGAAAGAAGCATTAAACAACTTTCAATTGGCCATTGATATCAACCCCAACAGTGATGCTATAAAGATGAGAAAGATGATCATAGATATTTTAGAGTTTTTCAATAAAGATATGTTCAACCAATAAATAAATGCATATGGCAAAAATGAGAGGCGCAATCGTAGTGAATACGGAACGTTGTAAGGGGTGTAATCTGTGCGTAGTAGCCTGCCCTTTCGATGTAATATCTCTAGGAAAAGAGGTAAACATGAGGGGCTATAACTATGCTCAGCCCATTGTAAAAGAGGCATGTACAGGATGTACAAGTTGCGCGCTTGTTTGCCCTGATGGATGCATTTCGGTATATCGAGTTAAATCAGAATAAAAAGATACATTAAGATATGGCAAAAAAAGAAGTCGTTTTAATGAAGGGTAACGAAGCAATTGCACATGCTGCAATTCGCTACGGTGTAGATGGCTATTTTGGCTATCCTATTACTCCTCAATCTGAAGTACTAGAAACATTAGCAGAACTTCAACCTTGGAAAACATCTGGAATGGTTGTTCTACAAGCTGAAAGTGAAGTTGCTGCCATAAATATGGTTTATGGTGGTGCGGGAAGTGGAAAGATGGTTATGACATCATCTTCTAGTCCTGGCATCAGCTTAAAACAAGAAGGAATTTCTTACATCGCAGGTGCAGAACTTCCTTGTTTAATTGTGAATGTTATGCGTGGTGGTCCTGGTTTAGGAACAATCCAACCTAGCCAAGCCGATTATTTCCAAACTGTAAAAGGTGGTGGACATGGCGACTACCGTTTAATAACATTAGCACCTGCATCTGTACAAGAAATGGCAGATTTCGTAGGTTTAGGTTTTGAACTAGCTTTCAAATATAGAAACCCTGTAATGATGCTAGCAGATGGTGTTGTTGGACAAATGATGGAAAAATTAGTTCTTCCTGAACAACAAACCAGACTTACTGATGAAGAGGTTATTGCACGTTGTCCTTGGGCAACAACAGGAAAACATAAAGGCGGGAAACCAAATATCATCACGTCACTAGAGCTTCAATCTTCAGAAATGGAAAAGAAGAACATCTCATTCCAAGAAAAATACAAAGTAATTGAAGAAAATGAAGTGAGATATGAAGAGTTGTACTGCGATGATGCAGAATACCTTATTGTAGCGTTTGGTGCAATGGCTAGAATCAGTCAAAAAGCAATTGAGATAGCTCGTAAGGAAGGAATTAAAGTAGGGCTTATTCGTCCAATTACACTTTGGCCTTTCCCTACTAAAATTATCAGCGATTATGCCGATAAAGTGAAAGGTTTCCTTTCGGTTGAATTGAATGCAGGACAGATGGTTGAAGACATTAAACTAGCTGTTAATGGACGTATTCATGTTGACCATTTCGGACGTTTGGGAGGTATTGTACCAAGTCCAGACGAAATCGTAAACGCTATCAAAACTAAACTTATTGGATAATATAATAAAAGAGAAATTAACAAAATGACACCGCATAAATTAAGATCTATATTAAACATCATATTTCTAGTTGGAGCTGTAGCTGCCGTAATAACCTATTTCGTAGCCGATGATTTTCAGCTATTTATTTACATTTGTGGAGCTGCAATTTTTGTTAAGGTCCTTGAGTTTATTATTCGATTTACCAATTAATACATCCTATTCTTATGGAAGTAAAAGACATAATTAAACCGGAAAATTTAGTTTATCAGAAGCCCGAGCTGATGAATGATAATGATATGCACTATTGCCCTGGCTGTAGCCATGGAGTTGTTCATAAACTTGTAGCAAATGTGATTAAAGAGATGGGACTTGAAAATAAATCAATAGGTATCTCTCCTGTAGGGTGTGCCGTATTTATCTACAACTACATCGACATAGACTGGCAAGAAGCTGCTCATGGTCGTGCACCAGCATTGGCTTCAGCAATTAAAAGATTATGGCCAGACCGCTTGGTCTTCACTTATCAGGGTGATGGTGACTTAGCTTGTATTGGTACTGCCGAAACAATTCATGCACTAAATCGTGGTGAAAACATCACCATTATATTCATAAACAATGGAATATATGGAATGACTGGTGGGCAGATGGCTCCAACAACTTTGTTAGGAATGCCAACAGCTACTTGTCCTACAGGACGTGATGTGGAGCAACATGGTTACCCACTAAAAATGACAGAGATTGCTGCTCAACTTGAAGGTACTGCCTATGTTACAAGACAATCTGTACATACTGTTGGTGCTATAAAGAAAGCAGAAAGAGCCATTAAAAAAGCATTTACTAACTCAATGGAAGGTAAAGGTTCAAACCTAGTTGAAATTGTTTCAACATGCTCATCGGGTTGGAAAATGACTCCTGCACAATCAAATAAATGGATGGAGGAAAACATGTTTCCATACTATCCATTGGGAGATTTAAAAGATAAAAGTAAAGACAAATAAGGAGGATTATGAAAGAAGAAATAATTATCGCAGGATTCGGTGGACAAGGTGTACTATCGATGGGTAAGATTTTGGCATACTCTGGATTAATGGAAGATAAAGAAGTTACTTGGATGCCTGCATATGGACCAGAACAACGAGGTGGTACAGCAAACGTAACAGTCATTATAAGTGATGACAAAATTTCATCTCCAATCCTTAGTACTTTTGACGTAGCTATTGTTCTTAATCAACCTTCACTAAAGAAGTTTGAGAAATCTGTTAAACCCGGAGGAATTCTAATTTACGAGGAGTCAACCATTATAGAGCCACCTACTCGTAAAGATATCAAAGTATATCACATCAATGCTGTGGAAGGTTCAATCCAAATAAACAACAGTAAAGCTTTCAACATGATAGTTTTAGGTGGATTACTTAAAGTTTTACCAATTGTAAAATTAGAAAGCGTTATTAATGGACTTTACAAGTCACTTCCAGAACGTCATCATAAATTAATTCCGATGAATGAGGAAGCTATCGAAAAAGGAAAAGAACTGATTAAAGAGCTAAAATAATAGTCCTCTTTAGCATTAAATATCAAGGAAATCATATACTCTTTTAGGGAGTATATGATTTTTTAGGTAATAAAGATAAAGTTAATCAAAGCCTACAACACTTTTTATTGTATATTTGCCTCTTAATTATGAGACAGCTTTTTATTGCAATAACTATACTTTTTTTGGGTGGATTTACACAAGTATATGCCCAATCAAAGCCTAAATATAACGAATTTGGACAGCGTGTACGCTATGACCAATTCGGAAACGAACTCGACCAGTTTGGTAATCCAATTGACCCTACAACTCGACCAGAGAGTTTAGAAGATTCTACTAAAACTGATGTCAAGGCACTCCCTCCTACACTTTATATGTGGCAAATTAGCGAAAAGCTTGGCAACGTAAACCGTGTCTATGCAGATACACTGTATAGCTATTTTCAAAATACAAACCTAGATGATGGCCTTAGAGGGTCATATAACCACATTGGGAACTTAGGTGCACCAAGAATGTCTCGTTTTTACATGGAAAGAGATAAAAACAACGAAGATGTACCCTACTTCTTACAACCATTTTCTACGTTCTATTTTAAACCCAGCCAATTCTTTTTCACTAATAGTAATGTACCCTATACAAATCTAGCATACCATAGTTCTGGTAATAAGATTAATGGGGACGACCGCTTTAAAGCGTATTTCTCGGTTAATGCCAATGAAAAATTAGCTTTCGGATTTAATTTTGATTATCTGTATGGCAGAGGATACTATCAACATCAAGCAACTTCTTTCTTCAATGGTGGTGTTTTTGGTAGTTATCAAGGCGAAAAATACCAAGCACATTTCATGTTCAACAACTTTGTTATGAAAATGGGCGAAAATGGTGGTATCATTGACGATCGTTACATTACTAATCCTGAAGACATGTCGGAGGGTAAACAAAATTACGAGACTCAGAATATTCCAGTGAATTTAAATCGTACATGGAACCGTAACAATGACTTCTATGTCTATTACAACCACCGATATAATTTGGGATTCAACAAAGAGATTGAAAGAATAGTTATCGATGAAGAAACAAATGAGAATGACACCATTGTTGACTCTAGATATATTCCAGTAACAAGTTTTATTCATACTTTTAAAGTACAACGTTTTGTACATAAATTTATCGGGAAAGACGAACCTAGAGAGTATTATGACAACACCTACATCAATCTAGACGATAATACAAGTAATGATTTAACTACTGGACTTACTTTTGAAAACACTATTGGTTTGTCACTAACAGAAGGACTTAACAAATATGTTCCTATGGGACTTACTGTGTTTTTAAACAGTAAAATAAGCAGATATGAGTTAATGACTAAAGACCCATTAAAGACAAAGGTGTACAATCAAAATGAGCTATTTGTTGGGGGAGAATTAAGTCATGAGTCAAGTACTATTTTCAACTATAACCTACGTGCAGAAACAGGTATCTCTAGATATTACACGGGGAATTTCAAGGTGAATGCAGATGTTAAATTCAATATCCCAATTAAGAACGACACCATTAATCTTAGGGGGTTTGCAGATATGTCTAACCTCCGCCCAGGCTTCTTTATGCGCCATTTCCATGCTAATCACTTGTATTGGGATGCTGGTAAAAACGGAATGCCTAAATTTAAGAATGTCTTCAAACAGCGAATTGGTGGAGAACTTGGCTACAATAGAACAAAAACCTTCTTACGTTTTTCTTTCGAGAATGTAAAAGATTACTTGTATTATGGACCAGATGCGACACCACTTCAATATGGTGACAACGTCCAAGTATTATCGGCTACGCTTCGACAAAACTTTAAATTTGGGGTATTCCACCTTGATAATGAAGTAACATGGCAGTCAAGCAGTAAGAACGAAGTTATTCCTTTGCCTAAAATATCTTTATATCACAACTTCTATATTGAAACTAGTCTAGCTAAAAAGGTGCTAAAAGTTCAATTGGGATCTGATGTTAGGTACTTTACAAAATACAATGCGTTGGCATATAATCCAGTGCTACAAAATTATCACATTCAGCCCACAGACGACCAAGTTTCTGTAGGTGCTTATCCGATCATTAACATATATGCTAACCTGCATTTAAAACGTACTCGTATTTATGCAATGGTAACGCACGTGAATCAAGGAATGGGTAACAACCGCTCATTTCTTGTTCCCCACTACCCAATCAACCCTCGTTTATTCAAGATTGGTATCTCGTGGAATTTCTACGATTAAATGAGTTTACCTAAACCTACAGCCATGTCACTTAAAGCTAAAAAATCAATTCGTTTATTCTTTATAATACTCATTGGAGTAGTAATTGCAACGGTCTGCTCTAAAGGTTCGGATTATCTTTTCAACATACGCGATTATAAATCGATTATAAAATCTGGAGAGATTAATATAGTTACTTCATATGGTGCTCCGAACTATTATGTGGATCACGATTCCATTGCCGGATTTCAACATGAATTGATTCAATATATATTGGCTAATAAAGGTTTTAAGCTAAACATCGCAGCTTCTTCGAATATTAATGACCAAATAAAAAGACTGCGAAAAGGCGAAGTAGATTTAATTGCTTCGAATGTTATTGGTAGTAAAGAAATTAAAGACTTGTTGGCACTTACATTTCCTATTGTTACAAATAAGCAAGTGCTGGTTCAGCGAAAAGACAGCACAAATATCACCAATCAATTGGATCTTAAAAAGAAAACACTCTTTATTACAAAGAACTCTCCTTCAAAATACAGAATCCAAAATTTAAGTAATGAAATTGCCGATACCATTTACACGCAAGAAATAGAGAAGTATGGGCAAGAAGCCTTACCAATACTGGTGTCTCACAGTGATATAGATTATGCTGTCTGTGACGAAATTATTGCAAAGTCTGCAAGTAAAGACTTGGATAATATAGATATTAGTTTAGCAATAGGCTTTACACAATTTTATTCTTGGGGCGTAAACACGAAAGCTCCAGAGCTATTGGATAGTTTGAACGTATGGATTATAGACTTCTTAAAAACAGAGGAGTATAAAGACTTATACACGAAATATTATCAGTAGTTTTCTTGAATAAATCAACTAAATACAATATATTTAAATAGTCTTACGATAATACTTCGCTAAGGCTATTTTTATGCCCATATATTTCGTAGATTAATGAAATAGCTCATAAAGGGAATTTCCTTTAAAGGGATAGTGTGCAATAGATTAAGATATTTAAATGGAAGAAAAGATTATTAAGTGGGGATTTATTGGTTGTGGAGAGGTTACTAAGTACAAAAGTGGACCTGCATTCCAAAAAGTAAATCAATCGGAAGTCGTAGCTGTAATGAGTAGAAATGCCGATAAAGCTAAGAACTACGCTAAAGAACATAACATACCAAAGTGGTATGACGACGCACAAAAAATCGTAAATGACCCTGAGGTTAATGCCATTTATATAGCTACTCCACCTTCTTCACATGCGACTTATGCAGTGATGGCTTTAAAGGCTGGTAAACCGGTCTACATTGAAAAACCAATGGCAGTTACCTACGAGGAGTGTTGTAGAATTAATAGAGTTGCTCAAGAAATGAATTTGCCTTGCTTTGTAGCTTACTACAGACCTTACCTGCCCTATTTCCAAACAATAAAAGATCTTGTAGAAAAAGGCGAGGTTGGTAAAGTTATCAATGTACAAATTCGATTTGCACAGCCTCCACGTAACTTAGATTATAATAAGGAGAACTTGCCTTGGCGTGTTCAACCTGATATTGCGGGTGGAGGTTATTTTTATGACTTAGCACCGCATCAAATAAATCTTCTTGAAAATATGTTCGGTTGTATTCTAGATGCCAAAGGATTTAAAAATAATCTAGGAAAACTCTACGAAGCTGAAGATTCGATAAGTGCTTGTTTCCGATTTGACTCAGGATTAATTGGAAGTGGTTCTTGGTGTTTTGTGGCACATGAGTCGGCTAAAGAAGACCGTATCGAGATTATAGGAGACAAAGGTATGATTTGCTTTTCAGTATTCTCTTTTGAACCAATAGCACTACATACAGAGTCTGGGCGACGAGAAATAGTTGTGGAGAATCCTCAACACGTACAACAACCATTAATTCAATCAGTAGTTGACCATCTTCTGGGTAAATCGATATGCAATAGTGATGGGTTCAATGCCACAACAGTGAATTGGGTGATGGATAAAATTTTAGGTAAACTTTAATAATTAATAGATATAGCACTATGACAAAAGAAGAATTAATGCGTAAAGCGATAGCTTTATCAATGGAGAATGTAAAGAGTGATGGTGGTCCTTTTGGTGCAGTTATCGCGAAGAATGGAGAGATTGTTGCAATGGGGGTTAACCGTGTTACAGATAGTTGCGATCCTACTGCTCATGCAGAAGTTAGTGCTATCCGCGAAGCAACAAAAAAACTAAAAACATTCGACCTTAGTGGTTATGAAATATATAGCTCTTGTGAGCCTTGTCCAATGTGTCTAGGTGCAATTTATTGGGCTAGATTGGACAAGCTTTATTATGCTAACACAAAGGTTGATGCCAAAAATATTGGATTCGATGATTCCTTTATTTACGAGGAAATTGAACTCGCCCCAAAACAACGTAAACTACCATCAGAAGAAATGATGGGAGATGAAGCTATCGCTGCATTCGATTATTGGATGAAGAAAGAAGATAAAGTTGAGTATTAACTTTAAGTCATAATAGCAACTTGATAAAAACAGCAAGGGTGGTTCATTATAATGAATCACCCTTGCTATTTAGAAACAATTTTAGAGAGTCTAAACAAAAAGGTCAAATTCCCCTGTGGAGAATTCGACCTTTAAATCAACATATAAATATTAAAAAATTATAATCGTACACCCAATGTCAATAACACCGAGCTATTGTTCATTTTAATTGAAGATTCTGGTAAATCTATTGTATCAAATGGATAGAAGTGAGTTTTACGTGTATCGTATTTATAAGCTAAATCAACGTACCACATTGACCCCATATACCCCATACCAATTGTATATGTGTTTCGCACACCATCTTTATTAAAGAAAGCTGTATCGGTTACTGGTGAATCTGGATGTACATATTTAAAAGCACTTTTTTCAAAGCTTGCTGTTTCTAAATTATATCCAAAACGGAAAGCCACTTCAGGGATAACTTTTACTTCTCCACCCAAACGGATAGTATGAACCTGTTTCAGTTGGTTGCGTTGATCATTAATAAAACCAATTTCATCTCCAGAACCATCACGATAGAAAAACTTAGAGCTAGCGTAATCTTGATATTCATATTCTGCACCTAATGCAAGTACAGTACCCACATTATGCCCTAAACTTAAATTTAGTTTCCAAGGTGTTCTTAATCGATAATCAAAAGCATTATCTCTACCATAAATATTGTGATCTAAAATATCTATATTAGTTTCTACTATTGCCTGGTGTTCATCACTCCACACATCAGAATTGAAGAAAAAATTTGTATATCGAGTCAAACGATAAAATATAGGGGTATGAACTGCAACACCAATACGGAAAGGAGAAGATTCAATTGGACGAATAATTGTACCAAACTTAACATCTACACCAGTACCTTCAGTTGAGTTTTCTGTAGTTAAAGCCATTAGCTCATCATCTCCATTTTGAGCTTTACCATAATATTCCTTATGAGTTTGCTTTACATTATGATTCACATTATATACTCCAACAGTAAGACCTAAAAATGCTCGATTAGAAAGGTTAAACGCCACATTGAAATCATATTGATCTATACCTCCAGACTCTTTATAAATGATATCCGAGGTTTTAGCCTCAGTAAAAGTAGATTGAAACTGACCCTTACCATCAGGACCTGATATAAAATCTATCAAGTTACCTTGTAGACCTACGGTGCCTAACCAACCATTTTGATCATATGGATAATCATTTAAATCTACTGTATTTAAGTCAACACTCATATTGTTAGCACTATTGGCCATTTGATGACCAATGGTAAA
>JASLDF010000028.1 GCA_030151635.1 Bacteroides sp. | reverse complement strand
TGGCACCAATGCTTCCAAAGCCTCCCTATGCCCAGGTCCACGTAAATAGGTTTGATTTAAGTTTAAAGATAATCTTTTACCTTCTTTAAGTTGCTCTATAATCAGCGAATCATGCATATTTGCCTGCCCGCCATCACGTATCTTTTCAAGTTCAGTTTTCATATCTACGATTTAAAATCCCTCGGAAGTAAACATCCATTTATCGTCAGTTGACAACATTGGATTATAGCTAAAACCTTCCCACTCAAAGTTCTTTAAATCTTCTGTATTTTCAATTTTATTTTGAATAATATATTTAGCCATTTCACCACGACACATTTTGGTATATACTACAATTGTCTTTAGTTTCCCATTTTTAAAAACTTTAAACTCGGGCGTAATAATCTTTCGAATTGACTTTTTGACTTTAGGCCAATAAAATAAGCTTCTCATTTCATTGCTAGCTAAATTACACAGTACTCCGCCAGTTTCATTGATATCGGCAATAAACTGATCAGTTAGCACTCCCTTCCAATAGTTAAACATTGTTTCAGATCCTAATTCTGGCAAAATAACATTCCCCTCCATTCGATATTGTTTAATTAAGTCTAGTGGACGCAATAAGCCATAAGTGAATGATGTCAATCTAAGTCTTTTTTGTGCATAACTAAAATTATCTAAACTGAAGTTAAGTGCATCGATGTGCTTAAAAACCACCCCTGAATATGCAAAAATAGCAGGCAATGAAATCGAGTCTTCAGAATGAAAGGTTTGGTATCTTTGTTGGTTATCCAGAGCTATTTGAGGATTAACACGTAATATTTCCTCTAATTCAGAAACACTTCGTTGAGCCATATAAAGAGCAATTTTAGAGGCATGCTCTTGGTACAATGGCTTTGTTGAAAAAGGGACGTTCTTCACATCCACATCGGCCGTCATATTCTTGGAACAAGAAAGTAGTATTTGCATAATGCTTTAAATCACGAAAAATAATCAATAAACATATTATCTACAATAAACGAAAAAAGGTGGGAAAAGTTATCCTTTTTCCACCTTTTAAATATTTAGTCGAGCCAATTCTTACAACTCATAGTCTTGCCAACTCTTAATTTGAATATCAGACAAGTCCATTTCACAGAATGCACTGATAAATGCACTTGCTAATCTTGCATTGGTAATCAATGGAATATTGTGATCAATTGCAGCTCTCCTAATTTGATATCCATTTGTTAATTCTCTACGAGAGTAATTCTTTGGAATATTAATTATTAGGTCAAGCTTGTGTTCTTGAATCATCTTCAACACATTCATTTCGTTATCAACATCCTCATCAGGCCACAATACATGCGTTGTTGTAATACCATTCTCATTTAGGAATTTTGCGGTGCCATCAGTAGCGAAAATGTTGTAACCTTTTGCAAAAAGGCTCTTGCAAGCATCTAGTAAATCAACCTTCGAATGAACTGCTCCCGAAGAGAACATGACATTCTTTTTCGGAATCTCAAAGCCTGTTGATAACATTGCATTTAATAAAGCTTCTGGTAGATCAGTACCGATACAACCAACTTCGCCTGTTGATGTCATATCCACACCTAAAATAGGATCTGCATTTTGCAACCTAGAGAATGAGAATTGCGATGCTTTAACACCAATCCAATCGACATCGAATGCCGACTTGTCAGGTTTTTGATATGGAGCATCAAGCATAATTCTAGTCGCAGTATCAATAAAGTTACGTTTTAGAACTTTAGAAACGAATGGGAAACTTCTTGAAGCTCTGACATTACACTCAATAACCTTTACCTCATTATTTCTAGCTAAGAATTGAATATTGAATGGACCAGAGATATTTAGCTCTTTCGCAATTTTTTTACAAACCTCTTTAATTCTACGTACAGTTCCTACATAGATTTTTTGTGCTGGAAATACTAATGTAGCATCGCCAGAGTGAACTCCAGCAAACTCTACGTGCTCTGAGATTGCATATTCTATAATCTCACCATGATCTGCCACAGCATCAAACTCTATTTCTTTAGCTCTTTGCAAAAATTGTGACACAACCACTGGATACTCTTTGGATACATCAGCAGCCATTTTTAAGTAGTTTTCCAACTCTTCATCGTCATGACACACATTCATAGCTGCACCAGAGAGAACATAGGAAGGACGAACTAATACAGGGTAACCAACACGCCCTACAAAAGACTTCACATCATCAAGACTGGTTAACTCTTGCCAAGCCGGCTGATCAATCTTTAGATGATCTAACATAGCAGAGAACTTATTGCGACTTTCTGCTCTATCAATAGAAATAGGTGATGTTCCTAATACAGGTATTGACTGACGATAAAGTTTCATCGCCATATTATTAGGAATTTGTCCTCCAACAGACACAATAACACCACGAGGTACTTCTAAATCAACAATATCAAGTACACGCTCAAAAGAGAGTTCTTCAAAGTACAAACGATCACACTCATCATAATCCGTTGATACAGTTTCAGGATTATAATTAATCATAATAGATTTGTAACCCAATCTTCTCGCTGTCTGAACTGCATTAACCGAACACCAATCAAACTCTACAGAACTACCAATGCGATATGCTCCAGAACCTAATACAACGACTGACTTCTCATTTGGGTAATAATTAACATCACACCCAACTCCCTCATAAGTCATATATAGATAGTTTGTCAAATCTGGATGCTCTGATGCAACTGTATTAATCTTACGAACGGCAGGTACAATTCCTAGCTCTTTACGAATTTTACGTACATATAAGTTCTCTTTTTCCATGTTTCCTGCTGGATTAAGAACAATACGTGCAATTTGGAAATCTGAGAATCCTAAAACTTTAGCTTGGCGTAAAACATCAGCAGGAATATCTTCAATTGTTTTATAGGTAGCTAGTTTCTGTTTATAATCAACAATGTTTTTCAGTTTACCTAAGAACCAATGATCAATCTTGGTCAATTCATAAATTTTATCGATGCTGTAACCCTGTTCTAAAGCCTCAGCAATAGCAAATACACGTAAATCTGTAGGACAAGATAATTCTTTATCCAAGTCGTCAAAATGAACATTACGGTTACCCACAAATCCATGCATACCTTGACCAATCATTCGTAAACCTTTTTGAATAATCTCTTCAAACGATTTACCAATGGCCATAATCTCTCCAACAGATTTCATGCTGGAACCTATTTCTCTGGATACACCTGCGAATTTGGTCAAATCCCAACGAGGTATCTTACAGATATAATAATCCAACTTAGGGGCAACATAAGCAGAGTTCGGAGTATTCATTTCCCCTATTTGA
>JASLDF010000193.1 GCA_030151635.1 Bacteroides sp. | reverse complement strand
AAGATTGCGAGGAGATGTTGAAGCGCTACGAAAATGGCCTCACGAAAAGGAGGTCTGTCTTCAATTTGATAGATTAAATCTGTTTTCTGAATTGGATGTACCAATTGCTCTGCTGGACTTTTGCTTACCGCCATGTTTACGTTTTCTATTTATTTTACATTTATGTTGGAGTTCATCAATGTGAACTGCTTTGTGACATTCCGTATAAGTCCACAGGTATTTAAAAATGCCTTGGAACATTGCTGAGATCAAGAATTGTTAAGGTCAGCCAAATGAATAGAAACAATTTGGGTGCAAAAGTACAATAAATTAATGGAATCCGTAACAAGAACAAAAGAGAATATAAAAGTATTTAAAAAATGACGAGTCAATGCCAGGAATAAAGCAATGGGGATTTAAAACAAAAATCGTTGATACACGGATATACCAACGATTCATTTAAATGATAAAGAAATAACCTTCTTAATTGTTTAAAACAAATTACAGCCGCAATTAAAAATCTTTTACAGAAAGATTTTACCTACCGAATAGGTTATCGCAGCACCTGCAATAAGAGTACGATTACCAGAGTCTGTGCAATACAAGATCCCTGAACGATCGGATATTTGACAAGCCACCAACTCCTTTTTCAATAAGACATTGCTCCAGTAGGGAACCAATGAACAATGTGAAGAACCCGTAACAGGATCTTCTAAAATTGTAGCTTGAGGAGTGAAAAAGCGAGATACAAAGTCATATCTTTCACCTCTAGCCGTCACCGCTACTCCTCCTTGTCCCAAATTAATTTTATCTAATTGGTTTTTATCAACAACAAGTCGACGAATATCATCTTCCGATCCATAGACCAATATAAAGTCTCTTTCAGCTCTTAGAATATGCTTAGGCTGAATACTTAATGCTTCTTTTATCTCAATAGGTAAAGCTGATTCAACAGGTGGACGAGATGGAAAATCAAGTCTATATTTATCACCGATAACATCCACTACTAATACTCCACTTTGAGTATTGAATTGAATGCGATTACCCTCAAAATTCAAATTGGTCTTGATAGTGTGAGCAGTAGCCAACGTAGCATGACCACATAAATCCATTTCCAAATCGGGAGTAAACCAGCGCAAATCAAAACTATCTTCATTTTCGATTATAAATGCGGTTTCGGCAACGGCATTTTCTTGTGCAATTTTAAGTAGTATATCATCAGGAAGCCATTCGTTTAATGGTACTACACATGCAGGATTACCTTTAAAAAGACAATCCGTGAATGAATCAACGTGAAATATATTTAACTCCATAAAATTCTGTTTTTACTATTAATATTTAAATGAGGGAATATACTTTTATCAGAAATAGGTGTCTATGTAAAAACAGCTCTATTTACTGATAATTTATTATTTTATAGTTCAGATACCACGAATACAACACAAGAATCATGTAGGAGGCATTTACACTTACTTAATGACTTGACATTCATCCGAAATTACTAACTCGGATTGATAGCTAACTAGTTGCAATAAACGAATATAGTTAATACATAAATACTACCCATAAAAAATAAGGGTATAAATAAAGTTTCACCTCTATTTATACCCTTATTTAATTTATAAGCAAGATAGCTACATCGAATTAAACAAATGCAGTTCTCTCTTAGATGCTAGTCTATTAATCAGCTAAAATTGTTATTTCTGCCCCCGATGCAAAATCAGTTCCATTCTGTTCGCTTAGTGCAGTAAAGCGGATATAGCGAGCTTGAATAGCCTGATTAAACATCACCTTTTTCTCTTTTGAACCTTTGTCGAATGTACCTTTAACGATTGGTTCACCCCAATTCTTACCATCAAGACTAGCATGGATCGTGTAATCTTTTACATTTCCATTACTACCTTCTTGTCTTGGTAGATAAGTAAACCCTTTCATGATACGTACTTCTTTCGCATCCAGATCTACCCAATGTGGGTGTTTAGCAACAGTTACCGAATACATAGTATGCCAGATTGTATTTGCATCTCCATCGGTTAAATTCTTAGCACTTCCCGAACCTACCTCTTCACTACTTGCAAAGATGACTTCCGTATTAATTCTTTCTAATTTCTCAAAACTTGCAACTACCTTTAAAAGCGGATTCTCTTTAGTCCAAGCTGTGACGGTACCACCATTACGGAAATCAAAAGAAGTAGTAAACTTAGTTGCTTTCTTTTTATCCACCGAGTAATAGATTTCACTACTCTTATCCGCAGTCATAATATCAACCTTACCTACTTGATCGCGCGTAATGGTCAATGGCGTTACTCCAGCTGGTGCCACATTAGCAACTTGATCCAAGTCTTTGCTTCCAGGTCTAATAATGAAGCCCATCGTATGATGTTCTGCTCTAATTCGATCTTGCTCAAGCGGTGCACCTTGTCCACAACTATTACCGCCTAGTCCAGTAACACCTACATTCAAATGCAAATAAGTATCACCTGCAGCTGGAAGTTGATAAGGGTGAGGTGCTAAAGTCATATCCAATGCGGAATATTGTAAAGCAGCCACCGACATGGTGTTGTTTGCTATAAACACAGCTCCATTACCAGCTTGATTGGTCAATGCACACCAGCGCACTTCCTCGTGGTTACCCATATCTTGAGGTTTCGGATAGTTTGTAAACTCTTGTTTTGGAGAACTGATGTATTTCTCTATAAACTGACCCGTTTTACGGTCTGGATAATTCTCTACTGGACCACGTCCATAATAGGTAAACTCCGAAAATTCTTGAGGAACCTTCATCACATACCCTAAACGAGGTAAAACTAAAGTTGGTTTATTCGACGCAAAGCTAGACTGCAACTCAATTGAACCATCCTCATAGATGGTCCAAATCTGATTCGTAGTTATTTTAAAGTCAGAAGGACCAAAAGCTTTATTTGTAAGTTCTTCTATGGTATTCTTTCCAGAACTAGTACCCCCATAAATCTTAGCAGCATTTGGAGCTTGAGATTCTACAGTAAAGGCAACCACTATTGATTTGTCCTCTTTTTTTATAATATTTGGGTTCGACGCTTTATGACGCAAGTTATGTAACCCATTGTCGAACCATTGTCCATACGCCCAATTGTCATTATTTACAAAAGCACGCAACACATCCAACTTAGGACCATTACCTGCTGCAATAATCACTTTGTCTTGATAGCTTAACTTATGTATTGTACCAATTTCTGTATCAAAATCAACCGTAAATCGATCATTACCAATGGTTAGTTTATCTGCTGATGTCTGAACTTGTAAAGCAGAATTAACAGCAGCCACACGATTAATGAAAGGCTTGCTTGTCGCTTCCTTTAACAAGAATTGTTCTTCTGCTTGCACAAATCCTTTCTTACTCCAAGGCATGTCTTTATTCAGCTTAAACTGAACCTTTAAGAAATATTCCGATTCCTCTTTTTCAATGAAACTGAATGGTATTTTAAATGTCATCTTGCCACGTGGCTTGATATCTTTAAGTGCATGGCTCATTGTTTTAATAGGGCTACCATTCTCAAACAAAACCCACTCGATGTTGTAATTCGATAAATCTTGGAAATAGTATTTATTAAAAACATCAACTTGCCATTCTTTTAGATTAGCCTCAACACCAATGTGCTGATATACTTTCTTTACTTCATAATATTGAGGTTTTGGCTCAAGATCACCAAATACAATTCCATTCATCACAAACTGACCATCGTTCGGCGTATCACCGAAATCTCCTCCATAAGCCAAGTATCTCTCGCCAGTTACCTTGTCATAATTGTAAATAGATTGGTCAACCCAATCCCAAATGGCACCTCCCATAAAGAAGTTAGTCGATTCAATTGCTTCCCAGTAATCAACTAGATTACCCACAGCATTACCCATTGAGTGTGCATATTCCGAGATGTGGAAAGGATACTTAATGTTATATTTCCCTTGTACTGCTCCCCTAGTCCAGGCAATGGAAGGATATTGATTCGAGCCCATATCTACAATATCGTTATTACGTTCGTATTGTACTGGACGTTGATCCACTTTCTTTAATTCATTATATGCAGTTACAAAGTTTTTTCCAGGACCAGCCTCATTTCCTAACGACCAAATAAGAATAGATGGATTGTTAATATTTGCATGTACCATTTCCATGACACGTGCCACATGTGCTTTTTCCCACTCAATTGGGTGAGATAAAGAAGCTGTTCCGTAATAGTATTGATGCGATTCAATATTTGCCTCATCCTCCAAATAAATACCATATTTATTACATAGGTAGTACCAGTATGGATCGGTGGTGTAGTGTGAGTTACGCACATGGTTAATGTTTGCTTGTTTCATCAACATCACCTCTTCTTCCATCATTTTACGTGTAATGGCATGACCTACAGAAGGGTTTGTTTCGTGTCGGTTAACCCCTTTCATTTTTACAGGTTTTCCATTCACATAGAAATAACGACCTGCCAAATTAAACTCATCTTCTGATGCTGGAGTATCTTTTATTTCAACTTTTACAAAACCTGTAATGGTCGAAACCGTCTCAATTGTTTTGTTCTTTGCATCCTTTAATTCTGCAATCAAAGTATATCTATGAGGTAGCTCGGCCGACCATTTTAGAGGTTCAACGACCTCCATTGTAATGGGCTCAACCTTTTCTGAATTCTTTTTATCAATCTCATTCACTAAGCTTACTACTGATGCATAAGCCTTTGGTGATGTTTTATCAGAATACAATTCATTTTTATATAAGCTGTAAACAATCTTATGTCCCTTAACAACTTTATTCGTGAAGTTACGTACATCAGCATTGATGGTTAAAGATCCATCTATCAAATTATCATCTAAATTGGGCTTTACAACTAAATCTCTAATTTGAACTTTTGGTTTAGCGTGTAATGCCACCGTACGGAAAATACCTGGCAAACGGAACATATCTTGTGATTCTAAGAAAGAGCCATCGGAACTACGGTAAACTTCTACCGCAATCGTATTCTCTCCTTTTATAAGGTATTCGCTGATGTTAAAACTAGCCGTATTTCGCGAGTTTTTTGAGAAACCAACGTATTGTCCATTGATCCACAAATAAAAGAATGAATCAACACCATCGAAGTTTACAAACACTTCGCGGCCTTTCCAGTCAGAAGGAACTTCAAAATTACGTTTATAAGAACCCACTTCATTACGGTGGTTAAAGGTGGTCCAATTAGTTGGAGGAGTACGCATAACGCCACCTCTCCAATCATCTACCTTCACACTGTGTTGAAAAATAACGGGTTGATTCACATAAATAGGCACACCGTATTTTAAACTTCCATCTTTTTGAATGCCATACACATTCCAATTTGAAGGTACAGGAATTTCATGCCAAGCAGATACATCATAGGTTGGTTCAAAAAACGCTGAAGGACGAGAACTAGGATCTGGTGCCCAGTTAAATTTCCAATTCCCGTTTAATGATTGCCAATATTGACTATTTTCGGGCAGTACTTTTCGAGCTGTTTCTACATCTCCAAATGAAAAGAACCAAGCGTGTGGCTGTTCTTTATTCAAAGACAAGTTTTCTACAGATTCCCACTCTTTTCCTGTGGGTGCTTTTTCTTTTCCGTAATAATACCCTTTCAAATCGGTTTGATTTGCAAAAAGCATTGAACTACAGCAAAAAAGCATAACGGCTAGCATTAACTTTTTCATGTTATTGTGATATAAAGTGTTTAATTAGTTCATAATAATATTACCAATTCAAGCGTAAAGTTTTATACTTAAATAGATTAATGCTTAGCTTTCTTTCATCTTCTTTCAAGACTGATAGGATCAAAAAAGTCTGGTACATTCTCTTAATTTGTAATCTGACATGTACAGATTAAGAGTGTTTATTAAAAGCAAGCTCACTTTAGCTAAAAGTAAAGTTTACAGACAACAGCAACACAGCTATTTCTGTAAAATGATGTTAAATTAGTTTTACTGTACTAAGATAGTAGATTTCCCAGTCTTTTCAATTGATTCGGATTAAGCCTTTTCGCTTAATGGACAATATATATAAGTTGACAAGGGATACTGACATAATGGAAATATCTGTAAATTCTGATTTTCAGATTATTATCTACAATTTCACCTATTCCTTATATTTTAGATGCTTTAGGTGGAAACTGAAACAGC
>JASLDF010000138.1 GCA_030151635.1 Bacteroides sp. | reverse complement strand
TAAAAACCACTTATAAATCGGCGAGTTTCTCCGAGAAGTGGTTTACATCCGCCCAACCTACTTACATTTCAGTATGGGGATGATTGTTATTATTGATTTTATATTCGTATCTATTTACCATATAATCGGTTTTTGTAAGCTATTTTTAGGAATTGTGCCACAAAATTTCCCTTTTCAAACGTCAAGTTATAAATATATTTTGTAGAAACAAACGTTTATTCTCACTTTTCTACGAACCCCGCACCTTTCTTTTATGATGGGTGTTCCAAGTCTGGTATAGAAGTGCCAAGTGTGTTGCTTGTTGGTAAAATAGCTGACTGTGTGGTATTAAAGTACCTTGTACATAGCATGAATTGCACCATCAAGTATTCCCTGTAGTTGTTGAATTGATGTTAAAACGGAGTAACCTTCCATCTCATTTTAGTATAGGAATAGAGAGGTTTATCTCGTAACACGCTCCTTCATTAACGTACTTTCGCATCATCAGCAGTGGCTATTCCTTTATTTTCTACTGATGTTTACTCAACTCACTATTAGTGTCTGTGTAGTTTTAAATGAAGGCGGTTTAATAGGCGATACCCTAGAATCCTTATGGTTGTTGTATTGAAAGGTACTTTCGCATCATCAGTAGTGGTTATTCCTTTATTTTCTACTGATGTTTACTCAACTTATTATTGGTGTCTGTGTAGATTTGAATGAAGGCGGTTTAATAGGCGATACCCTAGAATCTTTATGATCGTTGTATTGAAAGGTACTTTCGCATCATCAGTAGTATTAAAGTACTTTTTGGGGCTAAAAGTTAAAATAGAGGTTAAAAGATGTCATTAAACTAGACTATATCTCAACTAATTTGCTTTATTCGTGTTGTGAGAGTATTAAATAGAATCTCTTTCCTGCTGATGGTGCGACAATGCACAGATAAGAGGGGAAGTGAAGTACTCCAGATAAAACCGATTATTAAACTAAAACCAATAAAATGATGAAAAGAATTAAATTATTACTTGCAGCCGTTATCATTGCAATCGGCGCAACAGCTTCTGCTCAACAAGTTACTGCCATTTCTATTAATGATCTTCCTGCACAAGCAAAGGAATTTGTAGATATGCACTTCAAGGGTAACAAAGTGGTTCAAGTGGAAAAAGAGGCTATGGTGGGCATCCTTAAAGGTTACAAAGTGATTTTTGAAAATGGTGCTAAAGTTGAATTTAATAAAAAAGGAGACTGGAAAGAGGTTGAAAGTAAAGTTGGAAAACTTCCATATTCAGTAGTGCCCGACAAAATTAAAAAGCACATTGCTTCGGAGTTTCCTAAGGCTGTGATTCTAGAGATTGAGAAAAAGAACAAAGGCTATAAAGTTGAAATCTCAAATGGTCTAACGCTACAATTTGAATTGAACGGCGACTTTAAACGTTTTGACAACTAAGAATAAGCAATAAACAAATAGAATGGCGAGCGAATCTTTTAATAGGTTCGCTCGCTTTTTTTTGTATCCATGGGGCACATCATCGGCAGAAAGAGGGTTTTAGAGAGTAGAATTCTGCTTTTATACTGATAACTAGGAGATTGGTTATTCCAGTTTGTGGCTGTTCAATTTGTTTGTCTATTGATAATGAGAGGTTTGTGTGGCCAGGGCTAAAATATTATGGTAATTGTTACCGGGAATTCCAATGTTTACGTTATATTTAAATTGATTAACTTAAATTTAAAAGATAAGATACAACTAAATACCGAAAATAATATGCCTACAAAAGATATTAAATACTTCGGAAAAATAGAGAATCCACCCGTAGAAGAGAATTACGAAGGTAGCGTTTGCTTTGAAGAAGGGGAGGTGGAATTGGACGTTAGTTTTTTCAATTCACTAGATAAAGATAGCTGGGCGGAAGAGCTTGAAAGCTATTTAACGGATTTGATACAGATAAAAATTAGAAACGAGAAGGCCATTACTTCCGATTACCGAGATGGAGGGGCCGTTCGTGAATATATAGATTACCACATTGAAGACGAGCCCATGATTTTGGTCGATTTGTTTGATGATACGTCGCTAAAAAGCGATAACGAACAGATGCGCGATGCGTTACGACTAGAGCACATTGCTTTTTATCCAGGTGATGAAAAATTTGCCGTTTGGGATTACAGCATTGGGCAGGAATATACCGATATGTTTGTGGTCATTTATACAGATAATAGAGGACGAATTTTGTCGATTACTTGGGAGAGTTAGGACTTTAGTAGTTCTAGAAGAATCTTGCACGGAATGGATTGGTGCAGTGTGTTAAACTTGATTTTCCGACAATCATTTGCCGAATAGGGACTGCCTATGCCAAGTTTTTACCTACCAAAGGTTGTTATCTCCACATAAAGAACCATTGGCTGTTGTTTTCAGTACTTTTGGCGTAATTTAGCTTACTTAATCTTCAACTATAGAAATGTAAATTTACATGCAAAACAGTTCTCACGAAATAGCCGAAGTGTTGTACCGAATGCTAGGCATATCTGGTTTTGGTCCTGCCCGTGTCAATAGCTTACTGCGTACGCTCCAAAATTTAAATCAACTTCCCAATCCGATGCGTGTTTCGGCTTTGGAGCAAGTA
>JASLDF010000034.1 GCA_030151635.1 Bacteroides sp. | reverse complement strand
TCTCCACCATCTAAATAAAGGCCAAAATCGACCTCTTTAACAATCTCAAGTTGATTAAACTTCCCTAATTCCAAGTCCATATATTAATTCTATTTTATATCGTAAAGATAGTTATTTTATCAGTTGTTGAATCCATTTATCATGCGAATCTATTTATCTAGTGCTTGATGTGGTAAACAACCATCGTCTCGTGAAACTGTAGCTAAGTTACATATAGTATTCACTAATTTGTCGCTGACGTTTTACTTTGAATGGATTACGTTTAAAGCGACGTATAAAAGTCATTTGAAGACCTCCAGAGTGCAATCCAATACTCTCATTTTTGGATAAAGAAGGATAGAGTAAACTTCCTACATAAGAAACACCAAACGACCAATGTGCTCTATTATATCCAGTTGCTAACCTAAATAACACATTTGGATATATTTCTGTTTCACCACCAAATGTACGAATCGTTGCACTGCCGAAGTTGATTCCAGCGGCAGCCGACCCACTAAGGAATATAAATCGACTCAATACAAAGCTGTGAGCATAACCAAAATTAAATCCAAATTGAATGTTTTTAAATCGCTGAGACCCTTTGTACATGAAGCTCCCATCAGAGATAACTTTAGATTTAAAAACACTTCCTCCTAGCAAGAAAGAGCCTGCCGAACGAAGTTGAATCTCATCTTGAACAAAAGCAGCTTTATATGAAAAGCGTTTATGATTAAAAACATACTGCCCCAATAAGCCATATTGGTTAATCTCAACGTTGGGAAAGAGTGTTATTTCATTACGATCTTTGGTGTTTTTCTGATAAAAGCCTTCGTACCGTTGTACAAAAACATCAAGTACATATTTTCGTCCATAGTTATGTAACTGCAAATCGAAAGCTGATGTTTTACCATATTTAATGTCACGTAAGAATTTAAGTCCATAACCGTAGCTAATATTTACAACCGTATTTTTAATTGTAAACCCAATCCCTAAGTTGACTGGATTATTAGGATAGAGATTTACTCGCTCACCTGTATCAAAACGCTGAGTTAGTGTAATAAAATCTTTAAGTAAATAAACACTGGTGGTAAACTTATATTCAAAATCTTTAATGTAAAGAGAATCTACTTGGGCTTTTACAGGATGCGGGAACAACAAAGCCAAACCAATTCCTATGAACCAGAGAAACTTTACTTTAAAAATATTTTTTATATAACTTTTAGGTCTAAAGGACATTCTTAAAAGACTTTGTTGTAATAATACAGAATATAGACTACAAAAATAAACAGTTTGCCTAAAATTCAACGATACGGCCTTAAATATTATGATAATATAGTAAGTTGATTGAGGTATCAACATTAAATGCCGACATAATAACACAAAAAAAGCGAGCTACCTAAGTAACTCGCTTCTGTGGTACCACCTGGAATCGAACCAGGGACACAAGGATTTTCAGTCCTTTGCTCTACCGACTGAGCTATGGTACCGCTCAATTGCGATGCAAAGATAGGCGTTTTTTTTAACACACCAAACATTTGACAAAAAAATTACAAAAAATATTTAGTAAGGTCTATTACGTTCTATGTATAAATATACCAAAGTCTATTATTTAAGTAAATTCATACATAAAAGTATCATCTCCATCGCCTATAAAATAGTTTTCAAGGTTACTAGAGCTAATGTATAACCGATGAATAAAATTACAAGTAAAACGATTTGATTAATGCATAAATATTTGTATAATTACTATTAAACAAAAATAAATAGGCAAAAGTGTTTGAATATACAGATTAATGAATACTTTTGCATCACTGTTAGAATAATTATACGAAATGAGAAAGAAAGAAGAACGCTTAGATGCAATTAAAATGATAATCTCTAGTCAAGAGATTGGTTCGCAAGAAGAAATGTTGGAAGAACTACGTAAAGAAGGCTTTCAGCTGACTCAAGCGACGCTTTCTAGAGATTTAAAGCAGTTGAAAGTAGCCAAAGCTGCAAATATCAATGGTAACTATGTATATGTATTACCTAACGATATCATGTATAAGAGATCTACTGATATGAATCCTACAGAAATGTTAATGAATACAGGTTTCATATCATTAGATTATTCTGGAAACATTGCAGTTATTAAGACTAGACCTGGCTATGCTAGCAGTATGGCATACGATATTGACAATGAACCATGCACATGCATACTTGGTACAATTGCCGGTGATGACACCATTATGCTTATTCTACGAGAAGGGGTAACACACCACGAAGTAGAACGTTTTCTTTCTTCCATCATTCCAAACTTAAAATATTAATTAGTAGGAATACATGGATAACAATCAAATTGATGTAATGGTAGCGGATGCATCACATGAAATATATGTGGACACCATACTAGATACAATTAGCGATGCTGCCAAAGTTAGAGGATCTGGAATCGCTAAACGTACACACGAGTATATTGCTCAGAAAATGAAAGAAGGTAAGGCTATTATTGCCTTACAAGGCGAAGATTTTGCTGGTTTTTGTTACATCGAAAGCTGGGGAAACAAGCAGTATGTAGCTAATTCAGGACTGATTGTTGTCCCTAAATTTAGAGGTAACGGATTAGCTACAAGAATCAAGAAAGCTGCATTTACTCTTTCAAGACTTCGTTGGCCTCACGCAAAGCTGTTTGGACTAACAAGTGGTGGTGCTGTAATGAAAATCAACACCGCATTGGGTTATGTACCTGTACCATTCGCAGACCTGACTGATGATGAGTCGTTTTGGAAAGGGTGCGAGGGGTGTACTAATCACGACATATTAATGCGCACAGACCGCAAATACTGCATTTGCACAGCAATGCTATATGACCCTGATGAAAAGAAAAAAGAGAAAGAAAGAAAAGACAGATTAGGTAAAGAAGAAGATTTATTAGATTCAGTAAACTAACGGAAACCAAAAACTAAAAGAAAATCAAAGTATGAATAAAAAAGTAGTTTTAGCATTCAGTGGAGGTCTAGACACATCATTTTGTGCAATGTATTTGTCGAAAGAAAAAGGATACGATGTATATACAGCAATCGCAAATACTGGAGGTTTTAGCCCTGCCGAGCTAAAAGAAATTGAAGCAAAAGCATATAAACTAGGTTCAAAACAACACGTAACACTTGACGTAACACACGATTACTACGAAAAAAGTATTAAATACATGATTTTCGGTAATGTACTTCGTAATGGTACTTATCCTATATCTGTTAGTTCTGAACGTATATTCCAAGCAATAGCAATTGCGAACTACGCCAACGAAATTGGTGCTGATGCTATTGCACATGGAAGCACAGGAGCTGGAAACGACCAAATTCGTTTCGACTTGACATTTGATGTATTGGCTCCCAAAATGGAAATTATTACTCCTACTAGAGATATGATTCTAACTAGAGAGTATGAAATTAACTACTTACGTGAACATGGTTACGTTGCAGACTTTGTAAAGATGGAATATTCAATTAACAAAGGTCTTTGGGGTACTTCAATCGGTGGAAAAGAAACATTACATAGTAATCAAACTCTTCCAGAATCTGCTTATCCATCACAAGTAATCAAAAAAGAGGAAGAAGAACTTACTATTTCATTTACTGAAGGTGAAATCACTGCTGTTAATGGTATTGAATTTGAAAATAAGATTGAAGCCATAAACAGAGTGGAAGAGATTGGAAACAAGTTTGGTATTGGTAGAGATATGCACATTGGCGATACAATTATTGGCATTAAAGG
>JASLDF010000183.1 GCA_030151635.1 Bacteroides sp. | reverse complement strand
TGCAGGTCCCATTGTAGCAGTAAGCCCGTAAGTTGAACGGAAGCTCAACGTAGAGATTACCTTTTGGTTTTGCATAAACTTCTCGTTATGTGCATGCCATGCACCACTCACGTTCCAAGTAGGCAACCAGCGTGCGCTACGAGCCTTACCCATTCGGTTAGAACCGTCGTAACGACCAGTAACGTTCACTACGTAACGATCATCATATGCATAACCAGCATTTAAGAACGAAGCAACATATCTGTCGTAAGATTGTCCCATACCGTAGTAATCAAAACCACCTTCAAGTACTTGACGCATCAAACGATAATCGACGAATGGTACACCACCTCTATTCCATTGGTAACCATAACCATTATTAAATGAGTTCGAACGGTCGGTCGATTTAACCTCTTGTCCAATCATTGTTGTAATGTTATGTACTTCATTAAATAAGTTATTGTAAGCAGCAGTTGCTCTAAAGTAGTAAGTCATCATCTTGTTATCCTCGCGGTTATACATACCCCCCTTAGGCATCACCACCAACTTTTCGCTTGATGGATCATCTGGGTTTTGCCACAAGAATTTATTGCTACTCTTGATAAAAGAGTTGTCAGCAGCACGATATGCTTCAGCTAAGTTCGAGTTTTCATAGATTTTATGTTCGTTGGTCGATTTTACATAACGTAAAGAACCAATGGCACGTAAATCTAAACCTTTGATAGGCTTGATATTCAATTCTGCTTGGAATTTAGAGTCCAACATGTCAATATCAAGCTTATTGTTACGAGATTCATTGATAATGTTGAATGGAGCAAAATTCATAGTGTAATATTCCAATTCTCCATTTTCTGCATGAGAACTTAATGTTCTACTTGAGTTTAACGCATAACTAAATGGGTTAATATCAAAGTCTCTACTGTATTCACCTTCAACCACATTCGCTTTACGATCAAGCGTTCCAGGAACTGTTTGCTTTCTTAGCGAGTTAGAAGTTAAAAGATTCAATGTTACTTTTTTAGATAAATCAACCGACGAGTTGAAGTTTGCAGTGAAACGGTCCACTTTATCAGAAATTGACCATCCTGGATCTGTGAAATAGCTTAATGAAGCATAGAAACGAGATTTCTCACTACCACCCGACATACTAACTGCATGATTTTGTTGAAGACTTACTTTAAATAACTCATCAAACCAATCTGTGTTAGCCATCTCGGCTCTTTTTAAATAATTAGCACGAGCTTGTGGAGTATTTTCCAAACCAAAAGTTCCTGTTTTAGGATCGTAAGTATTGATTAAATCATACATTTTGCGATATACACCACCCGAAGATGATCTAGATATATCTGCGTGATTTAACCAGCCTTTAGTTTCTAGGTCTTGGAATACGCGCATTTGCTCTTGCGAATTCATAATGTTGTATTCGTTGTAGCTAGGTTTCATACGAACCGTAAACTCTCCCGAATAATTTATTCTAGTCACCCCTTGCTTACCTTTCTTGGTGGTAATTACTACAACACCATTCATGGCACGAGCACCATAGAGAGCAGTTGCCGAAGCATCTTTCAGAATTTGGAAAGTTTCAATGTCGTCCGCATTTAATCCAGCCACTGCCGAACTAATAACTGTTGTTGCGTTACCAGAAGATAAGTCATCTGCCGATACCTCAACCACGTCTTCAAGAACAACACCGTCCACTACCCAAAGTGGTTTAGAATCACCATAAATTGATGATGAACCACGTACACGAATTTTAGGAGCAGCACCGAAAGTTCCCGAAACGTTCTGTACTTGCACACCAGCCGATTTACCTTGTAGCATTCGGCTAATGTCTGCCACACCGTCAATTTTGCTATCTTCCGCCTTAATTAAGTCGGCCGAACCAGCAAAAAGTTTACGGTCAATCGTCTGATAACCCGTAACAATCACTTCATCGATTTTTACAGATTCCTCTTCCAATACAATTCTATTCAAATTAGCACCTGCGCTTATCTCTTTTGGTTGGAAGCCCATGAAAGAGATAACCAGCATTGTTTTCTTACTATCTACAGAAATTGAGAATTTACCATCAATATCTGTAATAGTACCCGTACTCCCCCCTTTAGGGGTAACCGTAGCCCCAGCGATGGGCTCACCAAGGTCATCTAACACACGACCTGTTACAGTCACTTTTTCCAAAACTTCTTGAACCGTCTCAGCCGCTTTGGCCGATTGAACATTCATAAATGAAAATGCACAAAGACAATTCAGGAAAATAATCCCAAACTTTTTCAAACCGCTTAGTTTGGATTTAATTAACCGTCCGTTTTCCATAAAATTAGTTAATATTAATAAATAGAGAATTAACAATGTTATACATTAATTTTATAAATAGCAATAAAAAAGTTACTTAATTATTAATAAATCTATTTATTATGCATCATATTGTTATTGAATATGAGCTATTAGCCTGCATTTAGATATTACAAGCAATTTATTACATTTAATCGCAACGTTAACAATAATTATAAAAGAAACCTTTAATATGTATTTTGAACCAATTTTATTAAACAATTTGGGCTCTTAAATTGTATTAATAGCAAACTTAAAATAAATGAAAGCTGTTATTATAGGTGCTACAGGGGCAACCGGCTCAATGTTAGTGCAATACTTATTAGAGAGGACAGAAGTAGATCTGGTCACTGCCCTTGTAAAATCCCCCAAACTACAATCACATCCGAAATTAAATCAGGTAGTTGTTGATTTTGACAATTTGTCAAGCTATTCCGATTTAATCGTTGGTGATGTCGCTTTTTCTTGCTTAGGTACTACCTTAAAGATAGCGGGTAGCAAAGAGGCACAGTGGAAGGTCGATTATAATTATCAATATGAATTTGCTCAATTGGCAGAGCGAAGTGGCATACCCAATTTTGTATTGCTTTCGGCTATTGGAGCGAACTCGCATTCAACATTTTTTTACAACAAATTAAAGGGGACGTTAGAAGACGATGTGCGTTCGTTAGATTTCAATAAATTAATCATTGTAAAACCGAGTCTTTTAATCCGTCCCAATACCGATCGTAAATCTGAGAATTGGGGTGTCGGCATGATTAAGTTTTTCAATTCCCTGGGGCTACTAAAAAAACAGCGTCCCCTATCTGTTGATTTAGTGGCTAAAGCGATGTATCATAGCATCAATGATTCAACCACAAAATTCACTCAAGTTTATGTAGACGACATCATTCGATTAAGTAAATAATAACGCTAAAAATATAATAAAAACAGCTCCGATGGAAATTACCCGTCGGAGCTGTTTTTGTATTGTGCCTAACCTTGAATCAATTTGATTCAACACTTTGATTATAATCTACCAAAAAGGCGAGCCTTGGTAAAACCACGACTCGCCTAAAAAATCAATACATTAATTTAACTAAACAATAACTAAACAATTCAATATCTACAATCAATGAATACCACAAAGGAACTGCGCACCATTGCCAAACCACAGCATAGCTACAACTATTCTTCAACATCACCTCTTTTTCTTCTGATGCTCCTATTCTACTCACTTCCAAAGCATAGTTGCAAACCAGTAACGCTGATAGCTTGACATAAAAAAACTCCAACCCGAGATTCGCATCTGGAGTTGGAGGGTATCCATTCATAATTGTATAGTTTTCTAAGAAAATTATAGGCATCATTTAGAATGAAAGATGAAATAGTTATCACGCTAATTTCAGAAGACAAAGTTCGTTGGTAAGTTTGCCAAATGATGGCATATGCCTATTTGTTTTACTCTAAATGCACAATAGGCAGTACCGAACTGTAGTTATCAGCAGAAAACAGATTGAGTGAAAAGGTTAAAATTATGTCGGACAACACATTACATTGATATGATATGCATCTAAGAATTCTTATTTTAGTAGAGATGTTTAAATTGTTGAGGCTGATGCTTCGCTCTGGCGTAGGCTTAGTCCATATTTGAAGTATTGAACATTACTTTTGTTCAATCGGAAATGCTGAAAACCGTATTTAGAGTAAGCTTTTTAAATTGATATACACATGCCACAATTAATTACGTTTAAAAATGAAATGATCCGCATTGATGCTGGGAAAAATAAAATTGACTACTCCACAAACTCGGGTAGAAGTTGGTTGCAACGTCACACGTTTACATCGAGCCATGGAGCTGTCATTGATTTGCTGCCCTTCGGTTCGGAAATATTGGCTTGTACTTCCAAAGGAATATTTTATTCCAGTAACAGCGGTCGCTCTTGGCTATTACGCTACCGATTTACCGATTTTGCATTTACTAGTTTGCAAGAAAACGGCAACGAGCTGTTAGGGCTATCAACAAAAGGATTGTACTATTCGACCAATAGTGGTCGTTCTTGGTTAAAACGCCGTTAAACGAAAACAAAAGGCTATGAAACGAATATTTACCATGTGTTGTTTGCTAATCTTCCTCTTCGTTCCAGGAATGGCACAGAAAATAGTTACAATTGGCACCGAGCTAATACGAATGGATGCACAAACCAATAAAATAGAGTATTCTATAAATTCGGGGAGAAGCTGGCATTACCGTTCTGCTTTTACATCGAGTCAAGGAGTCTTATCCGATCTACTGGTTCTAGGCAAGGAGCTGTTGGCTTGTACCACCAAGGGAGTGTACTATTCGACCAACAAAGGACAATCTTGGCATTCTCGCTTTTTCTTTACAACGAACACTTCATTTACTAATTTACAATCCAATGGAACCGAATTATTAGGAAGTGGTACAAAAGGATTGTATTACTCAAAAAATGGCGGACGATCTTGGCATAAGCGAAACTAATTTTTAACCACTTAACCTTACTGCGTATGAAACGAATTTTTCTATTCTTCTGTTTATCGGCATTTTTGATTTTGCCGACCGTGGCTCAGAAAATGATTGTTGTGGGACACGAACTGATTCGCATTAACAAACGAAATGGCATTGAGTTTTCGTCCAATGCCGGACTGAATTGGACACAACGATATCGGGGCAATTTACAAACGGGTGCATTTATCAGCATCATGGAGTTTGATAGTGATTTATATGCGTGTACCTCAAACGGAGTCTTTGTATCTAGCAACAAAGGACTAACTTGGCTTAAGAAGTCGGCAGCTACAGCTACAACGGGCGATTTTAGAACTATCGTTTCCTATCGAGGGGAATTGATTGCCCATACGTCAAAGGGAGTGTTTTATTCTCGTGATCGAGGAATAACTTGGATTAAACGATCCGCTAAAGATTAGTAATTATCCAAAGGAACTACTGATGTATAAACAGACATCGCAATA
>JASLDF010000142.1 GCA_030151635.1 Bacteroides sp. | reverse complement strand
TCTTCTATACTCATTTTATGCTTTTATTTTCTTTGGATACAAAGATATAAAAAAGCCACTTTGTAACTTCAACTTTAATATATCTTTAATAATATAGCACCCATAATTTTAGTAAGATAGTATTAATATGCAGGTTTAAATCACAATCATTGAATTAAATAGGTCTGAGTGTATTGCTGAATAGCTATTTATTCATTTCGCTTACATTATAACACTTAAATTTGCTTTATTATAACATCAATCCACGTAAGTTTAGCGTAGAGAACGAAATTTATTCTTATTTTTGCCTTTCAACAAAATTAAAATTAGAGAAGATGAATAACATGCCTCCGGTAACGAAGAATCTGATTATTATAAATATACTGATGTTCCTAACAACTTTTGTAGCTGAGAGTTGGGGCATCAACTTGAATTATTACTTGGGATTGCATTTCTTTTTAAATGATTCGTTTCAAGTTTATCAACCTTTAACCTACATCTTTATGCATGGTGGGTTGTCGCACCTTTTCTTTAATATGTTTGCACTATGGATGTTTGGACGTATTCTAGAAAATGTGTGGGGTTCTAAAAACTTCTTGATTTATTTCCTTATTTGTGGGATAGGAGCAGGTGTTGTTCAAGAAATTGTTCAATATGTAAGCATCAATATGGATATTTCTAGCTTTGAACAAGCTAGAGGTCTTGCTTTGAGCAGTTATGATAGAGCAATGGTATATTCTAGAATACCAAGTACCGTTGGTGCATCGGGAAGTGTATATGGTATTTTGCTGGCTTTCGGAATGATGTTTCCAAACGAGAAACTATTCATTATTCCTTTTCCTTTCCCAATCAAGGCTAAATTCTTTGTTATTGGATATGCCATAATTGAGCTTGTTACTGGCTTGAGCAATAACCCCAATGATAATGTGGCTCACTTTGCACACTTGGGAGGAATGCTATTTGGTTTAATTCTTATTTTATATTGGAGAAAGAAAAAACACAATGGGCCGACTTATTAATAAGGTGAAAGAGTTGTTTGGGAATAGCGACATTGTAAAATCTATTATTGGTATTAATGTATTTCTATTCCTTTTAACGGGCGTTTTAAATTTAGTGGCGTATCTGTTTAATATTGAGTTGTTCTCAATTGCCGACTATGCTAAATTACCAGCGTCTTTGACTCTGTTGTCAAGAACTCCTTGGAGTATATTTACGTATATGTTCATCCATCTAGATGTATTGCATTTGTTGTTTAATATGTTGTTCTTTTATTGGTTTGGACAATTCTTTTTACGTTTCTTTTCGTCTAAACATTTGAGAGGATTATATGTCCTAGGAGGATTAATAGGGGGTATTTTCTTTATAACATCTTATCATATTTTTCCAATATTAAAAGGCAATCTCCACTTCGTGAGCTTAATGGGGGCGTCTGCAGCTGTAATGGCTGTTGTTATTGCTGTGGCTACACAAGCCCCAAACCAGACAATCCGTTTCTTGTTGTTGGGGAGTATAAAACTTAAGTATATAGCTTTATTTGTTGTTGCTTCAGCTTTGCTAATGATTCCTAAAGATAACCCAGGTGGTCAGCTAGCTCATTTAGGTGGTGCATTAGCAGGTTTCTTGTTTGTAAGGTTGTTGGCTAAAGGAGTGGATTTAACTCGTTGGATTAATGCTGTATTAGATATTCCATTTGCCATCCAGCATTTTATGACTAGGCGAAAACAAAAAATGAAGGTAGTTAAGGATAACACGAAATTTAGCAAACACAAACAAGACCACGACTACAATTACAATAAGAAAAAGCAATCTGAAGAAATTGACCATATCCTCGATAAGATAAAGGAAACGGGCTATGAGAATCTATCAGAAGAAGAAAAACAAACGCTATTTAATGCCAGAAATAAATAATCCGAAGAAATCTGTTCTAGCGCGAATTCTCTTTGTTGTAAACATCGTGATTTTAGCCTTTCTTGTTATAAGTGCCTATAGTCCTTATTTCAACCCAATGGGCTATCCATATCTAAGTAATTCGGGGCTTGCATTTCCAATATTTTTACTTTTAAATTTTTTGTTAGCGGTGTTTTGGTTGTTTACCAGACAGTATCGTTATCATCTAATTTTCTGGATTGTAATAATTGGCATATTTCCGCAACTTAAAATCTATTATCCCATTAATTTTGGTCAATCTCAGCCCGAAAGTGCAATTAAAGTATTATCTTACAATGTAATGAGCTTTAATAACTTGCAGAAGGATGAAAAAGGTAAGAATAAGATATTAGAGTATATTGCTCATCAAAATGCAGATGTTGTTTGCTTACAAGAATATGCAGAGGTTCAATCTAGTTCGAAATTCATAACACGTAGTGATGTAGATAACGCACTTAGCAAATATAAGTATAAACGAGTGACTCAAGTAGGGGCTAAGAATGCTCATAATAAAGTGGCGTTATTTTCGAAGTATCCTATTTTATCGGAAGAACGAATAGCGTACGAGAGTCAATACAATGGTTCGGTTGCGTATCGAATTCGTACAGAAAAAGACACCCTCCTAGTGATAAATAATCATTTTGAGTCGAATAAAATAACACAAGAAGACCGAGCTGTCTATCAAAAATTGCTTAAGCTAAAAGAGCAAGAGAATTTAATAGAGGACACCAAAGGGCTTTTACATAAAATTATAAATGCATCAATAATTCGAGAGAAACAAGCGAAAGCTGTTGCCGATTATATTGATGTAGCTAAAGAGAAAACTGTATTGGTTTGCGGTGATTTTAACGATAGTCCGTTGAGTCGTACCAATCTAATACTTTTAAGAAAGGAATTGAACGATGCCTATACGTACTCGGGTTTTGGACCAGGGATATCGTACAACCGTAATCTGTTCTATTTTAGAATTGACAATATATTAATAAGTAATAATCTTCAGGCATATAACTGCATTGTGGATAACTCGATTAAAGAATCCGACCACTATCCTATTATGTGCTATTTTGCCTACAGGTAACATCTTTTAAAGTTGCTAAAGACAATGAAAAAAACACTTTTGACCGCTATGATTGGATGTAGTATGATGATTGGATGTTCATCTACCCCAACTGAGAAAAATCCTTTTCTCGCAGAGTTTAATACCCCTTTTGGTGTTCCACCTTTTGAGCAATTAAAGGTTGAATACTATACACCTGCTTTTGATGCAGGTTTTGAAGAGCAAAACAAGTTAATTGAGGGTATCATTAATAATCCAGCAGAGCCTACATTTGATAATGTTATTGCTGCGTTGGATAATAGTTCGCCTATTCTTGACCGAGTATCTGGCGTGTTCTTTAACTTAACAAGTGCAGAAACCAATGATGATCTAAAAGCAATTTCTCAATCGGTGTTGCCAAAGCTTACTGAACATGGTGACAACATTTCTTTGAATGCGAAATTGTTTGAGAAGGTTAAGGCTGTTTACGACAATCAATCTTCAATGAATCTGACTACAGAACAAACTAGATTGTTGGATAAGACATACAAAGGTTTCCAACGCTCTGGCGCTAATTTGAATGATAGTGATAAAGAAAAGCTGAAAGCTATCAATATTGAAATGGCTTCATTAGGCTTACAGTTTGGAAATAATATATTGAATGAAGATAACTCTTATAAATTATTCATAGAGAATGAAGCTGATCTTGCAGGTTTGCCTAAATCATTTATAGATGCAGCTGCTGCAGATGCGAAAGCGGCTGGTAAAGAAGGACAATGGCTGGTTACACTTCATAACTCTAGTAGATTGCCTTTCTTACAAAATTCGGCTAACCGTGAGTTGAGAAAAACATTGTTTACTGCTTACATTAATAGAGGTAACAATGACAATGAAAACAACAACAAAGAGGTTATTTCGAAAATGGTTAAACTTCGTTTAGAAAAAGCACAATTGTTGGGTTATAACAACTATGCAAATTTTGTTCTCGATAATAACATGGCGAAGAACTCCGAAACTGTAATGGAATTCTTGAATAACCTTTGGGCTTATGCACTTCCAAATGCTAAGAAAGAAGCAAAAGAACTTCAAAACCTAATGGATCTTGAGGGTAATAAAGAGAAATTGGAAGGATGGGATTGGTGGTACTACACAACTAAACTTAGAGAAAAGAAATACAACTTGAACGAAGATGAGCTAAGTGCTTACTTTAAATTGGAAAATGTTCGTGAAGGTGCGTTTATGGTTGCAAATAAACTATACGGAATTACGTTTACAAAACTAAATAATATTCCGGTTTATCACCCAGATGTTGAAGTCTTCGAAGTTAAAGATGCTGATAATAAACATGTAGGTGTCTTTTATGTAGATTATTATCCAAGACCAGGTAAAAGAAGTGGAGCATGGATGAGTACTTACAGAGATCAAAAGGGAGATATCCGTCCACTTGTGTGTAATGTCGGTAGCTTTACTAAGCCAACAGCAGATACTCCGTCGTTGTTAACTCTTGATGAAGTGAGAACATTATTCCATGAATTAGGACATGGCCTTCATGGATTACTTACAGATTGTAATTATGCAGGTGTTTCTGGAACTAGCGTTGCTAGAGATTTTGTTGAATTACCATCTCAATTGAACGAGCATTGGGCTGTTGAACCAGAAGTTCTAAAACAATATGCTGTTCATTACAAAACAGGAGAGGCTATTTCTGACGAGTTAATTGAGAAAATTCAACTTCAATCAACATTCAACGAAGGTTTTAGAACTACAGAACTTCTAGCTGCAGCTTTGCTAGATATGGAATTACATAATTTGGAGTCAATAGGTGAGTCGTTTGATGTTGTAGATTTTGAAAACACAAAAATGAGTCAGTTAGGTTTAATTTCTCAAATTCCACCACGATATAGAACGACTTATTTTAACCATATTATTGGTGGTTATGCTGCAGGTTATTATAGTTATTTATGGGCAAATGTTCTTGATAGTGACGCTTTTGAAGCGTTTAAAGAAAATGGAATCTTTGATAAAGAAACAGCAGATAAATTCAAGAATAATGTGTTGAAAAAAGGAAATAGTGAAGATCCAATGTCTTTGTATATTAAGTTTAGAGGAGATAAACCTCAACTTGAACCAATGTTAAAGGATAGGGGTTTAATCTAATAAAACCACATAATATATAAATGAAGCGTCAATTTTGGCGCTTCATTTTTGTATAATAACACTCCTAATATATATCTTTACCATCAAGCAGGTGAATAAAGCATCTTTAATCACATTCTTGTTCAAAAAATGCAACAAAAGTGCCTATTCGTCAAATAATTGACATTGAATATAAATGAGTGTGAAAAAAAAGCTATATTTGCAAACTTATAATAAGTGTTAAGTAGGAAAATAATAAATTAAAAATAATCATAAACTAAAAAGTAACATGCAAAACAAAGGATTTGTAAAACTTTTTGCGGTATTACTAACATTGATTTGTGTTTTTTACCTATCATTCTCGTTTGTGACTGGCCATTATGCAAATAAGGCTAAGGAACACGCTAACGGGGATACTGCGGTGATGAATGCATATTTAGATTCTTTAGCTGACCAAAAAGTATGGTTGGGTAGAACCTATAAACAATGCCGTGAAATGGAGATTAGCTTAGGTCTAGACCTAAAGGGTGGTATGAACGTCATCCTTGAAGTATCTATTCCTGATGTTATTCGCACGCTAGCTGACAATAAAACTGACGATGCTTTTGTCAAAGCGTTAGCAACAGCAAGTAAAAACGTAGCTAAAAGTCAAGATGACTTGATTTCTTTATTTATCAAAGAATACAAAAAAGAATCAGCAGGAAAACCTCTAGCTGGTATTTTTGCTACAAAACAACTTAAAGGAAGTGTTACTCAAAACACATCTGATGCTGATGTTGAAAAAGTACTTAGAGCTGAAGTTAAAGATGCAATCAATAACTCATATAACGTTCTAAGAACTCGTATCGACCGTTTTGGTGTTGTTCAACCTAATATCCAACTACTTGAAGGTGATTTAGGTCGAATTATGATTGAATTACCAGGTATCAAAGAGCCAGAGCGTGTTAGAAAACTTCTTCAAGGTTCTGCAAATCTAGAGTTCTGGGAAACATATAAGCTATCAGAAATTAGTAATGTATTGGCTGAAGCAAATAATAAACTTGCGAAAAAATCGGATGTTGTAATTGCTGAACTTGAAGAGCAAGAAGCGGCTTTAGTTAAACAATTAGCTGAAGGAGATAGTATTACTGTTACAAAGGCAATAAACGAAGTTCGTATTGAAAAAGAGAAAGCAATGAATCCTCTTTTTGCTAAACTACAATTTAGCCAATATGGAGAATCTGCTGTTGTAGGTTATGCTTTGCCTAAAGATACTGCTAGTGTAAACAAACTTTTAGCTGACGCTGATGTAGTGAAACTGCTAGGTACTAAAATTCTAGGTGCTAACTTGAGTCTTAAATGGGCTGTACAACCAGATAAAACTAGTGGCTACTTAACTCTTTATGCAATCAAAGAAACTTCTCGTAATGGTAAAGCTCCATTGGAAGGTGATGTAGTTGTTAATGCTAAGAGTGAATATGACCAATACAATAACCCTGTTGTTTCTATGCAAATGAACAACGAAGGTGATCGTAAATGGGCTTCACTTACAAAAAATAACGTAGGTAGAGCAATTGCAATTGTTCTTGATGGTTATGTATATTCTGCACCAAATGTAAATGGTGAAATTAGAGGTGGTAACTCTCAAATCTCAGGTAACTTTACTATTGATGAAACCAATGACTTAGCGAACGTGTTGAAGTCTGGTAAAATGCCAGCACCTTCTCATATTGTTCAAGAAGATATTATTGGACCATCATTGGGTCAGGCGTCAATTAACGCAGGTGTATTCTCATTTATCGTTGCATTGGCTCTGTTAATGATTTATATGTGTTCTGTTTATGGAGTTATACCTGGTATGATTGCTAACGGAGCTTTAATTCTTAACTTATTCTTTACTTTGGGTATTCTTGCTTCATTCCAAGCAGCATTAACTCTATCTGGTATTGCAGGTATGGTTCTTTCTCTAGGTATGGCAGTGGATGCTAACGTATTGATTTACGAAAGAACAAAAGAAGAATTAAGAGCAGGTAAAGGTATTAAAGCAGCTATTAAAGATGGTTACGGTAATGCTTTCTCTGCTATTTTGGACTCGAATGTAACTTCGATTATTACAGGTATTATCTTGTTCTATTTCGGTACAGGTCCTATTAGAGGTTTTGCTACTACATTAATTATCGGTATCTCTATCTCTTTCTTTACTGCAGTATTCTTAACAAGAGTTGTGTACGAACACTTCTTGAATAAAGATAAGTTCTTAGGGCTGACATTTAGCTCTCCTATCTCTAAAAACTGGTTTACTAATACTAAGTTTAACTTCATGGGTGGTAATAAGAAGTACTTCGCTATAACAGCAGTGCTTGTTCTTATCAGTGTAGGTTTCCTTACTTTCCGTGGTTTGAGCCAAAGTATTGACTTTACTGGTGGTAGAAACTTTAATGTTCAGTTTGAAGAAAAAATTGAACCAGAAGAAGTACGTGATCTAATCCAAAATAACTTTGGAGACGATGCTACAGTATCTGTAATCGCAATTGGTACAGATAAGAAAACCGTTCGTATCAGTACTAACTATAGAATTGAAGATGATGGTGTAACTGTTGATACAGAAATTGAATCAAAACTTTATGAGTCATTAAAACCTGTATTAACTCAAAACATTTCTCTAGAAGTCTTTATTGATAGAGAAAACCACACTGGTGGAAGTATTATCAGTTCTCAAAAAGTAGGTCCAAGTATTGCTGATGATATTAAAACATCTGCTGTTTGGTCTGTAGTATTAGCTCTTATCGCTATTGGTCTATATATCTTAATTCGATTTAGAAATGTGGCTTATAGTGTGGGTTCAGTAGTTGCTCTTGCGGGTGATACTATCCTAATCTTAGGGGTTTACTCAATCTGTTGGGGTTGGATGCCATTCTCTCTTGAGATTGATCAAACCTTTATAGGTGCGATTTTGACTGCGATTGGTTACTCTATCAATGACAAGGTGGTTATCTTTGACCGTGTAAGAGAGTTCTTTGGTCTATATCCAAAACGTGATAAATTCCAAATCTTTAACGACTCACTAAACACTACATTAAACCGTACAATCAATACATCACTAAGTACATTAATCGTACTATTCTGTATCCTAATTTTAGGTGGTGATTCAATCAGAAGCTTCTCGTTCGCGATGATTCTAGGTGTATTCTTTGGTACATTATCTTCACTATTTATTGCTGCTCCAGTAGCATTCCAATTATTGAAGAGAAAAGACAAATAATGGATTATAGCCTAATGGCTATTTAAATATAAAAAAGGCGTTGTAGTTTAATTACTGCAACGCCTTTTTATTTATTTTAGATTATGTATCTTCGTAGAAAGAAATGTATTTTATATGAAAGCCCTTAAAAACGTAGCACTTATAATATTACTTCTCACCTTTGGGATGAGTTGTCAACATAAAGAAGTTAAAGCTCCTTCAACAGCTAGCATCACTGGGAAGTTGGATGTAGGTATGAATGATACCATTCTTGTCTATAGTGACGATATGAAGCATAATCTATTTGATTCGATTTTTGTTGAAAATGGTAATTTTGCTAAAACAATCAATGTTGATGGTGAGCTAATGGCTTATTTGTCGATTGAGAATAGGGAATATCCTCTCTTTCTTCATCCGGGAGATACATTGAAGGTTATTAAGAAAGATTCAATACTATATGATGTTATCGGAAATGCAGAGCATGCCATGTACAATGAGTTAATGACAAAATATGCAGCGAGTAATGATAGCCTTCATATAATTACTGACTACATAGAAACGAATCCATTTAGTTTGCATGCCTATTATCTTTTTAACCAATTTCTTATCGACAATCCAGATGTTCCAATTGGTGATGTGAGAGATGTGATTGAGGCTTTGCCTGGTGTTGTTCAGGATAAATACTATTTGGAAGAGCTACTGGTAAATGTAAATAAGGCTTCTAAAGCTAAAATAGGAAACTCGGCACTCTACTTTAATCTAAAGAAAGTTAAGGATAACAAGAGCGTAGATTTACAACAAATTAAAAATAAGATTGTATTAATGTATTTTTGGACTTCGTGGAACGAGCAAACTAAGGATGATAATACAGTTTTGAATCGAATTTATAAAAAATACAATCCGAATAAAGATTTTAAGATGCTAAGTGTAGCTCTTGAAAACGATACTACGGCTTTGAAAAGCTATATTAAAGTAAATAAGTTAAACTGGGAGCACTTATATGATACCTCTGGACTTGAAGCTACTGTTGCGGATAGATATGGAGTAATAGAGCTACCTACTTATTTTCTTATGAATAAGAAAAACGAAATTGTGTGGAGATCAACTTCTGTTGACTCGCTAGAAAATAAATTAGTACAATTATACAAAGAGGATAAGGTGAAAAAGTAAGACCTTTCTATCCATTTTTAATCTAAACCCTTTATACATGTTAATTAAGACTTATGGTGCAACTGTTCAGGGAGTTGACGCCATATTGATTACTATTGAAGTCAATAGTACCCGTGGCTGCTTGTTTTATCTAGTAGGCCTTCCCGACTCAGCTGTTAAAGAAAGTCATCAGCGTATTCTATCTGCATTAGAAGTCACTGGATACAAACTTCCAACGAAGCAAATTGTTGTAAATATGGCTCCTGCCGATTTGCGTAAAGAAGGTTCTGCCTATGATTTACCTTTGGCAATAGGGATGCTTGCATCAACGAAAGGCTTGGGTGTAGATGTCATCGAAAAATACTTAATCATGGGCGAACTTAGTCTAGATGGCACTATTCAACCTATTAAAGGTGCTTTACCTATGGCTATAAAAGCTCGTGAAGAAGGGTTTGAAGGCTTTATTTTACCCAAACAGAATGCCAAAGAGGCAGCGGTGGTTAATAAACTTAAGGTCTATGGTGTAAGTCACATATCAGAAGTAATTGAGTTTTTTCAAGGTGATCGAACATTAGAACCAACTATATTAAACACACGAGATGAGTTTTACAAAAGTCAATCATTATTTGACTTTGATTTCTCCGAAGTTAAAGGTCAAAATAGTGTGAAGCGTGCCTTAGAAGTTTCTGCTGCTGGAGGACATAATCTAATTATGGTTGGTCCACCTGGGAGTGGAAAGTCTATGATGGCTAAAAGACTGCCTTCTATCTTACCACCATTATCACTGGGTGAAAGCTTGGAAACGACTAAAATCCATTCCGTGGCAGGTAAGTTGGAGAAGAATACTTCTTTGATCAGTAAACGTCCTTTTCGTTCTCCACATCATAGTACTTCCATGGTTGCGATGGCAGGAGGGGGAAGCTATCCACAGCCTGGTGAAATAAGTCTTTCTCATCATGGCGTGCTTTTCTTAGATGAGTTACCAGAGTTTAGTCGTAATGTGTTAGAGGTGTTGAGGCAGCCTCTGGAAGACCGAAAAATTACAATCTCAAGAGTTCGTTGTAGTGTGGAATATCCTTCAAGTTTTATGCTGATAGCTTCGATGAATCCGTGCCCTTGTGGTTATTATAACCACCCAACTAAAGCATGTGTCTGTAATCCTGGTCAGGTGCAAAAGTATTTGAATAAAGTGTCCGGACCATTGCTTGACCGAATAGATATTCAGGTTGAGATTGTGCCTGTATCGTTTGACGAAATAAGTAATCCAAAACCATCGGAAGCCAGTATTGATATTCAACAAAGAGTTTTAAATGCTCGGCTCGTTCAAGAAGAACGATATAAAGATGAAACAGAGATATTCTGTAATGCCCAAATGAATGCTCGTCTAATTAAAACGTATGCACAGCTAAAACCAGAGAGCTTGAAGTTGTTGAAAACGGCTATGGAAAAATTGAATTTGTCTGCTAGGGCATATGATCGTATCGTAAAAGTATCTCGAACAATTGCCGATTTAGACGGATCTGTGAATATTGAATCGAAACATCTTGCTGAAGCAATTAATTATCGAAATCTAGATCGTGAAAATTGGGCACGATAGGTCTAAATAGTAAGCTCTCATCATTAGAAAATGTGTTAATTTAATGGATTGGAGTGAAAAGTCGTTATCTTTGTAATCTACAAAACATTTTAGACAATTATATAGCAATAGAATGGAAAAGAAATTTAAAAGAACCACTGTAACATCGGCTTTGCCATATGCTAATGGTCCTGTTCATATCGGACACATGGCTGGTGTTTACATTCCTGCAGATATTTATGTAAGATACCTAAGACTTAAAAAAGAGGATGTTATTTTTATTGGAGGCTCTGATGAGCATGGAGTGCCAATTACTATCCGAGCTAAAAAAGAGGGTGTTACTCCGCAGGATGTGGTTGATAGATTTCATGGAATCATCAAGGAATCATTTAAAGAGTTTGGAATCTCTTTTGATGTATATGGAAGAACAACTTCTGATGTACACAAAGAAACTGCTTCAGACTTCTTTAGAAAGCTATATGATAAAGGTGAATTCGTAGAACAAACATCAGAACAATATTATGACGAGTCGGCTGAAACATTCTTGGCAGATCGTTACATCACTGGAGAATGTCCCCATTGTCATGCTGAGGGTGCTTATGGCGACCAATGCGAGAAATGTGGAACATCATTAAATCCAACAGATTTAATTAACCCCAAAAGTACAATTTCAGGTGCTGCACCTGTGATGAAGGAGACCAAGCATTGGTATCTTCCACTAGATAAGCACGAACCCTGGTTGAAAGATTGGATTCTAGAATCGCACAAAGAGTGGAGACCAAACGTATATGGCCAATGTAAAAGCTGGTTAGATATGGGATTACATCCTAGAGCAGTGAGCCGTGATTTGAATTGGGGTATTCCTGTACCGGTAGAAGGTGCAGATGGTAAAGTTCTTTATGTATGGTTTGATGCTCCTATCGGTTATATTTCAAACACAAAAGAATTGCTGCCAAACGATTGGGAAAAATGGTGGAAAGATGAAGATACTCGTCTAGTTCACTTTATAGGTAAGGATAATATTGTATTCCACTGTATTGTTTTCCCTGCAATGTTAAAAGCAGAAGGTAGCTATATTTTACCAGATAATGTGCCAAGTAATGAGTTCTTAAATCTTGAAGGAGATAAAATATCAACTTCAAGGAATTGGGCTGTGTGGTTACACGAGTATTTGGTTGACTTCCCAGGACAACAAGACGTTCTACGTTATGTATTGACCGCCAATGCACCTGAAACTAAAGATAATGATTTTACTTGGAATGATTTCCAAGCTAGAAATAACAATGAGTTAGTTGCAGTCTATGGAAACTTTGTGAACAGAGCTCTTGTTTTAACAAGTAAATATTTTGATGGTAAGGTTCCTGCAAGAAGTACACTTGAAACTTATGATAATGAAATTATAGAAAGCTTTAAGGAAGTTCAAAGTCGATTGGAAAACCTTTTAAATCACTTTAAGTTTAGAGAAGCTTTGAAAGAAGCGATGAATATTGCGCGTATTGGCAATAAATACCTAGCAGATACAGAACCATGGAAAGTTGCTAAAACAGACATGGAACGTGTAGGTACAATTTTAAATATAAGTTTGCAGTTAGTAGCAAACTTAGCCATTGCATTTGAACCTTTCCTACCTTTTAGTTCTGCTAAACTCAGAGAGATGATGAATATTAATTCTTTTGATTGGAATAGCTTAGGAAGCATCAACTTGCTTGAAACTGGCCATCAATTGAATAAACCTAGTCTTCTGTTTGAGAAGATTGAGGATGAAACTATCCAAAAACAATTGGATAGATTGGAAAATATCAGAAAAGAGAACGAAGAAAATAATTATAAAGCAAATCCTATTCGTGAAGAGATTTCTTTCGAAGACTGGAGTAAATTAGATATTCGTGTGGGTACAGTACTTGAATGTACAAAAGTGCCTAAAGCTGATAAACTGCTTCAATTTAAAATAGAAGATGGTCTTGAAACAAGAACTATTGTTTCGGGTATTGCTAAGTTCTACAAGCCAGAAGAATTGGTTGGAAAACAAGTATGCTTTATTGCAAACTTTGCTCCTCGTAAACTTAAAGGTATTATCTCTGAAGGCATGATTCTATCTGCCGAAGGACATGATGGAACACTTTCATTAATCACACCTATGGGAATGCTTAAACCAGGTAGTGAAGTAAAATAAGCAGATAAAAAATAATTTAAAGCCCAAACTTCACGAGTTGAAGTTTGGGCTTTTCAATATCTATGGGAAACGCCAATAACTTAAAAGACAAAACTGCCCGAGGCCTTGTTTGGGGTGGGTTTAGCAATGTTACTCAACAATTGCTAAATCTAGTTTTTGGTGTTTGGCTTAGTCGGATTCTCAATGTTGAAGATTATGGAACAATAGGTGTGTTAACCATCTTCACACTGATTGCCACCACTCTTCAAGAAAGTGGCTTTACACAAGCAGTCACGAATAAAAAGAATGCAACACATAGAGATTTCAACTCTATCTTTTGGTGTAGTAGCTTTATAGGAGTATTCTTGTATATAATATTATTCTTTTGTGCTCCCTTTATCGCGAGTTTTTTTAATAGTCCGAACCTTGTAGCTTTATCCCGTTTTTTATTTTTAGGTTTTGTTTTTTCTAGTTTAGGCACAGCTCATAATGCATACCTTTTTAAGCACATGATGGTAAAGGAACGGGCCATATCTATGATTACGGGTTTGTTTGTTTCGGGTATAGTAGGAGTTACATTGGCATATCAAGGATATGCCTATTGGGGACTTGCTTGCCAGCATTTAGCATATATTATTTGTACTAATTTGTTGTTTGGGTATTTTACTAAGTGGAAACCTACACTAGAATTTTCATTTGCACCAATTAAAGAAATGTTTAGTTTCAGTTATAAAATATTGATTACTAAAATTTGCATCCACTTAAATAATCATATTTTCAATATTATTTTAGGAAGACTTTTTAGCAAGAAAGAAGTTGGGTATTTTACTCAAGCCAATAAATGGAATTTAATGGGGAGCTCTGTTATTACAGAGATGATTCAAGGAGTGGCTCAACCTCTTTTTAAAAATGTAAACGATGACAAAACTCTTAAAGAACAAGTGTTTCTCAAAATGATGAGATTTACGGCATTTATTACTTTTCCAGCCTTGTTAGGTTTAGCTTTTGTTGCTCCAGAGTTTATTGAAATTTTATTAACGGACAAATGGTCTTTTAGCGCAAGCTTATTGAGTATTCTTTGTCTTGGAGGGACATTCTTACCTTTAAATAACTTGATGAGCAATTTGATCATCAGTACGGGAAAATCGAGTATATACATGTGGAATAGTATTGCTTTAGTTGCTTTGCAGCTTATTTGTGCATTATTTCTTTATCCATTCGGCATTAAATCGATGATTGCTAGTTTTGTTGTTTTGCAATTTGTTTGGTTCTTTGTATGGTATTATTTTGCCCAAAGAATCATCTCAATATCGTTGCTAAAACTATTAAGAGAGGTTCTTCCTTATGCCTTGATAACTTGTATTGTAATAGCCATTACCAATCTTACCGTAGTAAGTATCAATAATATTTATCTACTCCTTTCACTTAAAGTAATATTAGTGACTGTTTTATACTTTACTATACTTTTTTTTGGTAAGTTTAGTATATTAACTGAAACTATTTATCAGTTAAAGCGAATTATCTTTAAAAGAGACATGAAATGAGTCGAGTTCTAGCTCCTATTTTACTTTTTACATATAATAGACCTCTTCATACGCAAGACGTCATAACTTCATTGTTAAAGAATGAAGAGGCTCCTTTGTCTCATTTATATATATTTTCGGATGGTTGGGTCGATGAGGCTACTGCTGTTGAGGTAAAAGCTACACGTTCATATCTTCACTCTGTAAAGGGATTTAGAGAAATTACTATCGTTGAGCGTGACACCAATTGGGGGTTAGCTAGTAATATCATTGCAGGCGTATCAGATGTTATAAATAAATATGGGAGAGTCATTGTACTAGAAGATGATTTAATTGTAGCTCCTTATTTTCTTCAATTCATGAATGATGCATTGGATGTTTATGAAACAGAAGACGGTGTAGGTCATATCCAAGCTTGTGATTTTACTAATAATAAAAAACTCCCAGACACATACTTGATAAAGTGGACAGGTAGTTGGGGATGGGCTACATGGGATAGGGCATGGAAACACTTCCAAAAAGATGGCAATGCATTGCTTAAAAAATTAAAAGAAAGTGGTCGGTCAAAAGAGTTTGACTTTGATGGAGCTTATCCATATACTAAAATGTTGATTAAGCAGACGAAAGGGCTAAATAACTCTTGGGCTATACGATGGAATGCTAGTCTGTTTCTAGCTAATATATTATCGCTTAACGTTGGGCGTTCATTAGTTCAGAATAATGGCTTTGATGGTAGTGGAACGCACTGTGGTGGACAGTCAATTTACGATTCAAATCTATACTTAAAAGCGCTTAAGGTAGAAAAATTAAGTTCTATAGAGGAAAACAAAGAAGCCAGAACTATTTTGGCTCAATATTACAGAAAAACAAATAGTGTTTTTGCTAAGGGTATCAGACGTTTAAAAAGAATTTTTAATCTCTAAAAGAATCTTGACTATGAATGTTTTGTTTTTAAATACTTCGGAGAAGTTTGGAGGTGCTGCTATCGCCGCAAAAAGGCTTTTAGGTGCATTAAATAAAAATCAAATCGATGCGACGATGTTGGTTCGAGATCGCAGTACTGATGATGTCAATGTGGTAAGTGTTCGTCAATCGAACCGAATCGCCTTTAAGTTTATTACAGAGCGTCTGCGCATTTGGCAATCAAACCTATTTAGACGAAAAAATTTATTTGCAGTTTCTATTGCTAATACTGGATTCGATATTACCAATCTTCCAGAGTTTCTAGATGCTGATATTATTCATATACATTGGATCAATCAAGGCTTCTTGTCAATTAAAAGTCTTAAAAAAATATTGTCGTCAGGTAAACCCATTGTATGGACACTTCATGATATGTGGCCAATAACAGGTATTTGCCACCATGCTAGAACATGTGAAAAGTACATGGTGCATTGTAGTAACTGCCCTTTCATGCTTCGCTCAAAGAATAAGGATCTCGCATATAGTATTTTTGAAAAGAAGAAAAAACTATATAAAGATGCAAATGTCAGCTTTGTGGGTTGTAGTTTATGGCTTACTGATTTAGCTCGTCAAAGTGCTTTAACGAAGAATAAAAACATTTTATCTATTCCAAATCCGATAGATACGAATCTATTTAAACCTCTTGATAGAATGTCTGTTCGAAAGAAAATGAATTTACCTTCCGACTTGAAATTGATACTATTTGGGGCAGCCAAAAGTACGGATAAACGCAAAGGTATAGACTATTTTATTGCTGCTTGCAAACTGCTAAAACAACAGACTTCCGAGAAAATTGGGATTGTTCTATATGGTAAAGAAACTGAAAAGTTAACAGAGTTATTTGATTTCCCTACATTTAATATGGGGTATTTAAGTGGTGATCAATCGATCATCGAACTCTATAGTGCTGTTGATGTATATGCAACACCATCATTAGAAGAAAATTTACCAAATACAATTATTGAATGCATGTCTTGCGGAATTCCTGCAATAGGTTTTAACATTGGAGGAATCCCTGAAATAATAGATCACTTACACAATGGTTATGTAGCGCATTACAAGTCGGAAGAAGACTTTGCTAAAGGCTTGGTGTGGCTATTAGAGAATAATAAAGATAATGAGTTGAGTGATGAATGTAGACGTAAGGTCCAATCATCATATAGTGAGCGAGAAATTGCTCAGCAGTATATCTCTTTATACAATAGTATTTTAGAATGACCCATATTACTAGTAAACAACCCCGATTTTCAATTATTACCATCTGTTTCAATGCTGAAAAAGAGATTGAGCGAACACTAAACTCTGTTAGTGAACAAAGTTACACTCATATTGAATACATCATTATTGATGGAAAATCAACAGATGGAACGCTTTATATTGTCGATAAATTTAGGTCCATTGTTTCTAAGCAGATTAGTGAACCAGATAAAGGTCTTTATGACGCTATGAATAAGGGAATTAAATTGGCAACAGGCAACTATTTATGTTTTCTAAATGCTGGTGATATGTTCTACTCTTCGACCACTCTTCAAGACGTTGTAGATGGATTAAAAGGAACAGATCCAGACGTCATTTATGGAGATACAGCTTTAGTTGATGATAAGGGATCTTTTTTACGAATGCGCAGGTTATCACCTCCCCAGCAACTTACATGGAAAAGCTTTAAGCAAGGTATGTTAGTTTGTCATCAGGCATTTATGCCAAAACGAGAGTTAGTTCCTTTATATGACTTAAATTATCGATTCTCATCCGATTTTGATTGGTGTATTCGTATCTTAAAAAAGAGTATATTAACACACAATACCAATACTACATTAATTAAATATTTAAATGAGGGGGTGACTACTCGCAATCATAAGGCATCATTGAAAGAGCGTTATCAAATAATGGAAAGCCACTATGGAAAAATCACCACAGCAGCTTTACATCTTTGGTTTGCACTGCGTCATTTGTTGAAAAAGTAGGTCTAAAGGGTATTTATGCGTTCAATAAATTTTTTCATACCTATGGAAGCTTTCTCTACAATCTGTTCCACTTGTCTATGTCCACTCACTTGAACCGGTTTTGGGTCGATAAGGAAAATCGGGACAGTTCTACGTGCATAGTTTAATAATCCAGCAGCAGGATAAACATTCAACGATGTCCCCACAATAAGTAGGATATCCGCTTTAGCCACAATTTCACTCGCAGTTTCAATTTCAGGAACGCCTTCGCCAAACCAGACGATAAATGGGCGAAGTTGTGAACCATCTTTCGCTTTATCTCCTAAATTGATTACGGGGTTTTTAGCGTCGATTTCCACAATGCAATCTTTTCGATTTGGGTAGTCTGAAGAGCACCCTTTCATTAGCTCTCCATGTAAATGTGTTACTTGTGTACTGCCCGCTCTTTCATGTAAATTATCAACGTTTTGAGTGATTATACTTACGTAGTAATCTTTCTCTAAATCAGCCAATAATCGGTGTGCTTGATTGGGCTCTGTATTTAATAACTCTTTTCTTCTGATGTTATAAAAGTCCAATACAAGTTTGGGATTTCGTTGGTATCCTTCTGGGGTAGCCACATCTTCTACTTTATATTGATCCCATAGGCCTCCTGAATCTCGGAAGGTAGCGATACCACTCTCTGCACTAACTCCAGCACCAGATAAAACGACAATTTGTTTCTTCATATTTACG
>JASLDF010000122.1 GCA_030151635.1 Bacteroides sp. | reverse complement strand
TCTTTCAAGAAAGCAATAACAGATGGAGTTGTTCTTTTACCTTCACTATTTGAAATTACTACTGGCTCGTTACCTTCGAATACCGAAACGCAAGAGTTTGTAGTACCTAAGTCAATACCTATAATTTTTCCCATAATATATTTATATTTTTAATTGTTATTCAATTTAATATGTTGGTTTGTTTACCAACACTGATAATAAAACAAACATTGTGCCACAATTTAAATCTTGCTATCAAACTTATCGTTGCTGACGATTTGACAGCTTTATTTAGTATTTGTGTCATACTCTTCAAATCAAGTTGTCTATATATTCAATAATCAAGAATAAGGAGACATCTACATATTTTCATATCTTTGTTTAATTGAAAAAGCAAAACACATATGAACAAGTTTATCAAATATCTTTTCTTTTTAAACATTCTCATCACTACAGTAAGCTGCAATAACAAGCAAAGTCAAGAAGTAATAAACAAAGACGATGCCATACGTTATGCAAAGGGGTTTTCAGTAGATTCTACTGACAAAAACTACAAAAAGCTGACAGTTTATAACCCTTGGAATGACTATAAGACACATTCAACCTATTATTTGGTGAAAGATATGACAGTAGAAACACCTACTGATGGTATAAAAATAAAAACACCTATTAATAAGGTTATGGTAAACTCTGCCACATATTTAGGCTTTATGGAGCTTCTTGGGGTATTGAATACGGTTACGGCAACCTGCAATACAGATTATGTGTATAACGAGGTTATTTTGGCAGGGGTTCAAGAGGGCTCAATTAAGGATGTAGGCGATTCTTATAACCTCAATATGGAGCAATTGATTCTGACTAAACCCGAAGTTGTATTTACAACATCCTTTAGTGGCGATCAAGCGGAAGCAGATAATTTCACTCGCTTTAAGCTGACTCCTATTTTCAATATTGAGTGGCAAGAACCTTCTATTTTGGGCCGTGCAGAGTGGATTAAGTTTATTGCAGCTTTCTATGACAAAGATGAAGAGGCTGATTGTATTTTTAACACAATTGTAACCAATTACGAAGAAGCTGAGTTACTAGCAAGCAATGTATCGGAGTGTCCTACTATTCTTTCAGGACAAGACTTTAGAGGTACTTGGTCTATGCCTGCAGGACAAAGCTACAACGCAGAGCTGTTTAAGGCAGCTAAAACTGACTATTACTACAAAGAGGACACTAAAAACCACGGTAGCATACCCGTTACTATAGAAGAGGCTTTAATCTATTTTAACTCTGCTAAAGTATGGGTTAATGTACAAGCAAACACACTTTCTGAATTGATTGAATCGAACGACAAGTACCGTCTGTTTGAAGCATACAAAACAAAAAACGTCTATAATAACAATAATAGAAGTAATTCTAGAGGAGGCAATGATTATTGGGAAATGGGAGTGGCTAGACCTGATTTAATTTTAAAAGACTTGATTAAAGCTGCACATCCAGAATTAATGACTGAATATGAGTTTTCATTCTTAAAGAAACTAGACTAACATGACAAATAGTTCTAAGTTTTTACTTTTAATCGCATTGTGTAGTATTGCTTTTATAGGTGATATTCTCTTGGGGAGTGTCGTTATTCCATTCTCGGAGTTATGGCAAAGCATCACATCTGTTGATGATACTATATATTATGAAATTATTGTAAACCATCGGTTACCCAAAGCGTTAACAGCTATATTTGTCGGAGCATCGTTAGCTGCGTCTGGTCTTTTAATGCAAACTCTGTTTAAAAATCCATTGGCAGGCCCAGATGTATTGGGCATTAATTCAGGAGCTAGTTTAGGAGTTGCCCTACTCACTCTTGGAGGTTTTTCTGTTAGTAGCCTAATGGGAGGATCGGCACAAATATTAGCTGCTATTTTAGGTGCTGTTTCAATTCTTCTACTCGTTATATTGGTATCTACTCGCATAAAAAATTCGGTATCCCTTTTAATTGTAGGAGTAATGTTTGGATATTTCACCAGTTCTATTGTTAGCATCCTACAAAATATCAGTAATCCAGATACCTTAAAGTTATTTATCACATGGACCTTTGGTAGTTTATCGGCACCAGGGTGGACACAATTACAAGTACTCATCCCTATTCTACTTATAACTCTATTTGCATCCACATTTATTATTAAACAATTGAATGTCTTTTTGCTAGGAACTGATTATGCACAAGGTGTTGGTATCCATGTGAAACAGACACGTTTTTTCATCATCCTACTAACGGCAATTTTAACTGGAACTGCAACAGCATTTACAGGTCCCATAGGCTTTATAGGTATCACAATGCCCCACATTGCCCGAGGAATTTTTAAGACATCAAACCATCGTATAATTTTACCTGCATCTATTCTTTTAGGTGCTAGTATCCTTATGGCTTGCGATATTGTTTCTCAATTACCTTGGTTAAACTCGGCATTACCAATCAATGCCGTCACATCATTATTCGGAGCTCCTATTGTATTATGGATTATGCTAAAAAGAAAATAGGTCTGCTGAATTATCAACAGACCTATTTAATATTTTTCAAGAGATTTATTTACTCGCCTACATTCATAAACTCAATAATTCTTCTGCCCTCTTTATCATAAAGAACTAATTCTGAATGATCGTTACTTATTTTATAAGTAGCAGCTTCATTCAACACTTTCAAGAAAGCGGTTTCAACTGCGATATTCTCGCACATCATTCTTGTTACAGCCATTTTTGAGAATGATACAGATTGCAATTCTCCAGCACCAAAGTTAGCAACACCATTGATTCTGTTGCAACCTGCAAATCCTGTCACAGATTTAGCTTCAACATCAATATCAATATAAGGTGCGTTTCCTTTAGCTAAAAGAAGATCTTTGTCTTTGTCTGCAAAACTATTAACTTGCCATTTACTAGTCAAGTTTTCGTCAACAATTACATTGTCTTTCATTTTAAGAATAGCGATAGGGTTCTTCTTTGAACCTAAAAGTTCAATTTCAGTTTCACTGATACCCTTGTAACTCTTAACATTTTCAAGCATTCTTAGTACACTTTGTTCTATATCCATATTAGGACACATCATCATTGTCCCAGCGATTTTACCAAAAGATAAAGCATTCGCTTTTTCTCCTAAATTCACTTCTCCCATCATTCGGTTACAACCACTGCTTCCATAGAAACGAGCTTCACTAAGGTTGAATCCAATAAAAGGAAATGGTTGGTGCTCTGCAGGTACTACTGACGAGCCATAAATTTCAATAATTTCCCACTCTCCAGCCAAATCGACAGAAGGAGTAGCAACGACTTTTGATGATTTACATGATTGCATACTAAACATAGCTACGGCCATAAGGCACATTGTAAAGAAAGTTTTTCTCATATGTTTTAATTTTTACATAACTTTTATGCTAAAACATTGCAATAAAGCCTATTCAAGCATCGGTCAAAGTTATAGGTTTCTATATCTAGGCACTAAACTACGACTTTTTACAAGATTTCGATAAAAATAATTCAAAATAAACAACATTTTAAATTAAGATATGTTTACAAAAACTGCTAGTATTTATCAAAAACCACCTACAAAAAAGGAACTCGTATATTATCATCGAAAAATGGAAAATTACTAGTATATTTGTTCTTAATAATATCACTTTATATAACCCTTAAAACAATCGTAAAAGAATGGGTAGAGTCCTAATCATCGGTGCTGGCGGTGTAGGAACCGTAGTAGCACACAAAGTGGCACAAAATGCCGATATTTTCACTGACATCATGCTTGCAAGTCGTACTCAATCAAAATGTGACGATATTGTAAAAGCAATTGGTAATCCTAATATCAAAACAGCCAAAGTTGACGCTGATAATGTAGCCGAGTTAGTTAGTTTATTTAATTCTTTCAAACCCGACATCGTTATTAACGTGGCACTTCCTTATCAAGACTTAACCATTATGGATGCTTGTTTAGAGGCTGGTGTGAATTATTTGGATACTGCAAACTATGAGCCTCTTGATGAAGCTAAATATCAATATAGCTGGCAATGGGCTTATCACGATAGATTTAAAAAAGCTGGTTTAACTGCAATTCTTGGTTGTGGTTTTGACCCAGGTGTTACTGGTGTTTATACTGCATACGCGGCTAAACATCACTTTGACGAAATCCAATATTTGGATATTGTTGACTGTAATGCTGGTGACCACCACAAAGCATTTGCTACCAATTTTAATCCTGAAATCAATATCCGTGAGATTACTCAAAAAGGTAAATTCTACGAAAATGGTAAATGGGTAGAAACAGAGCCTCTTTCTCAAAAGAAAGTAATCAACTATCCTGAAGTTGGTCCTAAAGACTCATACCTGCTTTATCATGAAGAATTGGAGTCATTGGTTAAACATTATCCAACTATTAAACGTGCACGTTTCTGGATGACATTTGGTCAAGAATATTTGACACACCTTCGAGTAATCCAAAATATTGGCATGGCAAGTATTAAGCCTATTAACTACAACGGACAAGAAATCGTTCCAATTCAATTTTTGAAAGCGGTACTTCCAAATCCTCAAGAATTAGGCGAAAACTATACGGGCCAAACTTCTATTGGTTGCCGAATTAAAGGTCTTAAAGACGGAAAAGAAAAAACATACTATGTTTATAATAATTGTAGCCACGAAGCTGCATATAAAGAAACTGGTATGCAAGGTGTTAGTTACACAACCGGTGTTCCTGCTACAATTGGAGCAATCATGTTTTTAACAGGACAATGGAAAGAAGCTGGTGTGTATAACGTAGAACAATTCAATCCAGATCCATTCATGGAACTATTGAATAAACAAGGTTTACCTTGGCATGAACTACATGATATTGACCTAGAGTTATGATTCAAGTAGGAGATATAGCACCCAATTTATTGGGTAAAAACGAAAAAGGGGAAGACATCAATCTAAATGACTACAAAGGGAAAAAGGTTGTTTTATACTTTTATCCGAAAGATAGTACTCCCGGATGTACAACTCAAGCTTGTAATTTAAGAGACAATTATGAAGAGCTACGTAAACAAGGCTATGAAGTAATTGGTGCTAGTATTGATAACGAGAAGAGTCATCAACGTTTTATTGAAAAAAACAGTATTCCATTTCCTCTTATAGCTGATGCGGACAAAAAACTTGTTGAAGCTTACGGTGTATATGGAGAAAAAAAGAACTACGGACGTACCTATATGGGTACATTTCGTACGACTTTCATTATAAATGAAGAAGGTATTGTTGAACGAATCATTGATTCCAAAGCGGTGAAAACTAAAATTCATGCTGAACAAATACTGAATACGATTAAATAATATGGCTAAAAAAGACGAACTAAACCTAGATGGCAACGCAGGCATGAGCGACAAGCTTAAAGCTTTGCAAGTTGCTATGGATAAGATTGAGAAGAACTACGGTAAAGGCTCAGTCATGAAATTAGGAGATGAAGTAATCGAAGATATTGAGGTTATTCCTACTGGATCTATCGCACTGAATTCTGCACTTGGAGTTGGTGGATATCCTAAAGGTAGAATTATCGAAATCTACGGACCTGAATCTTCTGGTAAAACAACACTCGCTATCCATGCTATGGCAGAAGCACAGAAAAAAGGAGGAATTGCTGCATTTATTGATGCAGAGCATGCTTTCGACAGATTCTATGCAGCTAAACTTGGTGTTGATGTTGACAACCTATGGATTTCTCAACCTGACAATGGTGAACAAGCACTTGAAATTGCAGAACAACTTATTCGTTCTTCTGCTGTTGATATTATTGTGATTGACTCGGTTGCTGCGTTGACTCCTAAAGCTGAAATTGAGGGTGAAATGGGGGAAAACAAAGTAGGGCTACAAGCTCGACTTATGTCTCAAGCTCTGCGTAAATTAACTTCGGCTGTTAGTAAGACTGGAACTACTTGTATTTTCATTAACCAACTTCGTGAGAAGATTGGTGTTATGTTTGGTAGTCCTGAAACAACTACTGGTGGTAATGCACTTAAATTCTATTCATCTGTTAGACTTGACATCCGTCGTGGTCAACAAATTAAAGATGGAGAAGATGTTATGGGTAACCAAACAAGGGTAAAAGTTGTAAAAAACAAAGTAGCTCCTCCTTTTAGAAAAGCTGAATTCGACATTATGTTCGGTGAAGGTATTTCTCGTGCTGGTGAAATCGTTGATCTTGGTGCTGAATTTGGAATCATTAAGAAAAGTGGTTCTTGGTACAGCTACAACGAAACCAAACTTGGTCAAGGTAGAGATGCTGCTAAAAAATTAGTTGTAGATAACCCTGAACTTGCTGAAGAGTTAGAAAAATTGATTTTTGAAGCATTACAAACTCCAAAAGAGAAGAAGTAATTTACTTCACAATATAACATATCAAAGGCTAGAAGTGTAACACTTCTAGCCTTTCTTTTTTACATATAATCTTACCTA
>JASLDF010000101.1 GCA_030151635.1 Bacteroides sp. | reverse complement strand
TCTTTCACCATTTCACGGTTCTCCTCCTTGCCGAAGTATTCCAAAATACTAGCTGCAATCTTTTCGCCAATCTCATCGACAGCAACCAACTGCTCAAGGTTAGCATTTGCCAACTCCTCAACAGAAGTAAATGCCTTTGCCAGTTTCTTTGCAACCGTTTCGCCCACAAAGCGAATACCTAGCGCAAACAAAGCACGTGCAAATGGCACCTTCTTACTCTCTTCCAACTCCGTCAAAATCTTGTTCACCGTCTTGTCGCCAATACGATCCAGACCTTGCAGGTTCTCTTTCGATAATTTGTAAAGGTCGGCAACGTTGTGCAGCAATCCCTCCTTATAAAACAGGTCGATGGTTTCCGGACCAAGTCCATCAATATTCATGGCACGGCGACCAATAAAGTGCACAATACGTCCTTTAATCTGTGTAGGACAACCCGTAACATTTGGACAATAGTGGGCAGCTTCACCCTCGTAACGAATCAGCTCAGTGCCACACTCGGGACAAACCTTAATAAATTCGACCTTAGGCCCAAGCTCTGGATTGTTCTCCCTTGCCTCAAGATTAACATCGGTTATTTTAGGAATAATTTCGCCCCCTTTTTCCACGTAAACCATGTCGCCAATGTGCAAATCAAGGCTGTTGATGATGTCTTCATTGTGCAGCGAAGCACGTTTCACCACGGTTCCCGAAAGGTGCACCGCTTCCAAATTGGCAACAGGCGTAATTGCACCCGTACGTCCCACTTGGTAGGTTACTTCTTCTAATTTTGTACACTGCTTTTCAGCTTGAAACTTGTAGGCAATGGCCCAACGAGGCGATTTAGCCGTATATCCCAATTCCTCTTGCTGACGAATGCTGTTTACTTTCAACACAATTCCATCTGTAGCAACAGGCAGGTCTTTACGAGCCACATCCCAATGATGAATAAAATCGAACACCTCCTGCAAAGTTTTGCATTTACGTGCATCTTCCGAAACCTTGAAGCCCCATTTTGCAGCCTCTTGTAAGTTTTCGTAATGACCATCGTGCGGCAAGTTCTCGCCAATCATATAATAAAGATACGCATCGAGTTTGCGTTTGGCTACAACCGATGAGTTTTGTTGTTTCAATGTACCCGATGCCGCATTTCTAGGATTTGCCAACAGAGGCTCTTCATTACGTTCACGCTCCTCATTCAAGGCATCGAACGATTTCCAAGGCAGTAGAATTTCACCACGAATCTCGAATAATGCAGGATATGTATCGCCCGAAAGCACCAACGGAACGGTGCGTATCGTCTTTACGTTGTCCGTAACCACATCGCCACGAGTACCATCACCACGGGTAACCGCATCAACAAACTGTCCGTTTTCGTAGGTCAATGAAATTGAACTACCATCAAACTTCAATTCGCAACACAATTCAAACGGAGCACCCCCCAACCCCTTAGTCACACGATCGTAAAACTCGCTAACCTCCTCTTCCGAGTACGTATTTGCCAACGAAAGCATGGGGTATTTGTGTTCTTTTTGTGTGAAACGTTTATCAATATCACTGCCCACACGTTGCGTAGGCGAATTGGGATCATTATATTCGGGGTGAGCCAGTTCCAACTCTTGCAAATGGCGCAACAAGTCGTCAAACTCTTTATCTGTCAAAGTCGGATTGTTCAACACATAGTAATTGTGGTTGTGTTGGTGAAGCTCTTTGCGTAGCTCCTCAATTTTAGCTTTTACATCCATATTTATCTTCTTATTTTTTTTTCAAGCACTAAGCATCTCCACCTTTGCATTCCTAAGCACCAACATTTATTTAGGCTGATGTTTAGAGCAAACAAACCCTGAACCAAGTTGTCTTACGTGGAAATGCCAAAGCAGATTGGGCATTTTGATGGTTTATAGGTGTTGATTTCATACAAAAATAAGCGATTCTATGAATAAAAGCCTTACTTTTGCAATTAAATATTTCGTGACCCAAATAAGGAAAAGCTAACATGCGTATTGATATAATTACTGTACTGCCCGAGATGATTGAGGGCTTTTTTAACTGCTCAATTATGAAACGAGCACAAGACAAAGGACTTGCAGAGATTCATTTGCACAATCTTCGTGACTATACAACCGATAAACACAACCGTGTGGACGACTATCCGTATGGTGGTTTTGCGGGTATGGTAATGCAGATTCAACCCATTGAAAGTTGCATTGAAGCCCTAAAAGCAGAACGCGATTACGATGAAATTATCTTCACTACTCCTGATGGCGAACAGTTTGACCAACCCATGGCAAACAACCTGTCCATGGCAAAGAACTTAATTATTCTTTGTGGTCATTTTAAAGGAATTGACTACCGCATCCGTGAACACCTCATTACAAAGGAAGTCAGCATTGGCGATTTTGTTTTGACAGGTGGCGAATTGGCAGCTGCAACCATGGCCGATGCCATTATCCGTGTCATTCCAGGCGTAATTTCCGACGAGCAATCGGCACTATCCGACTCGTTCCAGGACAACCTATTGGCAGCTCCCGTTTATACTCGCCCAGCAGATTACAAAGGTTGGAAAGTACCCGACATCTTGCTTTCGGGACACGAGGCAAAGATTAAAGAGTGGGAAATGACGCAATCAATGGAAAGAACCAAACGTTTGCGCCCCGATCTTCTAGAAGCTAAAAAGAAGTAACATTTGTTATTACAACATAGAGAAAGTCCTGCCCCATTTGTTTGAGGCAGGACTTTTTTGTGTGGGGTTACTTTACAAAAAACGTAGCTATTTATATACTCGAATAAGTCTCAAGTTGAAACTGAAACATCAGAAGAAAGAGAAAAATGAGTTGGTGGTATTTGTTTTATCTAAGGTTTGCTTTACAAAAACGTAGCTATTTATATACTCGAATAAGTCTCAAGTTGAAACTGAACCATCAGAAGAAAGAGAAAATAAGTTGGTGATGTCTATTTTATCTAAGGTTTGCTTTACAAAAAACGTAGCTATTTATATACTCGAATAAGTCTCAAGTTGAAACTGAAACATCAGTAGAAAGAGAAAATAAGTTGGTGATGTCTGTTTTATCTAAGGTTTGCTTTACAAAAACGTAGCTATTTATATACTCGAATAAGTCTCAAGTTGAGACAGAACCATCAGAAGAAAGAGAAAATAAGTTGGTGCTGTCTGTTTTATCTAAGGTTTACTTTACAAAAACGTAGCTACTTCTATACTCGAATAAGTTTCAAGTTGAAACTGAAACATCAGAAGAAAGAGAAAATAAGTTGGTGCTGTCGGTTTTATCTAAGGGTTGCTTTACAAAAAACGTAGCTATTTATATACTCGAATAAGTTTCAAGTTGAGACAGAACCATCAGAAGAAAGAGAAAATAAGTTGGTGATGTCTGTTTTATCTAAGGTTTACTTTACAAAAACGTAGCTATTCCTATATTCGAATAAGTCTCAAGTTGAAACTGAAACATCAGTAGAAAGAGAAAATAAGTTGGTGCTGTCTATTTTATCTAAGGTTTGCTTTACAAAAAACGTAGCTACTTATATACTCGAATAAGTCTCAAGTTGAAACTGAACCATCAGTAGAAAGAGAAAATAAGTTGGTGCTGTCTGTTTTATCTAAGGTTTACTTTACAAAAACGTAGCTATTCCAATATTCTGATAAGTCTCAAGTTGAAACTGAAACATCAGGAGAAAGAGAAAAATGAGTTGGTGGTGTTTATTTTATGAGAAATAATCTCATATTATTTAGTCGGAAGTGATAAAATGAGTATATTGCAAGACAATCAAGTTATAAAATAGATATGCTTCTCACATTTACATTAAAGAATTATCGCTCATTTAAAGACGAGATGGTCTTCAGTATGTTGGCTTCAAAGCTCTCCGAATTTAAAGAACGAACTACGCAGATACAGAAACTAGATATTCTACCCTGTGCAGCCATCTATGGAGCAAACTCGAGTGGGAAAAGTAATTTACTTTCTGGTTTTAACGCCATGAAAAATCTATTACTAAATTCGGTAAAGCTGAATCCAGATGATGCATTACCTTATAGTCCGTTTCTTTTAGATGCTCAAAGTAAAAATGAACCAACCAGCTTTGAGGTTGAGTTTTTTATCCAAGGGACCCTCTTTAGATACGGATTTACAACGAATGAAACCCTCGTTTTACAAGAGTGGTTGTATAGTAAAGAGTCTTCACAACGTGAATATGAGCTATTCTATCGAGATTTAGATCAATATTCTATTTCCAAGACACGCTTTAAAGAAGGAGTCGGTAAAGAGAGTGCGACAGCTAGCAATAGACTTTTCCTGTCTTTGGTTTCACAACTTAATGGAGAGCTTTCTAAGTCTATTTTAGCGTGGTTTAGTACTAGCAATGTTATTTCTGGAATTAAGAATAGTAACTATGCCGATGTTACACTTAAAACCTTATTGGAAGATAATCCAGAATCTCAAGCCATTAAAGCTTTTATTGCCGAGTTGGATTTAGGTTTTGAGGCTTTAAAGGTAACCAAGACGCCTTTTTCAATGGACTTAATCCCTAACGGATTGCCCGAGCAGGTGCGCAATGATATACTAAAAGATATGTCGCAAAAAACGATTCTAACCCTAAATTCTTTTCATAATGTATATCATGCTGATGGCACAGTTGCCGAACAGAAGCCCTTTAAAATAGACGATATGGAATCGGAAGGTACGTTGAAAATCATCGAGTTTTCTGGTCCTATCTTTGATACCCTATTGCATGGTAAAACACTGTTTATAGACGAGTTGGATGCCAAATTACACCCCATTTTAACGATGAAATTGATTCTTCTTTTCAATAATCATGAAACAAATAAGAAAGGGGCACAGTTAATCTTTACTACACACGATATTAACTTGTTGGATCCAAAGGTATTCCGAAGAGATCAGATTTGGTTTACAGAAAAAGATAGTGTGGAATCGACCGAGTTGTATTCGTTGGTTGAATTTGATGTAAGAAAAGACAAGTTATACAAGAACGATTACCTAAAGGGCAGATATGGCGCTATTCCAAGCGTGAATTACTAAAAAAGAGTTGCAATGGCCAATATACCTAAACACAGACTAGAGCAGTACAAAAAAGAAAAAAGAGCGCTAAAGAAAGACAAGCGAGACAGAAAAGAAGGAACGAAGAAACAACGGGTCAATATCATTGTTTTTTGTGAAGGCAAACGTTCCGAACCCAATTACCTAGAGGCTTTAAAACAGCTATCTTCATCGAAAAAAAACATCTATATTGAAGTTGAGGGTAAGGGAAAAGGAACGGTATCCTTAGTGAAAAAAGCCAAGAACCAGGTCGAAAAATCATGTAAAGAGTATGATTCTGTTTGGGTTGTGTTCGATAAAGATGATTTTAAGGATTTTAATGATGCCATTAAAATGGCTACGGATTGTAATTTTAACTGTGCGTGGTCTAACGAGGCATTTGAATTGTGGTATGTGTTGCATTTCCAGGATTTAGATGCTAGTGTTGGTCGCACGGACTACATTAAAATAATAGAAAAACATCTTGGTGAAAAAATAGCTGACTTTAAATATGACAAAGCTAGTGCGTCTATGTATGAACTACTAACTACCTATGGCAACCCCAATAGAGCTGCAGAAAGGGCTGAAGCTCTCTATCAAGGGCACCAACTAGAGAATAGCACGAACTACGAGGGCTACAATCCATGCACATGTATGCACAAATTGGTGGATTTACTATTAAATCCAAATCAAATTCTAGAAGCTAAAAAGAAGTAACATTCCTTATTACAACATAGAGAAAGTCCTGCCCCATTTGTTTGAGGCAGGACTTTTTTGTGACTAGATTTATCTTGTGTATACGATTTTATTTTTCTTCATCAACTTGGAAAGTCGTTTCATGCGCTTTTTCGTTTTCGGGTGCGTATTTGTTAAGTAGGCAAAAAACGAATCGAACGAATTGTCTGCTTTAACCAGTTCTTCCCTACTCAAAAAGAGGTACAAGCCTTCTGCGCACCCATATTTAAGGGCAAACTTATCGCATCGGTATTCGGCATATTTATTTAGGTTTAGTTCAATTATTTCAGGAACGCCGTAAATTATTGTAAGGCAAATTCCAATTATAAATTGTATGATATCGTGAACAGTGTTCATTAAAGAGCCTATCGGTTTGATTACAGCACCGATTGTTACGGAAACAAGCCAAGAGAACACAGTGAACAGTTTTATAGGGATGTGAATGAAGAATCTGCCCATCGATGTGAGTGAGAAGATTATGAGCGAGAAGTAGTAATCTCGGTGAACAATGTGTCCGTATTCATGACAAATAACCCCTTTAATCTCTTCGTCCGACATCATTCGTAGTGCACCACTAGAAATGGCGATGGAGTTTTTCCCAAATGTAATTGCATTTACATCATCATCAATAAATTGATAGTAGGTAATATCTCGATCAAATTCTAACTCATTCACTAGCCGTAAAATGCGGTTATAGGTGATGTCGT
>JASLDF010000173.1 GCA_030151635.1 Bacteroides sp. | reverse complement strand
TCTTTTCTACTCGAATAATACAGAAGAGATTGAGAAAGCGGATATCGTTCTAATTCCGGGAAGTAAAAACACGATTTCGGATATGTACGAACTACGCAAAAATGGCGTAGCACAAAGTATTATCCGAGCTCATAAAAATGGTAAAACTGTAGTCGGTATTTGCGGTGGATATCAAATGATGGGAACCGAAATTAAAGACCCCAATCAAGTGGAAGGAGATATCGAACAAATTCCCGGACTTGGTTTATTACCTACATCTACAGTTATGGGAGAAGAGAAAGTTACCAAACAAACCGACTTTAATTTCCTAAACTATCCTGATTCGTGTAAAGGATACGAAATTCACATGGGAAGTACTACCCTACTTGATGCGGAACAAGCACACCCTACAAATACTACATCAACGGGAGAAGCTGATGGTTGCTACGTTAGTGATCGTTGTTTTGGAACTTACATTCATGGTGTATTAGATAACTCGGTGGTTATAGAACACATCCTATCTCCTTATGCAAAGAAGCTAGATGAAAAGCCTGTAGATGTTGAAACGTTTAAACGTCAACAATATGATAAATTGGCCGACCACATCCGTGCAAATGTAGATATTGAACGTATCTATAAAATTATGGAGGAGGGTGTATAAATGATAATAGGACACGGTGATGATTTATACAGTCAGAAGAACCAAGTTAAATACAACTTTAGTTCCAATGTTGACCGTCATCAAGATTACAGTGCTTTACGCAATTTTTTAAAGGATAAGTTAGATGCAATCCACTCTTATCCCGAACCTGCAGCAGAATCATTGATGCAAACACTTGCAGACCAATTATGCATTGATTCCAAAAGTCTACTCGTAACCAATGGTGCAACAGAGGCTATTTATCTTATTGCACAAGCTTTCGAAAACGCAAGAACGGGAGTGTTAATTCCTACTTTTAGCGAATATGAAGATGCATGTGCAATCAATAATCATCACCTATCCTTTTACCAATCATTGGATGATATTCCCACTGATTTAGAGTTGATGTGGATTTGTAATCCCAATAACCCTACAGGAACGATCTTTGAAAAAGAACAATTGACGAAAATTATTCAAGAACACGACAAGACTCTCTTTATTATTGACCAATCTTACGAATATTTTTCCCAAGCAGATGTTTTTGAAGCCCAAGAAGCTCAATGTTTCCATAATTTGATACTCCTGCATTCGATGACTAAGCATTTCTCGATTCCGGGTTTAAGATTGGGGTACATTACTGCACAAGAAAACGTCATTGCTAAAATCAATCGTTTTAAAATGCCATGGAGCGTCAATCAACTAGCCATAGAAGCAGGAAAGTATTTATTAACGCAACATATTAATCGAGTTAATATTACGACCCATTTAGAAGAAACGAATCGGTTTAGAAAAGAATTAGAGCAATTTGAAGAGTTTAAAGTCTTCCCAACGAAGACTCACTTTTTCTTGGTGAAGATAAAAGGGCACAAAGCATCACAGCTAAAAAGTTATTTGGTCGAACAACACGGTATTTTAATACGAGATGCAGCCAATTTTAGAGGATTAGATGCCCACTACTTTCGAGTAGCTTCGCAAACTGAAGAAGAAAATAATATATTTATACAAGCAATTAAAACATGGATTACCACATTTTAATATCTATCATCCCCTTAATCGGAGGTTGGCTACTTGATTGCCTTCTAGGTGATCCTAATACTTCGCTTCACCCTATTGTCTTGTTTGGTAAGGCAATTGCTTGGGGAGAGAAAAAACTAAATAAAGGAGAGGGACAAAAGGTAAAAGGTGCTTTTCTAAGTATCGGTTTAATTGCAATAGTCTTTATTCTTTTTTCACTAATTATAGTTAGCTTAATCCATTCATCAATGGTTGCTTACTATCTATTTGCGACACTTAGCGTCTACTTTTTTCTTGCAGGGAAAACCTTGCGCAAAGAAGTTCGTGATGTTTTTACAGCGGTAGACGAATCACTAGATAAAGGAAGAACACAAGTCGCAAGAATCGTAGGACGTGATACTTCAACGTTAAACGAACAACAAATAAGAACTGCTGCTCTAGAAACTCTTGCGGAAAATTTAAGTGACGGAATCATTGCCCCTTTATTTTGGTTTGGTGTACTTGGACTTCCGGGTATGGCTGCCTATAAAATGATTAATACATTAGACTCAATGATTGCCTATCGTACCGAACGATATAAAGACTTCGGCTATATGGCAGCTAAAATAGACGATATTGCCAATTACATTCCTGCACGAATTACTGCAATCATTATGCTGATTGTGAGCGGTAAACTCAGCTACCTTTCAAAAGTTTTCATCAATGGGAAACAACACCTTAGCCCCAATTCAGGTTTTCCTGAAGCAGCTATGGCCTATAGCATTGATTGTAGATTTGGTGGTCCAAATATCTATCAAGGAGAATTAATAGACAAACCATACATTGGTCAGCACGATAAGAAATTAACATCACAAGATATGCAAAAAGCAATACGAATAAACTTCAAATCGGAGTTATTAATGATTGCAGTTCTCGCATTAATCTTTGTAATTATACACTAATATGAAGTTTACAATTATAGGAATCGACGACAATCAGGAGCAATTTTTCGCACCTGCTGTCCTCGACATCATTCATAAAGGAAACGTATTTAGTGGAGGTAAAAGACACCACCAGATTGTAGAACACCTACTTCCAAATGAGAGTTTGTGGATTGATGTTACTGTCCCGCTAAAAGACGTTTTTAATCGATATAGCCAACACAACAATGTCGTTGTATTTGCATCGGGCGATCCTCTTTTTTTAGGATTGGCCAATACCATACAACGTGAATTTCCTACGGACGAAATTGTTGTTTATCCTTACTTCAATTCACTTCAGCTCTTGGCTCATCGCCTACTACTACCCTACCATGATATGCACATCGTATCACTTACGGGTAGACCATGGAATAAGTTTGATGAAGCTTTAATTTTAGGAACTGAAAAAATTGGAGTACTTACCGATAAGAGTAAACATACACCACACACAATTGCTCAACGAATGTTAGCCTATGGGTATGACAATTATACCATGACGGTTGGCGAGTTGTTAGGCAATAAGGAAGAGGAAAATGTAACTACGCTCACACTACAAGAAGTACTAACTAGAGAGTTTAAATATCCAAACAACATCATTCTTCAACAAACAGCGAAGCGTAAACGTCCTTTTGGAATTTCTAATAAAGAGTTTCATCTATTAAATGGGCGCGATAAGATGATTACCAAAATGCCTATACGCCTACTATCTCTCAGTGAAATGGATTTGAGAGATAAATCGGTCATGTGGGATGTAGGTTTTTGTACAGGGTCAATCTCTATCGAAGCAAAGTTACAATTTCCTCACTTGGAAATCTTTGCTTTTGAGCAACGACTAGAAGGAGAAGAGTTAATGAGATTGAATAGCCAAAAGTTTGGTACTCCCGGTATTCAAGCCTTTATCGGCGATTTTTTAGCAGCTGATGCATCGGATATATTAAAACCTGATGCAGTCTTTATTGGAGGACATGGTGGCAAAATGTCTGAATTTATGGACAAGATAGTAACTGCCCTTAAACCGGGAGGTTGCATCGTCTTTAATTCCGTATCAGAAGATAGTCAAAATGCTTTCCTCAATGCTGCGAAAGCACTAAATTTGACTTTAGATGAACCTATATCAATTACGGTTGATACCTTCAACCCCATATTAGTAATGAAAGCTACAAAAACAATAAAATAATGAAACACGCAATCATTTTAACTTCGGAATTGGCATACCCAATTGCGACACTCTTGCAAGAGAACTTAGGAGAAAGCGAAATCTTCTCTAAAAACATATTACCCAATGTAATCCACACAGAATCTCTTCAAGATACTGTAGCAGAAGTTTTCAATCAAACCAACTCAATTATCTTTATTGGTGCGATGGGTATCTGTGTAAGAACCATTGCTCCACTCATTAAAGATAAACACACCGACCCTGCCGTTATCTGCATAGATAGCACTGGAAAGAATGTAATTTCTGTTTTGTCGGGACATGTAGGCGGTGCAAATGAATTGACTAAAACATTGGCCAACATATTGGGAGCTGAACCAATCATCACTACACAAAGCGACAACACCAACCTTTGGGCGTTAGACACTTTGGGCGAGAAATTTGATTGGGTTACTAAGACAAACAAACCAAGCCTCAACCAAGTAATCATTGCATTTGTAAACAAGAAAAAAACCGCATTGATTCTTGATTGTAATGTAGATGGTACTAACTATTTGGAGCGTACAAAACCAGAACACGTTGATGTTTTTTATTCGGTTGATGAAGTAGATCAAACTCAATATGAAGCTATCATTGCTGTTACTCCATTTACGTATCCATCATTAAATATACCCGTGGTTTACTATCATCCTGCTATTTTACACTTAGGCATGGGATGTCGCAAAGAATGTAATCCTGAAGGTATTGTTGAATTTATTGTAAAGGAGTGTGAGGCAAAACAGATTGCACCTTGCTCCATCGCTTCAATTTCAACCATAGATTTGAAGAAAGACGAACCTTTATTAGAAGCTTTGAAAGATAAATTCATAGATGCTAAAATCAATATCTACACTGCCGAAGATTTAGAAGGAATTGAAATTCCTAACCCATCAGAAAAAGTTCTTGAAGTAACGACTGTTCCTAGTGTTTCTGAAGCATCAGCTATAAAAAGTGCACAAGGTGGGGCTTTAGTTATCGAAAAGCAAAAATGTGGATTAACCAAAGGAAATGAATTTACATTTGCCGTAGCACTATCAGCAGAAGCTACTCGACAAGGACACATTGAAATTGTTGGTGCTGGTCCTGGTGACCCAGATTTAGTATCGGTACGTGGAAGACAGTTCTTAGAAAAAGCCGATTTAATTCTTTATGCAGGTAGTTTAGTTCCTATCGAATTAACCTATTGTGCTAAACCTGGTGCTACTGTTCGTAGTTCTGCTGCAATGGATTTGGAAGACCAATTTGCCATTATGAAAGAGTTTTACGATAAAGGACTTTTGGTGGTACGTTTACATACGGGCGACCCTTGTATCTACGGAGCTATTCAAGAACAAATGGCTTTCTTTGATGAATACGGCATGAGTTATCACATTACTCCAGGAATCTCTTCATTCTTGGCTGCGGCTGCTGAATTGGAATCTCAATTCACCATCCCAGAGAAAATCCAAACCATCATATTGACACGTGGAGAAGGTCGTACACCAATGCCCGACAAAGAGAAACTTCACATGTTGGCACGTTCACAAAGTACAATGTGTATTTTCCTAAGTGCTTCAATTGTGGAACAAGTACAAGAAGATTTACTTGTGCATTACCCACCCACAACGCCTGTTGCTGCGTGTTATAAATTGACTTGGAAAGATCAAAAAATTTTCCGTGGTCAATTGAAAGACTTGGTTTCAATCATAAAAGACAACAACCTTACCCTAACAACTATGATTGTTGTGGGTGATGCCATTGATAACCGTAAAGGACTTTCTAAACTATATTCTTCAAGCTTTAAACACCTTTTCAGAAAATGAAAAAGATAACCCTCGTTACTGGAGGTCAGAGGTCTGGAAAAAGCACCTATGCCGAAGATTTGGCTAGAGGTGCTTGTCCAAAACCCATTTATATGGCAACATCGCGAATCTGGGACGATGAACATCGAAAACGAATAGAGCTTCATAAGGAGCGTAGAAGAGAACAATCATGGATTAATATTGAGGAGGAGAAATTCCTTTCCAAACATGATGTATCTCATCAAGTTGTGCTTATTGACTGCATGACGTTATGGGCCACCAATTTTTTCTACGATTTAGACTCGGACGTATCGCTTGCATTAGACGCTTTGAAAAAGGAGTTTGATGCCTTTACGCAACAAGAAGCTACATTCATTTTCGTAACCAATGAAATAGGTATGGGCGAAATGTCCATTAACCCCATTCAACGTAAATTTGCCGACTTGCAAGGCTGGTTTAATCAGTATGTTGCTCAACAAGCCGACACGGTTGTTCTAATGGTTTCAGGAATTCCTGTTACCATAAAATAGTTTTTGCACAATGATTAATTTTAGTATTACAGAACCAAATCGAGCCATTAGAGCCGATTTAAAAGATACGATAGACAACCTAACTAAACCAAAAGGTTCATTAGGAATGTTAGAAGACCTAGCTCTTCAAGTGGGTTGGATTCAACAAACTTTATCTCCTCAGCTCAAAAACCCACACCACATCGTTTTTGTGGGAGACCATGGTGTTGCAGCTGAAAAAGTTAGTTTATCACCACAAGAGATTACGTATCAAATGCTCCTTAATTTTATTAAGGGAGGAGCTGGTGTTAATTTTCTAGCCAATCAGCATCACTTTAAATTACAAGTCGTAGATGTCGGTGTTGTCCGAGACATCGACCTTGAAGACGCTCAACTTTTCCATTGCAAGATTAGAAAATCAACTCGAAACTACCGATATGAGGCAGCTATGACCACCGAAGAAATGGACAGAGCCATAGAAATTGGAGCTCAACAAGTAGCTATTTGTCAGGAATCAGGTTGCAATGTCATTAGTTTTGGGGAACTAGGAATAACGAATACTTCATCTTCTGCGTTGTGGATGCACTTCTTAACCAATGTAGAATTACGAAAATGTATTGGTGCAGGTAGCGATCATACGGGCGATATATTATCGCACAAATATGAGGTCTTAAACGCCTCAATTCAGAACTACAAGGGCGATCGATCAGCCAAAGACATCATGCGCTATTTTGGAGGTTACGAAATGGTAGCAACTGTTGGTGCAATGTTGAAAGCTGCAGAATTAAAAATGACAATCCTGATTGATGGCTTTATCATGACTAACTGCCTTTTAATGGCCAAACAGTTTTACCCTGATGTGTGTGCTTATGCAATTTACGGACACCGAGGAGAAGAAATTGGTCATTCAATTGTATTAGATGCTCTTGAAGCAAACCCCATTTTAAGTTTAGGGTTCCGACTAGGTGAAGGTACAGGTGCATTATGTGCCTATCCAATTGTCGAATCGGCTGTACATATGATTAACGAAATGAGTTCATTCAAAAAAGTAGAGGTCACAAAATATTTTTAAATTCATGAAAGAGATTGCTGCTGCATTGATGTTTTTTACTCGAATACCTTTTTATAAATTGAAGGCGTTCAACATTGATGCTAAATATTTTAAAGATGCCATTAACTATTGGCCCGTTGCAGGATGGGTTACAGGAGGTGTTATGGTACTTGTATACTATCTGAGCTCATTTATTTTTCCAACTTTCGTATCTGTAATCTTCACAATTTTATCGCGAACACTTGTTACTGGTGCTTTACACGAAGATGGACTAGCCGACTTTTTTGATGGATTAGGTGGAGGAACAACGAGAGAACGTGTACTCGAGATTATGAAGGATTCACATATTGGTACTTATGGTGTGCTCGCACTAATCGGTCATTTCTTCCTTCTTTTCGGATTAATAACTAGTCTTCCAGGAGAATTACGACTTCCAATTATTTTCGTTGCGGACACGGCTTCAAAATTACTAGCATCACAAATTAGTCGATTTCTAGAATATGCACGAACTGCTGAGTCTAGTAAATCTAAATTTGTATATATACCAATGTCAACCAATGCACTTATCACGTCACTAGTAGCTGGATTGGCACCTTTGGGTATGTTGTGCTACATTTATCCACAAATCATTCTTGCAATCGTCCTTCCTATTTTGGTTTTTTATTTGATTATCACTATCTTAAAGAAAAGAATAAACGGATATACGGGAGATTGTTGTGGAGCTATGTTCCTTCTTTGCGAACTTTGTTTCTACATGGGAATATATATTTCATTCGCACTTTACTCTTGGTAAAATCTTCCTTACTGAGAGGATTGACTTGTCTTTGAAAGAGAACTCAGTCTTCTTTGAAAGACAAGTCAGTTATCTCTGGATAATACTTTCTCATATTCAGAGGTGATGCTATATCTTATTAACAACCAATTTAAAAACAAACTATGAATCTCTATTTTATTCGCCATACTTCTGTTCGCGTCGACAAGGGCGTTTGCTATGGACAGTTTGATGTAGAACTCAATCCCACCTTTATTGAAGAAGCAACTATTGTCAAAAAAAATGTAGATCAAATCCCCATCGATTACGTTTACTCTAGCCCTTTGAGTCGTTGCCATAAACTAGCAAGGTTTGTTACCCAACAGAACATCGAACTTGAAGATGATATTAAAGAGCTAAACTTTGGAGAATGGGAAATGAAAAGATGGGAAGATGTGGATAGTGTTGCTTGGGGAAATGATTGGGTAAACACTCAAGTACCAGGTGGAGAATCATTTAAAATGATGTATAACCGAGTAAAACAATTCATCGAAGGATTAAAAAAACACTCCACCACACATAAAAACATTGCTATTTTTACGCATGGCGGAGTGTGTGCTTGTGCTATGGTTTATTTTGAAAATCTCTTGTTAGAGAA